>DNFA01000034.1 GCA_003487665.1 Oscillibacter sp.
CCTTGCCCTGACGAAGGAGATCATTCACCTGCATAAAGGGACGATCCGTGCTTACAACGGGGACACCGGCGCTGTTTTCGAGATATCCTTTCCGGTGAGCAGATAAGGAGATCACCGCGCCGCCTTCGAGCGTCCCTCTTGCAAAAAGGACGGGCCCTGCAAAATGAATAAGTGTTTTGAGGCCGGGGTATGGGGCGCGGAGCCACGCAAAGCCAACAGCGGACGCCGTGCAAGAGCAGACAGCTCCGGCTGAAGAAAACGAGTTGCCGAAGCAGCTCGATCCATTTCAATCTATCAGTCTAACAGAAGCTTGAACCATGGGCGGCGGGACAGCAAACTGTCCCGCCGCTCTGATTTTCGGCGGGCATGGTCTTTCTCGTGCGTAATGGTTCTCCACGACGAGGCTGTCTCTGCCAATATTTTGCATGGCAAGGCGGTGCGTTTTTTTCGGAATATTACAGAATGGCAGCACAATTCTTCCAAAAATATCTTGACAAGATTTATCAAGATTGATAGAATGGGTATATAACCCAAAAAGGAGATGCAGGGATATGCTCATCACAAGGGAAACAGACTATGCATTGCGGATGCTGCGGGTGCTGCTGGACGGAGAGAAGCACTCCGCCGCCGAGATGGCGGAGACGGAGCTGATCCCCATGCAGTTTGCCTATCAGATCCTGCGAAAGCTCTCCGCCGGGGAGCTGGTGCAGGTGAGCCGGGGCGCAGCCGGCGGCTGCCGGCTGTCCTGTGACCTGCGTGGCGTTTCCCTCTACGACCTCATGGCCGTCATGGGAGAGCATGACGTCCTGTGCGCCTGCATGGAGCCGGGGTATGACTGCCGCTGGCAAAGCGAACACGGGAAATGCGCCATCCACTGCCAGCTAACGGAGCTGCAGCGAAAGCAGGACGAGGCGTTCCGCGCCGTGAGCCTGCACCGGCTGCTGACCGGCGAAGCAATTTAAAAAGGGGAAGCGACCCAACAAACGTGATATAAGGAGGTACACCGTATGCTGTTTCAGACCACACCCGCGCACGAGGAGCTGCGCGCCAAGATCCGAGCCTTTGCGGAGGAGGAGATCAAGCCTCTTGCTTTCCTGCTGGATCAGAACAATGAGTTCCCTGACGAACCTGTCAAAAAGATGGCACAGCTGGGCTGGCTGGGGCTGCCGTTCCCCAAGGAGTACGGCGGCGCGGGGCTTGACATTCTCAGCTATGCCATCGCCGTGGAGGAGCTGGCCCGTGTGGACGGCGGCGCGGGCGTGATCCTCTCCGCCCACGTGTCGCTGGGCGCGTGGCCCATCTTCGCCTACGGCACGGAGGAGCAGAAGCGGAAGTATCTCGTGCCGCTGGCAAAAGGCGAAAAGCTGGGCGCCTTCGGCCTCACCGAGCCTAACGCCGGGTCGGACGCCGGCGGCACGGAAACCACGGCACTGGACAAGGGCGACCATTACCTGCTCAACGGCGGCAAGATCTTCATCACCAACGCGCCCAAGGCGGACACCTATGTAGTATTCGCCGTCACCACGCCGGACATCGGCACCCGCGGCATCTCCGCCTTCATCGTGGAGAAGGGCTGGAAGGGCTTTGAATTCGGCGATCACTACGACAAGATGGGCATTCGCTCCTCCTCCACGGCGGAGTTGATCTTCAACGACGTGAAGGTACCCAAGGAGAACCTGCTGGGCAAGGAGGGCGACGGCTTCAAGATCGCCATGTCCACGCTGGACGGCGGCCGCATCGGTATCGCGGCGCAGGCGCTGGGTATCGCTCAGGGGGCCTTTGAGCACGCGCTGGCCTACGCCAAGGAGCGCGTCCAGTTCGGAAAGCCCATCGCGGCACAGCAGGCCGTTTCCTTCAAGCTGGCGGACATGGCCACCAAGCTGCGCTGCGCCCGCTTCCTCGTCTACTCCGCGGCGGAGCTGAAGGAGCAGCACGCCCCCTACGGCATGGAGTCCGCCATGGCGAAGATGTACGCCTCGGACATCGCGCTGGAGGTCACCAACGACGCTGTGCAGATCCACGGCGGCACCGGCTTCCTCAAGGGGATGGAGGTGGAGCGGGCCTACCGCGACGCCAAGATCACCACCATCTACGAGGGCACCAACGAGATCCAGCGGGTGGTCATCGCCTCCCATCTCATCGGCAGGCTGGGCAAGAGCAGCGGCGGCGAGAGCCGCTCAGCGGCCAAGAAGCCCGCGCCCATCACCGGTATCCGCAAGCGCACCATCTTCCGGGAGGGCGACGCCGCCCAGCAGGTCAACGATCTGGTGGCGGCACTGAAAAAGGACGGCCACGACTTCTCCGTGGGCATCCCCATGGATACGCCCATTCCCAAGGCGGAGCGTGTGGTCTCCGCTGGTAAGGGCATCGGCGAGAAGAAGAACATGAAGCTGGTGGAGGGCCTGGCCAAGGCCGCCGGCGCGGCCATCGGCTCGTCCCGCCCCGTGGCGGAGACGCTGAAATACCTGCCCCTTGACCGCTATGTGGGTATGTCCGGACAGAAGTTCACCGGCAACCTCTATATCGCCTGCGGCATCTCCGGCGCCACCCAGCATCTCAAGGGCATTAAGGACGCCTCCACCATCGTGGCCATCAACAAAAACGGCAACGCACCCATCTTCAAGAACTGCGACTACGGCATCGTGGGCGATGTGATGGAGATTTTGCCCCTGCTCACTGCCGCGCTGGACAGCGGTGAGAAGCAGCCCGCGCCGCCGATGGTGAAGATGAAGCGTCCCACGCCGCCCAAGCCCACGCCCATCGGCGACACCTATGTGTGCGGCGGCTGCGGCTACGAGTATGTGCCGGAGCTGGGCGACGAGGACGGCGAGATCGCGCCGGGTACGTTGTTTGAGCAGCTCCCCGCCGACTGGGTATGCCCGGAGTGCGCGGAGGGCAAGGATCAATTTGTGAAGGCTTGAGCCGGGAGGGTATGAGATATGTATTGTGTGCGTAATGTGACCAGCGACCTCTACTGGGTGGGCGCCAACGACCACCGCCTTGCCCTGTTTGAAAACTGCTTCCCCATTCCCCACGGCGTCAGCTACAACGCCTACTGCCTGCTGGACGAGAAAACGGTGCTGTTCGACACCGTGGACTGGTCCGCCTGCCGCCAGCTGCTGGAGAACCTGAACCACGTCCTGGCAGGGCGTGAGCTGGACTATCTGCTCATCAACCACCTGGAGCCGGATCACGCCGCCTGCATCGAGGAGATCCTGCTGCGGCACCCCAAGGTGAAGGTCATCTCCAACGAAAAGGCCTTCATGCTCATGCGGCAGTTCGGCTTCCATGTGGACGATCACGAGTGCATCGAGGTGAAGGAGGGGGACACCTTCTCCTTCGGCCGGCACACCGTCACCTTTGTGGGCGCGCCTATGGTGCATTGGCCGGAGGCCATGGTGACCTTCGACCTCACTGACGGCGTGCTGTTCTCCGCCGATGCCTTCGGCACCTTCGGCGCGCTGGACGGCAAGCTGTTTGCCGACGAGGTGAACTTTGAGCGGGACTGGCTGGACGATGCCCGCCGCTATCTCACCAACATCGTAGGCAAGTACGGCCCCCACATTCAGCTTCTGCTGAAAAAGGCCGGTGGGATCTTAGATCAGATCAAGTATATCTGCCCCCTCCACGGCCCGGTGTGGCGGGAGAATCTGGGCTGGTTCATCGGGAAGTACGACACATGGAGCCGGTACGCGCCGGAGGAAAAGGGTGTGCTGATCGTCTACGCCTCCATGTACGGCAACACGGAGAACGCGGCGCAGGCACTTGCGGCAAGGCTCTGCGACAAGGGCATGAGCCGTGTGGCACTGTACGACGTGTCCTCCACCCACGTGTCCCAGCTGATCTCCGAGGCGTTCAAGTACAGCCACATCGTGCTGGCCTCGGTGACCTACAATCTGGGCATCTACCCCGCCATGCACGACTTCCTTATGGACATGAAGGCACTGAACCTGCAGAACCGCACCTTCGCCCTCATTGAAAACGGCTCATGGGCGGTGAAGTCCGGCGACCTCATGCAAAAATTCGTCAACAACGAGATGAAGAACATGACGGTGCTCAACGAGCGGCTCAGTCTTGCCTCCTCGCTGGGGGAGGACAAGGCTGTCGAGCTGGAAACGCTGGCGGACGCGATTTTGGAGTCCGTGCAGTGACCGGCGCGGGGAGCGGAAGAAAGAAATAGGCTGCCGGAAGGCTCTGTCGCCTCCCTGTTGGGGAGACCGTATTCCGCGAGATGGGGCGGACAAGCACGATCCCGCGCTTGTCCGCCCTTTTTCCAAAGGAGGCACAGCAAAGCAAGTCAGAACGCAACAAAACGAGTTTCGGAAAACAGGCTAATGCCGGTTCAAAACAGAAAATCAGGAGGTGTTTTTCCGATGGTCATCCGAACGGTAACGGATGCGATCCGCTATGTAGGGGCGGACGACAACACATTGACACTCTTTGAAAACCAGTACCCCGTCCAGCCTATGGGGGTGAGCTACAACTCCTATGTCATTTTGGATGAGAAGATCGCTGTGATGGACAGCGTGGACGCACGGGCGGCGGAGGAATGGCTTTCCAATGTGGCGCAGGTGTTGGAGGGGCGCAGCCCCGACTATCTTGTGGTCACACACATGGAGCCGGACCATTCCGGCAGCCTCATGCATCTGGCGCAAAGGTACCCGGAGATGAAGCTCGTGGGAAATGCGAAAACATTTACCATGATCAAGCAGTTCTTCGGCACAAGTGCGCTGACAGAGGACCGTATGCTGGAGGTCGGCGAAGGAGATACGCTTTCCTTGGGCATGCACCGGCTGCGCTTTTTGCTGGCGCCGATGGTACACTGGCCGGAGGTAATGACAGCGTATGAGGAAACGGAAAAGATCCTGTTTTCAGCGGATGCCTTTGGCCGCTTCGGCGCACTGGAACGGACTGCCCGCGCCCCGTGGGCGCCGCAGGCGCGGCGGTATTATTACAATATCGTCGGCAAATACGGCGCGCAGGTGCAGGCTCTGCTGAAAAAGGTCTCCGCGCTGGAGATCAAAACGATCTGCCCGCTCCATGGCCCGATGCTCATAGAGGGGGTGGAGGAGTATCTGCGGCTTTATGACCTGTGGTCACAGTGGAAGCCGGAGGAACCGAAGAGTATACTGATCGCGCATGCGTCCATCCACGGAAACACCGCCCGTGCGTCGGAGATCCTCAAGGGCAAGCTGGAGGGAAAAGGCGCGCGAGTTACCTTGTGCGATTTGACCGTGACAGACCTGTCCTATGCCGTGACCAGCGCATTCTACTGCGGGAAGCTGGTGTTGGCCAGCTCCACCTATGACGGAGGACTGTTTCCGCCCATGAAGGCCTTTTTGGAGCATTTGCAGACCAAGGGCTTCCGGAGCCGCAGGGTAGGCTTGATGGAAAATGGATCCTGGGCACCCGCCGCCGCGCGGCTGATGCGCGCCAAGCTGGAGGACATGAAGGATATCCGACTGTGCGAAACGGAGGTATCGCTGCGCGGCGCATTGAACCAAACCAGTGAGACGCAGATGGATGCGCTGGTGGCGGAGCTCTGCGCGGAGTAAGCGGCGGGAGACCGGACGGTATCCCCGCGCCGAGGCTGGCTTCGTCCAGCCACCCGATGCCTCAAAAAAGAGCATCGTTACCGGCTTAGATGACAATATGGTGCTGCGTGAGGCTGAAGCCTTGAGGGCGGATAAAAGCGCAGTCGCAGATGTTATCTGCGGCTGCGCTTTTTGCCTTCCAATCATAGCGCGGACAGATGGGCTTCGACAGTAATTCCAGGTTTCTGAGATGACATGAAGTGTACTACATGGAAGCGCGCTTCGTGAGGGAATAAGATTTTTGTAGAAGATGCAGAAATCTGTCGAAACGGAGGTCCCAGCACATGAATCCATATAAAGAAATACTCCGAAAATTCTTCTCGAAATATGTCAGCACTCTGCGTAAACGCAGGGGGCTGACGCAGGAGGAGATGGCGGAGAAGCTTCGCATCACCGGGCGGGCATATAGCGATTTGGAGCGGGGCATATACTGCTTTTCCGCTGTTGCACTGGTGTTCCTGCTGCTCATGCTGGAGGAAGGGGAGATAAAGGAAATTTTATCTCCCTTGCGGGAGGAAATCGAAAAAGTCGAGAGCAGAGAGGTGGCGTAGTGATCCATGGAGATGGGGAATATATACGGGCTTTTGCGCCGGCTTGGCCTATCTGCAGAAAACACTCGCTTTTTTCACGTTTCGTATGCTGTCTATCTGATGACCCGGCAGCCGGCCCGGGCGCCATTTGCTGAATGGTGGCTGTACCCGGCAGTTGCCGGACACTATCACACCTGTATTTTCAACGTGAAGCGCAGCGTCTGCATTGCGGTGGACCGGGTGTGGGAAACGGAAAGAGAGGCACTGGTGTCCATCACGAAGTATCCCTTGAAGCGGGAGCCTCTTCCTTCGGAGTTTATTGCCATTCTTGCCGCCTACATCAAGAGCGGCGATGCAGCGTGAGCCTTTCACAATTACCGTGTGCTTAGGGAAGTAAGAAATAATTGGCGCGCAGGGTAAGCTTGAAAACAAAGCGCCACCATGGGGACAGGATACGGCGGGTCCATCTATCATGGAGAATGGCAAGCTCATGGACGTAAAGTCCCCTCATTCTAAATAATAGCAGAGGGCGGCAGCATTGTACTGTCGCCCTCTTGATTACCGAACAGCAAAGATGGGCGAGGCTTCAACGGCGGCGCTTTGTGCCGTTCATCTTGACCGCTGACAGGCTCGACTGGGTTTGCTGTTTATTTTCTTATCCCGGTATGTTCTCAAGACAGTCTCCTTTACCGGTTCTCCGCCAGATATTCCTCCGCGTAGTGGACGGCCACCGCGCCGTCCGATACGGCGGTGACCACCTGCCGCAGCGCCTTGGTGCGCACGTCGCCCGCGGCGAACACGCCGGGGATGCTGGTTCGGGTGGATTCATCCGCGATGATGTAGCCGGATTTGTCCAGCGCCAGCTCGCGTCGGAACAGCTCCGTCGCCGGGGCACGTCCCACGCTGATGAACACGCCGTCGCAGGCAAGGTCATGTTCCGCGCCGGTGTTGACATCTTTTAGCCGAAGTCCCGTCAGGCGGCTGTCGTGCAGCAGCGCGGAGACGGTGCTGTTCCAGCAAAATTCCACGTTGGGCGCGTTCATCAGCGGCTCATGATAGACCTTCGTAGCCCGCAGGCTGTCCCGGCGGTGGATGAGATAGACCTTTTTTGCAATGCGGGACAGGGTCAGGGCGTCTGCCGCGGCGGAATTGCCGCCGCCCACCACCGCCACGGTCTTGCCCCGATAGGGCGCGCCGTCGCAGGCGGCGCAGTAGTGAACGCCCTTGCCGACGAGTGCCTCCTCGCCGGGAATGCCCAGGGGGCGGGGCGACGCGCCGGTGGCGATGACCACCGTGCGGCCCTGAAAGACGCCCTCGCTGGTGTCCAGCGTCTTGATCCTCCCGGAAAGGCTGGCCTTGTAGACCTCCGCCAGCTCCGTCACCGCGCCGAAGCGCTCGGCGCTCTGCTGCATTTTTTCGCCCAGCGTAAAGCCGTCGATGCCGCCCTCGAAGCCGGGATAGTTGTCGATCTGCTCCGTCAGCGCCATCTGCCCGCCGGCGGAGAGCTTCTCCAGCACCAGCGTGGAAAGTCCGGCACGGGCGGCGTACAGGGCGGCGGTGTATCCGGCGGGGCCGCCGCCGATAACGATCATATCGTAGATTTTTTCCATGGCTGTCTCCTTACTGAGAAAGCGCTTCCTTGATAAATGCTTCGATGGCCGCCTTGGAGCCGGGGGCGACAATGGAGCCGAGCACCTCACCGTTCTTAAAGAGCATCAGCGTGGGGATGGTGTCGATGCCGAAGCGCTGAATCAGCTGCGGCTCCTCGTCGTAGTTGATCTTGCCGGCGATGAGCGTGTCGGCGTACTGCTCGCCCACCTTGTCAAAGGCCGGGGCAATACGGCGGCAGTAGGGGCACCACTGTGCCCAGAAGTCCACCAGCACGGGCTTGTCCGCGCGGAGAACGTCGTTTTCGAAGCTGTTGGTCGTAATGGTAAGCATCGTAAAATCCTCCTATTTGTGTGCAAAAAGTCGTGTTTCAATATCTGTGATCGTAATGCGCGAGAGATAGGCGGCACATTCCTCGTTCATGTTCCGGTACAGCGCGTCCATCACGCCCGCCATACCGGAGCAGATGGCGCAGTCCCGGTCAATGTCGCCGCTGTGCCACGCACAGTCCACGAAGCGGGTATTTACCGCCTCTGCCACCTGCCGGAGAGAAAGGGCTGCGGGGTCGGCGCAGAGACGGTAGCCGCCGTCCAAGCCCTCCCGGGTCTCCACCATCTCCGCCTTTTTCAGCCCCGCCATAACGCGGCGGACGCGGGTGGGGTTGGTGCAGATGTTCTCCGCCAGCGCTTCGCTGCTGAGGGAGCGTCCACTGTGGCTCAGGCAGACCAGCGCATGGACGGCCAGATTAAAAGAACTGTCCACAATCATCCCTCCTTCACAAGCTCGTA
>DNFA01000035.1:0-7684 GCA_003487665.1 Oscillibacter sp.
TGTCAGGCGTGTTTGCCCTTGTCAATCGATGGTAAAGAGGTGATACTATGCTGGTTCTTATCCGCGGCGCCGGGGACATCGCCACCGGCATCGCCCTGCGGCTGCACCGCAGCGGCCTTCAGGTGGTCATGACCGACCTGCCCCGCCCCACAGCCATCCGCCGCACCGTCTGCTTCTCCCCCGCCATCACCGACGGCGAGACAGCGGTGGAGGGCGTGCGCGCCGTATATGCGCCGGACGCGGCGGCGGCGAAAAAATATCTGTCACAGGGCGCGGTGCCCGTGCTGGCCGACCCGGAGCTGGCCTGTCTGCATGAGCTGCATCCCGACGCGCTGGTGGATGCGATTTTAGCCAAACGGAATCTGGGCACCCGCATGACCGACGCGCCGGTGGTCGTGGGCGTCGGCCCCGGCTTCACCGCCGGAGAGGACTGCCACGCCGTGGTGGAGACCATGCGCGGCCACACGCTGGGACGCGTGATCTATCGGGGCAGCGCCCTGCCCAACACCAATATTCCCGGTCTGATCGGCGGCTATGCCGGCGAACGGGTGCTTCGCGCCCCGGCAGACGGCATTTTCACCCAGCTGCTGGACATCGGCGCGGAGGTGAAGGCCGGCGACATAGCCGGTACGGTGGGCGGCGAGCCCATGCGCTGCACCATTGACGGCGTGCTGCGGGGCATACTGCCCAGCGGAACGCCGGTACACAAGGGCATGAAATCCGGTGACGTAGACCCCCGCTGCCAGCCGGAATACTGCACCACCGCCTCGGACAAGGCGCTGGCCGTGGGCGGCGGCGTGCTGGAGGCGATCCTGCACCTGAGCGGGGCGCTTGACCAAGTATAAGGAGGTACTGCTTTATGGCAGAGGAACCCATCAAACTGACAAAGCTGACCCGCTGCGCCGGGTGCGGCGCCAAGGTAGGCGCCGGTGTGCTGGCGCAGCTGCTGGAGGGCATCCGCGTCCACCACGACCCCAATCTGCTGGTGGGCTTCGACAAGAGCGACGATGCGTCCGTGTACAAGATCAGCGACCAGCTGGCTCTGGTGCAGACGGTGGACTTCTTCCCGCCCATTGCCGACGATCCCTACCTGTTCGGACAGATCGCCGCCACCAACGCCCTCAGCGACGTGTACGCCATGGGCGGCGAGCCGAAGCTGTGCCTGAACATCATGGCGGTGCCGGAGTCCATGCCCCGCGACGCGGTGCATCAGATCCTGCGGGGTGGCTATGACAAGGTGTACGAGGCCGGGGCGCTGATCACCGGCGGCCACAGCATTCTGGACGATGAGCCGAAGTACGGGCTGGCCGTCACCGGCTTTGTCCGTCCCGACAAAATGCTCACCAACTCCGCCGCCCGCCCCGGCGACGTGCTGGTGCTCACCAAGCCGCTGGGCATCGGCGTGCTCACCAGCGCAGGCAAGGCCGACCTGCTGACGGAGGACACCGTGGCGCTGATGAACCGCCTGATGACCACGCTGAACAAGGGCGCGCGGGACGTGATGGTGCGCCATCAGGTACACGCCTGCACCGACGTTACCGGCTTCGGCCTGCTGGGGCACGGCTTCGAGATGGCGCAGGGCAGCGATGTGACCATCACCCTGCATGTGGACGCGGTGGACTTCATCCCGGAGGCGGTGGAGTTTGCCCGCATGGGCGTGCTGCCGGCGGGCATGTACCGCAACCGCAGCTTTGCCGAAGCCGCCGTGGACGTAGGCGATACGGAGACGGCCATACAGGATCTGCTGTTCGACCCCCAGACCTCCGGCGGCCTGCTGATGGCCGTGGCGCCGGAGGACGCGGACGCGCTGATAGCGGAATTGCAGGGCGCGGTGCCCAGCGTGCAGCGCATCGGCACCGTCAGTGAGTACACCGGCGGAAAGCGCATCCTGCTGCGATAACGAAAAACGGCACGCATTTGGAAATGCGTGCCGTTTTTTTATTCCGTTTTTCCCCCGTGGAAGCGGTCGTAGACCGCCTGCGCCGCGGCGCGGGGCACCACGGCGGCCAGCTGCTCCACGTCCGCCTGCTTCACGGCGGCGACGGTGCCGAAGTGCTGCAGGAGCTTCTTCTTCCGCGCCTCGCCCACGCCGGGGATGTTGTCCAGCTGGGAGCGCTTGGCGGACTTGGTGTGCTTCTGGTGGTGGTAGGCGATGGCGAAGCGGTGCACCTCCTCCTGCACCGTGCCGATCAGGGCGAACAGCGCGGGCGTCTGCTGAATGCCCAGCTCCTGCCCCCGGGCGGTGATCAGGGCGCGGGTGCGGTGCCGGTCGTCCTTCACCATGCCCAGCACCGGCACGTCCAGACCCAGACCGGCCACCACCTCCTCGGCGATGCGGGCGTGGTTTTCGCCGCCGTCGATCAGCAGCAGGTCGGGCAGGGGCGCAAATTTTTCATCCCCGTCCAGATACCGGCGGAAGCGGCGGGTCAGCACCTCCTGCATGGCGCCGTAGTCATCCCCCTCCCGGCACGTCTCCACCCGGAAGCGGCGGTAGGCCGACTTCAGCGGCCGTCCGTCCTGAAAGACCACCATGCCGCCCACCTGATCGTCGCCGCCGGTGTGGGAGATGTCGTAGCTCTCCATCCGCCGGGGCAGGGCGGGCAGCTGCGCCAGCTGCTGCAGCTGCCGCAGTGTGCCGCTGATGCGCTGGGCGGCGTCCGTGACCCGCTCCACCTCCTCCCGTGCGTTGCGATGGGCGATATCCAGCAGGGCGCGGCGCTGGCCGCGCTGGGGCACCCGGACGGCCACGGCGTGACCGCTGCGCTCCGTCAGCAGGGCGGCCAGCGCGTCCGCGTCCTCCATAGCGGCGGGCAGCAGGATCTCCCGCGGCAGGGACTGGCGGGACAGATAATACTGCGGCACCACGGCGGACAGCAGCGCGTCCTCGCTGTCGGCGGCGTCGGGGAATACCTCCGTCTGCCGCGCCAGCAGGTCGCCGTTTTCAATGTGCAGCACCGCCACGCCGGAACGGGCGGGACTGGTATACGCGCCCCATACGTCGGTATCGGCGCAGATACCGGCGATGACCCGCTGCTCCTTGCTCAGCACCGACAGGGCCTTGATCTGATCCCGCAGGGCAGCGGCTGTTTCGAAATCCAGCGCCTCCGCCGCGGCGGTCATTCTCTCCGTCAGCTCTCCGGTGACGGCGCGCAGCCGCCCCTCCAGCAGGGATGCGGCCTGCGCCATGCGGCGGCGGTACTCCTCCCCGTCCGGCTGCCCCCGGCAAAAGCCGTCGCACCGACCCATGTGGAAGTTCAGGCAGGGGCGCTCCTTGCCGATGTCCCGCGGAAACCGGCGGGAGCAGGTGGGCAGCCGCAGGGCGGCGCATACGGCGTCCAGCGCCAGCCGCGTTTCGTGCCGCCCGCCGAAGGGTCCGTAGTACCGCGCGCCGTCATCGGCGGTGCGGTTCACCAGCGAAAACCGGGGATAGCTCGATTTTTCATCCAGCCGCACAAAGGGATAGCCCTTGTCGTCCTTCAGGAGGATGTTATACCGGGGCTGGTGCCGCTTGATGAGGGAGTTTTCCAGCACCAGCGCCTCGAACTCCGAGCGGACGATGATGGTGTCGAACCTGTCCACATGCGCCACCATCATCTTTGTTTTCTCGTTGTGGCTGGCGGTGTCCTGAAAATACTGGCTGACGCGGTTTTTCAGTTTTTTGGCCTTGCCCACATAGATGACCTGCCCGGTCTTGTCCATCATCAGATAGACACCGGGCAGCAGGGGCAGCTCGTTGGCCTTGGCGCGCAGCTGATCGCGTGTCACCGGCGGACACCTCCTCGTCTTCTGTCTTTTCCACAGTATACCACCGGGAAAACGGCGGAGCAAGTCGAAAAAACGATTCCCGGAACCGCTACCGGTAAAAAAACATTTGACAAACCGGAGAAGTAGGTGTACAATACGACTTGCATAGATGAAGTCACCCCCCTTTATTCTATGTGAACCCCCCCTGTCGGGTATTCCCCCCTTTTACCCGACACAAACACGCGGAGTACGCTCGTGCTCCGCGTGTTCCCATGCTTACAGGGAAGCGCCCGTCCGTTGGACAGGCGCTTCCTTTTTTTGCCAGTTTTGCGGCGGCATACGGGGCGGACAGAGTCGTCCGCCCCTACGGCGCGAAGCGCTGTCATTGCGAGAAGCGCAGCGACGCGGCAATCCGTTCTCAGCGCGGCGCCGCCGCGCTGACGGAATGTCGGGGACGCCGTCCCCTTCATTCATCCATTCACCTATACACCACAGAGGCTTATTTCAGTTCAGCGTGCCCTCGTTCAGGTCGAACAGCGCCTGGATGCGGCGGCGCAGCACGGCGTGCTCCGGCGCTGTCAGGCGGGGATCGGCGTCCATCAGGGTCTGGGCGGCGTCCCGCGCCTCGGCAAGAAGCGGCATATCGCAGCTGAGATCGGCGGCCTTCAGCGTGGGCAGGCCGTGCTGACGGCTGCCGAAGAAGTCGCCGGGTCCCCGCAGCTTCAGATCCTCCTCCGCGATGCGGAAGCCGTCGTTGGTGGCGGCCAGCGCCTTCAGGCGGCGGCGCGTGTCCGGATTCTGTGTGTCGCTGAGCAGGACACAGTAACTCTGCGCCTTGCCGCGTCCCACACGGCCACGCAGCTGGTGCAGCTGGCTCAGGCCGAAGCGGTCGGCGTTCTCCACCACCATCAGCGTGGCGTTGGGCACGTCCACGCCCACCTCCACCACCGTGGTAGACACCAGAATGTCGCTCTCGCCGGCAGCAAAGGAGGTCATGACCTTCTCCTTTTCCCCGGCCTTCATGCGGCCGTGGAGCAACGACACCCGCAGGTCGGGAAACGTCTTTTCCCGCAGCTGCCGGGCGTAGGCGGTGGCAGCCTTGCGCTCGTCTGGCAGGTCGTCCTCCTCCCCCACCAGCGGGCAGATGACGAACACCTGATGCCCCTCGGCCACCTGCTTGCGGATGAAGGCGTTGAGCCGCAGGCGGTACTTCTCCCCCACCACGAAGGTGTCCACCGGTTGTCTGCCCGGCGGCAGCTCATCGATGATCGACACGTCCAGATCCCCGTAGATGATCAGCGCCAGCGTGCGGGGAATGGGCGTGGCCGACAGCACCAGCAGGTGGGGCGACGACCCCTTGCGGCTGAGGGCGGAGCGCTGATCCACGCCGAAGCGGTGCTGCTCATCGGTGATGACCAGCCCCAGCGCGTTGTAGGTCACGTCCTCCGTCAGCAGGGCGTGGGTGCCGATGCACAGGGCGATGTCGCCGGCTTGCAGCCCCTCTAAAATACCGCGGCGCTCCCTGGCCGGCGTGGAGCCGGTGAGCAGGGCGCAGCGCAGGCCGAAGCGGGCAAACAGGGGCGCGAGGTTTTCGTAGTGCTGGCGCGCCAGTATCTCCGTGGGCGCCATCAGCGCCGACTGCCAGCCGCTCTGGGCGGCAAACCACACGCAGGCGGCGGCCACCATGGTCTTGCCGCTGCCCACATCGCCCTGACAGAGCCGGTTCATGGGGCGGCCGGAGGTCATGTCGCCCACGGCGTCCCCGATGGCGCGGCGCTGGGCGGCGGTGAGGGCAAAGGGCAGGGCGGCGTAGAAATCGGACATATCCGCCGCCCGGCAGGGCAGGCCGTGTACCGACTCACGCCGCTGGCGCAGCAGCGACAGGCCGCAGCTCAGGAGGAACAGCTCCTCGAACACCAGCCGCCGCCGGGCGGTGTTCAGCGCCTCCGGTGAGGTGGGAAAGTGGATGTTCTCCAGCGCGAAGCCCGCGTAGCACAGGTGGTGCGCCCGCCGTATCTCGTCGGGCAGCACGTCCTCCGGCAGGTCGCGGCACTCGTCCAGCCCCTGCCGCACGGCCTTGGCCATCATGATCTGGGTGATGCCCGCCGTCAGGGGGTAGACGGGCATGATGCGCCCCGTCAGCTGCTGACCGCCCTCCTTTTCCAGCAGGGGGTTGGCCATCCGGCGGCGGATACCGCCGCCCTCTGCCCTGCCGTAGAAGATATACGTCTCGCCCCGGTGGAGGGCGTTTTTGCGGTATTCCTGATGGAAAAACGTAATGTCCAGCACGCCGCCCTCGTCCACGGCGCGCACCTTCACCACCGTCTGACCGCCGGAGATGCGGTGGGCGGTGGGCTCCTGCGCCAGCATAGCGCGGCAGCAGGCGTACTCCCCCTCCGGCAGGTCGCGGATGGGGAACAGCTTTGTGCGATCCTCCCAGCGGCGGGGATAGTAGGAGATCAGGTCGCCCAGCGTGCGGATGTGCAGCTTTTCCAGCGCTCTGGCGCGAGTCTCGCCCACGCCCTTGATGAAGCGGATATCGGTGTTGAGATCGGCCACGGACGTACCCTCCCTTGCGGTTTTTGTCCATTGTAGCACATTTCGAGAGGGAAAACAAACAGAAAACAGGGGCGGACAGAGTCGTCCGCCCCTACGACGCGGGACGTCGGGGACGCCGTCCCCTACGCAAGCAGCACGGCACCCTCGACAAACTAACAGGGGCGGCTGCGCCGCCCCTGTTTTTGTGATGCGTTTATTCGTTCTCCGCCAGATAGCGCGCCACGAACACGCCGCTGGCGCTGGCGTGGGACAGGGAGTGGGTGACGCCGCTGCCGTCGCCGATGACGAACAGACCCTTGTGGGGCGTCTCCAGATGCTCGTCCAGCGCCACCTCCATGTTGTAGAACTTCACCTCCACGCCGTAGAGCAGCGTGTCGTCGCCGGCGGTGCCGGGGGCGATCTTGTCCAGGGCGTAGATCATCTCGATGATGCCGTCCAGAATGCGCTTGGGCATCACAAGGCTCAGATCGCCGGGCGTGGCGGACAGGGTGGGCGTCATGAAGCCCTTTTCGATGCGCTTGGGGGTGCTGCGCTGGCCGCGGATCAGGTCACCGAACCGCTGGACGATCACGCCGCCGCCCAGCATGTTGCTGAGACGGGCGATGGACTCGCCGTAGCCGTTGCTGTCGCGGAACGGCTCCGTGAAGTGCTTGGACACCAGCAGGGCGAAGTTGGTGTTCTCCGTGTGCATGGCGGGATCCTCGTAGCTGTGGCCGTTGACGGTAACGATGCCGTTGGTGTTCTCGTTGACCACCGCGCCCCGGGGATTCATGCAGAAGGTGCGCACCTTGTCCTGGTATTTCTCGGTCTTGTAGACGATCTTGCTCTCGTACAGCTCGTCGGTGATGGGCGCGAACACCTCGGCGGGCAGCTCCACCCGCACGCCGATATCCACCCGGTTGGACTTGGTGGGGATATCCAGCGACTGGCAGACGGACTCCATCCACTTGCTGCCGCTGCGTCCCACGGAGATGATGCACTTCCGCCCGCGGAAGGCGCCCTTGTCGGTCTGCGCCTCGTAGCCGTCCTCGGTGGCGGACAGCGCCTTCACCGGCGTGAGGAAGTGGAAGTCCACGTGCTCCCGCAGCCGGGCGTAGAGATTCTCCAGCACCTTGTAGTTGATGTCCGTGCCCAGATGCCGCACGGAGGCGTCCAGCAGGTGCAGGTTGTTTTGCAGGCACAGGCGCTTGAAGCCGCTGTCGGCGGTGGAGTAGAGCTTCGTCCCCGCGCCGCCGCAGGCCACGTTGATGTCGTCCACGTAGCGCATCAGCTCCATGGCCTTCTGCTTGCCGATGTATTCGTACAGCGTCCCGCCGAATTCGTTGGTCAGGTTGTACTTACCGTCGGAAAACGCACCCGCGCCGCCGAAGCCGTTCATGAT
>DNFA01000035.1:7834-8177 GCA_003487665.1 Oscillibacter sp.
CGCCGCCGAAGCCGTTCATGATGGCGCAGGTCTTGCAGTGGATGCAGGACTTCACCTTGTCGCCGTCAATGGGACAGCGGCGCTTTTCCAGCGGGTTGCCCGCCTCCAGCACGGCTACCTTCCATTCCGGCTTGCGCTGCATCAGCTCATAGGCGGAGAAAATACCGCCGGGGCCGGCGCCGATGATGATAACGTCATAAGTCATGGAGATACCTCCTTAATTTTTATCCGCAGAATATTATACCATGGAAAGAGCCTGCTGCAACCGATAATTTTTAATAGCTGCCATCGGCGCAGGTTATTGTACAGCGAAACGCGCCCCGTAGGGGCGCGTCAGTCTGTC
>DNFA01000013.1 GCA_003487665.1 Oscillibacter sp.
CCGCGGATGATGAGCTTCAGCTGGCTGCCCTTGGCCTCGTCGATGTGGTTGGCGCGAACCTTGGTCTTGGAGCGGACGACCACCACGTCGAAATCACGCAGTGCCTTGCCCAGCTGATCCGGCTCGTAGAACTGCTCTACGACCTCGTGACCCATTTCACGCAGCTCCGCCATGGCGGTCTTATCCATACCGTCGGTAACAAGAATACGCATGGTAATAATCTCCTTATAAAATACGTTTTGTTGTCGAATTTTGCCGGCTGAAAGCAAAATGCGAGCATTTTGCCGCGGCGTGTACATGGTAAAAATACCACGACTCAGCCGCCCTGGGCGGCATACACCGGTGACCGATGTCAACCGGTGAGGGGGATATACAAGGGGGATGGTATCCCCCTTGTCATTACTTCGTGTGCTCGGCCTCGAACTTCTTCAGGAACTCCACCAGAGCCTGAGCGCCCTCGATGGGCATGGCGTTGTACACGCTGGCGCGCAGGCCGCCCACGGACTTGTGACCCTTCAGGTTGTCGTAGCCGGCGGCCTTGGTGGCAGCTACCACCTCGGCGTCCAGCTCGGCGGACTCGGTGACGAAGGGAATGTTCATCAGGGAGCGGAACTCCGGCTCCACGGTACCCTTGAACATCTTGGAGGAATCCAGGAAGTCATAGATGACCTTGGCCTTGGCGATGTTGCGCTTGTGCATCTCCTCCAGGCCGCCGATGCTCTTGAGGTACTTGAACACCTTGCCGCAGCAGTAGATCGCCCAGCAGTTGGGGGTGTTGTACATGGAGCCGTTGTCGGCGTGGGTCTTGTAGCTCATGTAGACGGGCATCTTGGGGTCGATGTCCTCACGGATCAGATCCTCGCGGATGATGACCACCACCATGCCGGCGGGACCCACGTTCTTCTGCACGCCGGCGTAGATCATGCCGTAGTCGGAGACGTTGCAGGGCTTGCTGAGGAACATGGAGGACTGGTCGGACACCAGAACGTGACCCTTGGTGTTGGGCAGCTTGTTCCAGGTGACGCCGTGGATCGTCTCGTTCTCGCAGATGTAGACGTAGTCGGTATCCTCGGGAATGTCCAGATCGGAGCAGTCGGGAATGTAGCTGTAATTCTTATCCTTGGAGGAGGCGGCCACGATGACCTCGCCGTACTTCTTGGCCTCGGCAATGGCCTTCTTGGACCAGGCACCCGTCTCGATGTACACGGCTTTGCCGTTCTTCATCAGGTTCCATGCCACGGCAGCGAACTGCAGGGTGGCGCCGCCCTGAATGAACAGCACCTTGTAGTTGTCGGGGATGTTCATCAGCTCGCGCAGGTCGGCCTCGGCCTCGTCGATGATCTGCTGGAACACCTTGGAGCGGTGGCTCATCTCCATGACGCACATACCGCTGCCGCGGTAGTTCATCATCTCGTCGCGGATCTCCTCCAGCACAGGCTCCGGCATCATGGCGGGGCCGGCGGAGAAATTGAAAGTACGACCGTATTTCATGTGGTTGTCCTCCTGTTCATGTTCGTCATGTTGGCGCGCGGTATACGCGCTGACAATTGGTATCTATAGTATACGGCAAAGGTTCGGCGGAATCAACAGCAAAAATCAAAAAAAGTGAGATAAACTGAAAAATTTTCAGCCTGCGCCAAAGAAAGTCGGACGGGGTTTGACAGAGCGCGGCGCAGATGATACAATAATCGACTGCAAAGAGAACGTAAAGGAAAGGGCGGTGCCGCCATGGAGAAGATAAAGGAGCGCGTCACACACTATGGCCTGTATGTGACCGCAATGCTGAAATGGCTGGCGGTGGGCGCGCTGGTGGGCGGCGTGGGCGGCTTTGTGGGCGCGGCGTTCCACCTGGGCGTGGGCTATGCCACGCAGCTGCGCACGGGGCACCCGTGGGTGCTGTACCTGCTGCCGCTGGGCGGCGTGGTCATCGTGGGGCTGTATAAGCTGTGCCGTCTGGAGGGCGCGGGCACCAATGCCGTCATCGAGTCTGTCCATTTCGGGAAGAAGGTTCCCACCCTGCTGGTGCCGCTGATCTTCGTGGCCACGGTCATCACCCACCTGTGCGGCGGCAGCGCCGGACGGGAGGGCGCAGCGCTGCAGATCGGCGGCGGCATCGGCTACCGCGCCGGTACGCTGCTGCATCTGGGGGAGAAGGATCTGCCGCTGGCCACGCTGTGCGGCATGAGCGGCGTGTTCGCCGCCCTGTTCGGCACACCGCTGACGGCCACTATCTTCGCGCTGGAGGTCATCAGCGTGGGCGTGCTGTATTACGCGGGGCTGCTGCCCTGCTTCACCGCGTCCCTGACGGGATATTACATCGCACTGGTCATGGGCGTGGAGCCTACCCGCTTCACGGTGGCCATGCCCGCGTTGGAGTGGGGCACGCTGGGACTGACGGCGCTGCTGGCGGTGGGCTGCGCGCTGGTGAGCATCCTGTTCTGCCGGGGGCTGCATATCACGGAGCACGCGGCCGCCTGCTGGATGAAAAACGGCTTCGTCCGTGCCGCCGTGGGCGGCGCGGTGATCGTGCTGGCCACGGTGCTGCTGGGCACCACGGACTATAACGGCGCGGGCATGGATGTGATCGAGCGGGCCATGACAGGGCAGGCGGACAGCTGGGCGTGGCTCTGGAAGCTGGCCTTTACCGCCGTGACCATCGGCTGCGGCTTCAAGGGCGGCGAGGTGGTGCCGTCGTTCTTCGTGGGCGCCACCTTCGGCTGCGTGTTCGGCGGGCTGCTGGGTCTGCCGCCGGCCTTTGCCGCGGCGGTGGGACTGGTGGCGGTGTTCTGCGGCGCGGTGAACTGCCCCATCGCGTCGGTGATCCTCAGCGTGGAGCTGTTCGGCGCGGGCGGGATGGCCTACTTTGCGGCGGCCTGCGCCATCAGCTATCTGCTGTCCGGCTACTGCGGGCTGTACAGCAGCCAGACCATTCTGTATTCCAAGCTGAAGGCGGAGTTTATCAACGTCCATACCCATGAATAACTCTCGCGGGATCTTTTACGCGCTGCCCTCACCAGAGATCCTTGAAATATACCCGATATGTCTGCGGATCTTTGGCATCGGCGGCACGAAAAATCTCTCCGCGATAGACGCTTCTGCTGAGTAAAATCGGCCCCCGGAAAACCGGGGGCTAACGTTTTTATAAGGAAATCTTAACCGTTCGTTCACATGATTTCCGGAAAAACGTGGTATCCTGCGGGTAGTACGAATGAAAGAGGTGCGGGTGTGAAGCGCACATTGACCGAAAAACAGAAAAAGACACTGTCGTTGGCGGCGGTGGTCATATTTATACTGCTGTCGCTGGCGCTGGCGTGGTTCGTGGGGCGTCCGCTGATCCGCTTCGCCCGGCAGCCGGAGCAGTTCCGCGCCTGGGTGGAGGGTCACGGCCTGTGGGCGCCGCTGGCGTATGCGGCCATGGTGTTTTTGCAGGTGGTGGTGGCCGTCATCCCCGGTGAGCCGCTGGAGATCGCCGGCGGGTACGCCTTCGGTGCGTGGCAGGGCACGGCGCTGTGCCTTGCGGGCGCGGTGCTGGGCAGCGTGGCGGTGTTCGCGCTGGTGCGGCGCTGGGGACGGGGACTGGTGGAGGTGTTCTTCCCGGCGGACAAGCTGGAAAAGCTGCACTTTCTGCTCCGCACCTCGCCCAAGCGCACGGCGCTGCTGTGGCTGATCTTCACGGTACCGGGCACGCCCAAGGATCTGCTGTGCTACTTCGCGGGACTGACCGATCTGCCGTGGCGCACATGGCTGCTGATCGCCACCGTGGGGCGGCTGCCCTCCATCGTTACGTCCACCGTGGGCGGCAGCGCACTGGGGGAGCAGAACTACCGGGCGGCCGTCATCGCCTTTGCCATTGCACTGGCGGTGGCGGGGGCGGGGTATCTCATCTACCGCGCCGTGTGCCGCCGGCACGAACAGAACGGACATAAGGAAACACCCGGCGGCTGAGCCGCCGGGTGTCAGCTTGTCAAAAAAGTCCG
>DNFA01000015.1:0-164 GCA_003487665.1 Oscillibacter sp.
CTTATGCCAGGCGGCCTAAGGCGGCGCTTCGTTTTTCACACTTTGGGGGTGCGGGGCATACGATGGCATGAGTACAAAGGAGGTGCCAGCATGGAGGAATATCTCATCACCGCACGCTCTGTGACCCACGCCCAGCGTATGGCGCAGGCACTGGAGCGGCGGGG
>DNFA01000015.1:332-847 GCA_003487665.1 Oscillibacter sp.
GTCCGCGCCGTTGTCGCCCGTGCGCCCATGGGACTGACGGGGAAGGGCTGCGGATATGTGCTGCGGCTGCGGGGCAGAGAGCGGACAGCGGCGGCACTGCGGCTGCTGCGGGAGGCGGGCTTTGCGCCCGCGCAGGTGTTTTGCCGGGAGGACGACAGATTCAGAGAGGTGGAGCTATGATCTATTTTGACGCGGGCGCTACCACGCTGCAAAAGCCGGAAGCAGTGGCGCGCGCCATGTACCGGGCGGTGGGGACGCTGTCCTCTCCGGGGCGGGGGAGCTATCCGGCCACCCGCGCGGCGGAGGAGACGGATCTGCGGTGCCGGACGCTGGCGGCGGAGCTGTTCGGCGTGACCGATCCGGAGCGGGTGGTGTTCACGTCCAGCGCCACCCACGGGCTGAACATCGCCATCCGGACGCTGGTGAAGCCCGGCGGCCGGGTGGTGATCTCCGGGTATGAGCACAACGCTGTGACGCGGCCGCTGCACG
The DNA here is from genome assembly GCA_003487665.1 of Oscillibacter sp. Taxonomy (GTDB): domain Bacteria; phylum Bacillota; class Clostridia; order Oscillospirales; family Oscillospiraceae; genus Vescimonas. Next base: position 822 of record DNFA01000015.1, read on the forward strand.
CCATCCCCGGCGTGGAGATCGCGGTG
>DNFA01000015.1:998-1201 GCA_003487665.1 Oscillibacter sp.
CCCCGGCGTGGAGATCGCGGTGGCGGACGCGCCGCTTTTCGACCGGGAGGAGATGGTTCGGCAGTTCGCGCAGGCGCTGGAAACGCCGGCGGATGCGGTGATCTGCACCCACGTGTCCAACGTGTTCGGCTGCCGGCTGCCGGTGGAGCGCATTGCGGCGCTGTGCCGGGAGAGGGGTGTGCCCTTTGTGCTGGACGCCTCCC
>DNFA01000015.1:1360-152008 GCA_003487665.1 Oscillibacter sp.
GGACGCCTCCCAGTCGGCGGGGACGCTGCCGGTGGACATGGCAGCGCTGGGCGCGGCGTTCGTCGCCATGCCGGGACACAAGGGACTGTACGGCCCGCAGGGGACGGGGCTGCTGCTGTGCGGCATGGAGCCGGAGCCGCTGCTGCGGGGCGGCACCGGGTCGCAGTCGCTTTTGCAGATCATGCCCGACCAGCTGCCGGATCGGTTGGAGCCGGGAACGCACAATATGCCGGGCATCGCGGGGCTGCTGGAGGGGCTGCGTTTCGTGAAGGCGCGGGGCACGGAGCGTATCGCCGCCCACGAGCGGCGGCTGACGCGGCAGCTTGCGGCGCGGCTGGCGGGAATGCCCGGCGTGGAGGTGTTTTTCTGCCCGGATGATGATTCGCAGACGGCGGTGCTGAGCTTCCGGGCAGAGGGCCGGGACTGCGAGGAGCTGGGCGAGGCGCTGGCTGCCCGGGGCGCGGCGGTGCGGGCGGGACTGCACTGCGCGCCGCTGGCGCACCGGACGGCGGGGACGCTGGACACGGGCACGGTGCGGTGCAGCTTTTCCGCCTTCAACACGGCGGCGCAGGTGGAGGAATTTGCGCGGCTGCTGGGGCAGACTCTTCGTTAAACTGCAAAACTGTTCACATAATTTTTTGTTGCATTTTCCCAATGTTTTTTATATAATGATACTATCTGTTTTTATGCGTACTTTGTACCCGAACGGAAAGGGTGACAACATGGAAAAGGTATTGGCATTATTAGAAAATATTGGGAGCTACTTACTGCTGATCCGCATTTCGGACGTGCTGGATATCGCCATCATCGCGTTTCTGGTGTACAGCCTGCTGCGGATGGTCAAGAGCACCCGCGCGGAGAATATCCTCAAGGGCGTGGTGGCCTTTCTGCTGGTGCTGGGATTGGCGGATATATTGCAGCTGAACGCCATCTCCTATATCATGAAGAATCTGGTGCAGGTGGGCATTCTGGCCATTATCGTGCTGTTCCAGCCGGAGATACGGCAGATACTGGAAAAGGTGGGCAGCCGCAACATCAAGCTGCTGAAGGTGTTCAACGACCCCAAGCAGCAGTCGGAGCTGGAGACGGCCATCGACCAGACGGTGGTGGCCTGCAAGGAGATGTCCCAGAGCAAGACCGGCGTGCTGATCGTGTTCGAGCGGGATATCCGGCTGGACGATATGGTGCGCAGCGGCACCATGCTGGATGCCGCCGTGTCCTCCGAGCTGCTGAAGAACATCTTCTTCGTCAAGGCGCCCATGCACGACGGCGCCGTTATCATCCGCCACGGGCGGATACTGGGCGCGGGCTGCATGCTGCCCCTGAGTAAGAACGTGAATCTGAGCCGCGACCTGGGCATGCGGCACCGGGCGGGCATCGGAATGAGCGAGAATTCCGACGCGGTGGTGGTCATCGTGTCGGAGGAGACGGGCTCCATCTCCGTGGCCATCGGCGGAATGCTGAAGCGGCACCTGATGCCGGAGACGCTGGGCAAGCTGCTGCGCAACGAGCTGATGCCGCCGGAGGAGGAGACAGAGGACAAGCCCCGCCGTACACTGGCAGAGATACTGGGTCTGAACAGAAAGGGGGATAAGGACGATGTCGGAATGGATGTCTGATCGGGAGCCGAACACCGAGGAGGAAAAGCCCCGGTTCAACCGCAGCAAGGTGGTGCGGATCGTTATCTCTATTCTGGTGGCCATTGCCATGTGGCTGTATGTGGATCTGGAAAGAGCGCCGGAGCGCACAATGACCATACGGGACATCCCTGTGGAGTTCTCCGGCGAGAATACCACGCTGGCGGACAAGAACCTGATGCTGCTGTCGGGGTACGATACCACCATCGATCTGAAGATACGGGGTCCCAAGCGGGAGCTGGTGAAGATGAACCGGGACAACGTGCGGGTCATCGCCAGCACGTCCAGCATCGACTCCGTGGGCGTACACCAGCTGGATTGGACAGTCAGCTTCCCTGACGGGGTGGTGCGCACCAACGTCAGTGTGGAGAAGGCCAGCCTGAGTCAGATCACGGTGACGGTGGGCGAGCTGTATACGAAAGAGGTGCCGGTGGAGTGCCAGGTCGTCGGCGAGGTGGCCGAGGGATATTTCACCGGTGATGTGGTGCTGGATCCTGAGGTGCTGACGCTGCGCGCCCAGAGAGATGACCTGCTGAACGTCAGCTGCGCCAAGCTGACGGTGGATATCAGCGGCGCTACCCGGTCGGTGGTGCAGACGGTGGATGTGCAGCTGTACGACTACGACGGCAACCCGGTGGAGAACAGCAACATCCGCACCAACACCAGCTTGATACAGGCCAAGGTGCCGGTGCTGACCACCAGAGAGGTGGAGCTGGCAGTGGAGTTCTCCGGCGTACCCGGCGCGGCCATGAACAGCATCAAGTGCGACATTACGCCTAAGACGGTGCGGCTCAACGGCGAGGCCGACGTGCTGGACTCCATCGACAAACTGGTGCTGGCCACGCTGCATGTGGACGATCTGGAGCTGCACCAGCAGAACAGCTATGTGGTCACGCCGCCGGACGGCACATGGCTGGTGAACGGCAATGAGGTGGCCACGGCGGATATCACGCTGGAGGGCATCGAGGAAAAGAGCCTGACAGCCACAAGCATTGAATTCGACAAGCTCCCGTCCGGGCTGTATGCCATTGCGCCCGACGGCGGACTGACGGTGCGGCTGTGGGGGCTGAGTGAGGAGATCGAGGCTGTCACGGCGGAGAATCTGCGGGTGATAGCGGATATGAGCGCCGTAACGGGTCAGGGGACGGTGACAGTCCCTGTGACAGTGACCATCAGCGGCTTTAACGACGTGACGGTGCGGGGCACCTATGAGCTGACGGTGACAGTCACCGATGTGGCACCCACCGTGCCGGAGACGGCGGAGGGCGCGGCGGCATCGCACCCGGCGGCATGAGCGGAGAGGTGATACGATGACACAGATCGCAACAGTGGAAAAGCTGCTGCCCGGCGGGTACGCGGAGATATCCGTGCCCCGGAAGTCGGCCTGCGGGCACGACTGCGAGGAGTGCGCCGGGTGCGGCATGACGGGCGCGGCCATCAAAGCCCGCGCCAAGAACGACCCCAACGCCCAGCCCGGCGAAAAAGTGGTGGTGGAGAGCAGCACCAGAAAGCTGCTGGGCGTGGTGGCGCTGGTGTATGTGCTGCCGGTGGTGTGCTTCCTGCTGGGGTACTTCCTGTCGGAGGGACTGGCAGAGGGCTGGCGCTACGGTATCGCCATCGCCGCCGCTGCGCTGGCGTTTGTGCCCAGCGTGGTCTATGACCGCTACGCCCGGCGCAAGGAGCTGCTGACCTACCACATCCTGCGGGTGTTCTGAGAGATGTTCGGCTATGTGCGCCCCTCTGACCGGCGGCTGTCGGAGCAGGAGCGGGAGGCGTTTCGCGCTGCCTATTGCGGGCTGTGCCATGCGTTGGGAAAACGGTACGGTCTGGCGGGGCGGATGATCCTGAACTATGACCTGACGTTTCTGGCCATGGTGCTGTCCGACGGAGCGGGCAGGACGGAGTGCCGGCGCTGCGCGATCCATCCGGTGAAGGGCTGCCCCTGCGCGGAGGGCGATCCGGCGCTGAACACGGCGGCGGACATGAGCGTAATACTGACCTACTGGCAGCTGCGGGACGGCGTGGCCGACCACGGCTTCTGGGGCGGATTGAAATACCGAGTGGCTTCGGCGCTGCTGGGCAGGGCGTACCGCAAGGCGCGGCAGGCGCTGCCGTGGTTCGACCGGGGCGCGCGGCAGCAGTTGGACGAGCTGTCCGCGCTGGAAAGGGAAAGCTGTCCGACGCTGGATGAGCCGGCGGACGCCTTTGCGCGGCTGCTGGCGCTGGCGGCGGGGGAGATCGCGGAGGAAAAGCGCCGCCGGGTGACGGAGCAGCTGCTGTATCATCTGGGACGGTGGATCTACCTGACCGACGCGGCAGACGATCTGCGCAGCGACATGAAAACCGGCAGCTACAACCCGCTGGCGCTGCGGTTCGCACCGGAGGATGGCAGACTGCGCCCGGCGGATCGACAGGCGCTGGCACAGACCATGGACGGCTCGGTGCAGGCGATGGCGGCGGCCTTTGAACTGCTGCCGGAAAGTGTGTATACCCCTGTCCTCCGTGCCACAGTGTACGAGGGACTGTATGCCGTGGGTGCGGCGGTGCTGAACGGCACGTTCCGCAAGCGGCAGAGACGGAAAGATATAGGAAAGGCGGACACGGACTATGCGTGATCCCTATCAGGTGCTGGGCGTGCCCAGTACCGCTACGGATGAAGAAGTAAAGAAGGCGTACCGCGATCTGGCGCGGAAGTACCATCCGGATAACTACCACGACAACCCGCTGGCGGATCTGGCGCAGGAGCGCATGAAGGAGATCAACGAGGCCTACGAGGCGGTGCAGTCCCAGCGGAAGGCGGCGCGTGCCGGCGGGTACAGCGGCGGCGGCTACGGTGGCTATCAGGCGGGCTACCAGTCCGGGTACCAGTCCGGCGGCAGCCGGTACCAGCGCATCCGCATGGCCATATCCCAGGGAAACCTGAATCTGGCGGAGGAGCTGCTGAACGCCATGACCGACCACGACGCCGAGTGGAGCTTCCTCAAGGGCGCTATATGCTATCGGCGCGGCTGGCTGGACGAGGCGCGGCGGTATTATCAGAACGCTGTGAACATGGATCCGGACAATCAGGAATACCAGCGGGCGCTGGACATCGCGGAGGGGCGGAGCACCGCCTATCGGCCGGAGGGATACGACAACGTGACCACCGGAACCTGCGGCAACGGGGACTGCCTGCGGCTGTGCGGCGCTACACTGTGCTGCAACGCCTTCGGCGTGCCGATCTGTTTCTGCTGAAGCTGTGAATACCGGGGAGGAGTCCCCGTTTACTAAAATGAAGGAGTTGATCCCGTGGTCAAAAGTATGACCGGTTACGGCCGTGCCCGCGAAATGCGCAGCGGACGCGATATCACAGTGGAGGTGCGTTCCGTCAACAACCGCTATCTGGACTGCACCGTGAAGCTGCCCCGCGCGTACATCTTTGCGGAGGATGCCATCAAGACCCGCGTGCAGAAGGCCATTTCCCGGGGCAAGGTGGATGTGTTTGTGACCATTGATACCTCTGCGGCAGATGTGGCGGTGGTGCAGGTGAACGAGGGGCTGGCCAAGGGCTATTATGATGCCCTGACGCTGCTGAAGGAGCGCTTTACGCTGCCCGGCGAGATCACGCCGGAGGTGCTGGCCAGATTCCCCGACGTGCTGACTGTTACCAAGGCGGAGGAGGACGTGGAGGCCATCGCCGCCGATATCTGCGCCGTGCTGGACGACGCGCTGGCCGCCTATAATGCCATGCGCACGGTGGAGGGCGAGAAGCTGGCGCTGGACGTCGGCTCCCGCGTGGACACCATCGAGGAGACGGTGGGCAAGGTGGAGGTACAGTCGCCCCAGACGGTGGCGGCCTACCGGCAGCGGCTGGAGACAAAGATGCAGGAGGTGCTGCAATCCACCACCATCGACGAGAGCCGTATCCTGACGGAGGCGGCTATCTTCGCCGACAAGGTAGCGGTGGACGAGGAGACGGTGCGCCTGCGCAGCCACATCGCCCAGCTGCGGGACATGCTGCAAAGCAGCGAGCCTGTTGGTCGGAAGCTGGACTTCCTTATCCAGGAGGTCAACCGGGAGTGCAACACCATCGGCTCCAAGTGCAACGACCTGACCGTGGCGCGGGACGTGGTGAACATGAAGGCCGAGGTGGAGAAGATACGCGAGCAGGTACAGAATATGGAATAAGGAGATGCCGGGATGCAGTTTATCAACATTGGTTTCGGCAATCTGATCTCCGCGCAGCGGCTCATCGCTGTGGTAAGCCCCGACTCCGCGCCGGTGAAGCGGCTGGTGCAGGAGTCACGGGACAGGGGGATGCTCATTGACGCCACCTACGGCCGCAAGACGGCCTCCGTGCTGATCATGGACAGCGACCATGTGGTGCTGTCCGCACTGGCGGCGGAGCGGCTGGCACCCCGTCTGGGCATGACGGTGGCCGACATGACTGAGGAGGAATGACACATGCATACAATGGGAAAAACGTTTATTGTCTCCGGACCCTCCGGCGTGGGAAAGAGCACCGTGCTCCACGCGCTGTTTGAGGGGCGGGACGACCTGTATTTCTCTGTTTCCGCCACCACCCGCACACCACGCGAGGGTGAGCGGGACGGCGTAGACTATCACTTCATCCACGCGGATCGCTTCCGCAATATGATCGCGGAGGACGCGTTTCTGGAATACGCCGAGTATGTAGGCAACTTCTACGGCACACCCATGCGGCTGGTGGACGAGGCCATGGAGCAGGGGAAGGACGTGCTGCTGGACATCGAGATACAGGGCGCCATGCAGGTGTGCGCCAAGCGGCCGGAGACGGTGCGCATCTTCATTGCGCCGCCCAGCTGGAAGGAGCTGGAGCGCCGCCTGACCGCCCGGGGCACCGACAGCCCGGAAAAGGTGCAGAAGCGCCTGCTCCGCGCGCAGGTGGAGCTGGAAATGGCCAGGGACTATGACTACTTCGTGGTGAACGACACGGTGGAGAACGCCGTGAACGAGCTGCGCGCCATCATGTGTGCCGAGCACTGCAAGCCCGCCGAGCGGATAGACAGCGTGCTCAACAGCAAGTAAGCAGGCTCTGCGCTTACGGGCGCGGGCAGGAAATAAGTGTTTTATGGAAAGGAATTGATCGTTATGTCTATGCTCTATCCCGCTATGAACAAGCTGACCCAGTATATCCCCAACCGCTACATGATGGTGAACGTGGTGGCGCGGCGCGCCCGCCAGATCGCCGCCGAAGCGGAGGTCACCGGACAGCATCTGGACGAGAAGCCCGTGACGCTGGCCATTGACGAGGTGGCGCAGGGGCAGTATGTCAGCGATCCTGTCATCGAGGAAGAGGATAACGAGGACTGATATGGCCACAGTCGCCAAGGTCGCCGTGCAAGCGGCGACTTATGCCATCGACAAGGTCTATGACTACCTGCTGCCGCCGGAGCTGGCGGGGCAGGTGGGCTGCCGTGTGCTGGTGCCCTTCGGACGGGGAAACCGCCTCAGCGAGGCGGTGATCCTGTCCCTGCGGCAGGAGGTGCCGGACAAGCCGCTGAAGGCGGTGCGCACGCTGCTGGACGAGGAGCCGATACTCACGGAAAAGGAGCTGCGGCTGACGCTGTGGATGACGCGGCGGTATTTCTGCACGTTCTACGATGCGCTGCGGACGGTGCTTCCCACGGCGGTGTGGTATCACTACCGGGAGACGTGGACGCTGGCGCGTGAGCCTGAGGAGCCGACGGCTCAGGAGGCGGCGGTATGCCGCCTTTTGCAGGACGGAGCAATGTCCACGGACAAGCTGCGTCAGGCGCTGGGCGACGATGTGGAGTTGCTGCTGCGGCGCATGGCCAGAGCCGGTGCGCTGCGCTGCGACCGGAAACAAAACCGGAAGGTGCAGGACAAGGTGGTAACGCTGGTTCGTCTGGCCGTCCCGGAGGAGGAAGCCCTGTCGCTGGCGGGGAGATCCCAGCGGCGGCGGGAAGTGGTGCATTTTCTAGCGCGCAGCGGCGAGACGGCTATGCACGACCTGACGTATTTCACCGGCGCGGCGCGGCAGACGGTCAACGGCCTGCAGCAGCTGGGCGCAGTGGCGTACCGAGAGCAGGAGGAATACCGTATCTCCGCTCAGCAATATGCTGTAAAGGAGACAAGCTTAACACTGAATGAGGGGCAGCAGCGGGTCTGTGACACGCTGCTGCGGCAGATAGAGGGCGGTGAACCGGGGGTCACGCTGCTGCGGGGCGTTACCGGCAGCGGCAAGACGGTGGTGTATATCCGGCTGGCGCAGGAGCTGCTGCGGATGGGCAAGTCCGTGATGATCCTAGTGCCGGAGATCGCCCTGACGCCGCAGATGATGGCGCGCTTCACCGCCTATTTCGGCCACGAGGTGGCGCTGCTCCACAGCGGACTGCGCCTGACGGAGCGGTACGACCAGTACAAGCGGCTGCGCCGGGGCGAGGCGCACATCGTGCTGGGTACCCGGTCGGCGGTGTTCGCGCCGCTGGACAAGCTGGGACTGATCGTTATGGACGAGGAGCAGGAAGGGTCGTACCAGTCGGAAAACGCGCCCTGCTACCATGCCCGCGACGTGGCCAAATACCGCTGCGCCGCCGAGGGTGCGCGGCTGCTTTTGGGCTCGGCCACGCCCACGGTGGAGACGTTTTACCACGCGCGGCAGGGGGACTATGACCTGCTGGAGCTGACGGAGCGGTACAACCGCCAGTCGCTGCCGCAGGTGGTGCTGGCCGACCTGCGGCAGGAGCTGCGCAGCGGACACAGCACCATCATCAGCCGTCCCTTGCAGGAGGAGCTGGAGAAGAATCTGGCCGCCGGGGAGCAGAGCATTCTGTTCCTCAACCGCCGGGGCAGCAGCCGCCAGCTGCTGTGTCCCCAGTGCGGCTATGTGCCGGAATGTCCCCGGTGCAGCGTGTATCTCACCTACCACAGCGCCAATGACCGGCTGATGTGCCACTATTGCGGCTACTCCCAACGGGCGCCGGAGCAGTGTCCGGAGTGCGGCGGTACGCTGAAGCATATCGGCTTCGGCACACAGCGGGTGGAGGAGGAGTTGAAGGAGCTGTTCCCCGGCACGGAGGTGCTGCGCATGGACGCAGACACGGTGTCGGGCGGACACGAGGCGCTGCTGCGGGAATTCGAGCAGCGGCGGATACCCATCCTGCTGGGCACACAGATGGTGGCCAAGGGGCTGGATTTTGAAAATGTGACGCTGGTGGGCGTGCTCAGCGCCGATCTGTCCCTGTATGTGGATCACTACCGGGCGGCGGAGCGTACCTTCAACCTGCTGACGCAGGTGGTGGGACGCGCCGGGCGGGGCGCCAAGACAGGCCGCGCCGTCATTCAGACGTACACGCCGGAAAACGACGTGATACAGGCGGCGGCCGCGCAGGATTACGAGCGGTTTTATGACGCGGAGATCACCCTGCGCCGCCTGCGGCGGGATCCGCCCTTTGCCGACCAGTTCACGGTGACAGTCACCGGAGCGGAGGAGGCGGCGGTGCGCCGCGCCGCGGAGCTGCTGCGGCAGGGCATGGATGCGGCGGTGAAAAAAGCGCCCTACGGCGCGCTGGGGCTGGACATTATCGGGCCTGCGCCTGCGCCGGTGGTGAAGGTCAACGGGATATACCGCTACCGCCTTCTGGTTCTGGGGCAGAACACCGCGCCGGTGCGGGAGCTGCTGGCGTCCTTTATGCGGACGTTTGCCCAGCGGCCGGAGAACCGGCGGCTGCATATATACACGGACTGCGACAGAATGGATTGAATCTGACAGAATAGAGGTAAGAGAAATGGCTTTACGAAAGATCGCATTGGAGGGCGAGGAGTGCCTGACCAGGGTGTGCCGCCCCGTAACGGATTTTAACAGCCGTCTGCACACGCTGCTGGACGATATGGCGGATACGCTGGCTGAGTCCGGCGGTGTGGGTCTGGCTGCGCCGCAGGTGGGTATCCTGCGCCGGGTGTGCGTGGTGCTGGACGAGGACGACCAGCTCATCGAGCTGGTGAACCCGGAGATCATCCGCACGGAGGGCGAGCAGACGGGGCTGGAGGGCTGCCTGAGTGTGCCCGGCAAGTACGGCGTTGTCACCCGCCCGGAGGTGGTGCGCGTCCGCGCACAGGATCGGGACGGCGAATGGTTCGAGGTGGAGGACGAGGGGCTGACAGCCCGGTGCTTCTGCCACGAGATCGAGCATCTGGACGGCCACCTGTTCGTGGAGCACACCGACCGGCTGATGGAGGGCGAGGAGCTGCAGAAGTGGCTGGAGGAGCACTCCGACGAGTACGAGATCGAGGGAGACGAGGAATAATGCGCATCCTGTTTATGGGAACGCCGGATTTCGCTGTGGCGTCCCTGAAGCGGCTGGTGGCGGACGGGCACGACGTGTGTGCCGTGTTCACCCAGCCGGACAAGCCGAAAAATCGCGGCATGAAAATGATAGCGCCGCCTGTAAAGGAATATGCGTTGACAGAGAATATCCCGGTTTATCAGCCTTTGAAGATGAAGGACGGCACGGCGCTGGCGCTGGTGCAGTCCCTGGAGCCGGAGCTGATTGTGGTGGCGGCCTATGGCCGCATCCTGCCGGAGGACATTCTGAACACGCCGAAGTATGGCGCTATCAACGTGCATTCCTCCATTCTGCCCAAGTACCGGGGCGCGGCGCCCATCAACTGGGCGATCCTCAACGGCGACGCCGTCACCGGCGTGTCTATCATGTACATGGCGCCGGAGCTGGACGCGGGGGATGTGATCCTCTGCCGCGAGACGGCCATCGACCCGGATGAGGACGCTGTGACGCTGACAACACGGCTGGCGGAGCTGGGCGCGGAAGCGCTGGGCGAGGCCATCGGGCAGATCGAAAACGGTACCGTCACCCGGACGCCGCAGGATCACGCGGCGCACACCTACGCGCCCATGCTGGACAAGAGCCTGTCGCCGCTGGACTTTACCCGTCCCGCGCGGCAGCTGCACGATCAGGTGCGGGGACTGGTGCCCTGGCCCAGCGCATCCATGGTGCTGGCGGGCAAGCCGGTGAAGATCCACCGCACGGCGGTGGGCGAGGCCACGGACGCCCCGGCGGGCGCTGTGGTGACGGCGGACAAGACGGGACTCTCCATTGCCTGCGGCGACGGGAAGTGCCTGCGGATACTGGAATTGCAGGGTGAGGGCGGCAAGCGCATGGCGGCGGCGGATTACCTGCGCGGCCATCCGGTGCCGCTGGGTCTGTGATGCCCCGGGACGCGCGGGACGCCGCGCTGGAGTCGCTGCTGCTGATGGAGCGCCGCGGCGCGTGGTCTGACGGCAGCGTGAAGCGTATCGTCGCGCAGGCGGGGCTGGATAGCCGTGATGCGGCGCTGTGCGCCCGCATGACCTACGGCGTGGTGCAGAACCGCACGCTGCTGGACTATTACATCGACAGCTGGTGCAGCCAGAAAGCCGCCCGGCTGGAGCCGGTGGTGGCCTGCGTGCTGCGGCTGGGTATCTATCAGATCTTGTTCATGGACAAAGTGCCCGACCGGGCAGCGGTACACGAGACGGTGGAGCTTGTCAAGCGCCGGGGAAAGGCGCGCGCCGCTGGTATGGTCAACGCCGTGCTGCGGAAATGCGCGGCAAGCAAAAGTACTTTACCGCGGTTGCCGCAGAACGATCCGCTGCGCCGCATGACGGTGCAGTACAGCCACCCCCGGTGGCTGGTGGAGCGGCTGGTGTCGTTGGTAGGGGCGGAGGAGGCGGAGGAATTTCTCCGTCTGGACAACCGGCCTGTGGCCACCTGCATACAGACCAATCCCCTGAAGACAACGCCGGAGGAGCTGGCACAGGAGCTGCGGGACGCGGGTGTGAGCGTGCAGCCTCACCCGTGGCTGGCCGGCTGCTTTGAGATCACCGGTACGGGCGACCTGGAGCGGCTGCCCGCCTTTGCGGAGGGGCGCTGCACGGTGCAGGACGCCGCGGCGCGGCTGGCGGCTATGGCCGCGGCTCCGGCGCCCGGCGACCGGGTGCTGGACGTGTGCGCCGCACCGGGCGGCAAGTCCTTCGCTATGGCGATAGAGATGGGCAACAGGGGAGACATCCTGTCCTGCGATATCCACCCCCACAAGCTGAAGCTCATCGAAAACGGCGCGGCGCGGCTGGGCATTACCATCGTGCGCACGGCGCTGGCCGATGGGCGGGAACGCCATGCGGCATGGGTGGAGCAGGCGGATGTGGTGCTGGCGGATGTGCCCTGCTCCGGCCTGGGCATCATCCGCAAGAAGCCGGACATCCGGTGGAAGGATCCCGCGGCGCTGGCGGCACTGCCGGCTATCCAGCGGGCGATTTTGGGGAACGCAGCCGCCTATGTGCGCCCCGGCGGGGTGCTGGTGTATTCCACCTGCACGGTGCTGCCGGAGGAAAACGGCGGCGTGGTGACGGATTTCCTGTCCGGGCACCCGGAATTTGTGAAAGAGGACTTCGACCTGCCCGGTATCGGCAGCTGCTCCGGCGATGCGACACTGTGGCCGCAGCGCACGAGGACGGACGGCTTTTATATCTGCCGCATGCGGCGCAGGGCGTGACGCGGGGAGCGTGTGATATGACTGATATCAAATCCATGACGGAGAGCCAGCTGGCCGATTTCTTCAAGGGCATGGGACAGCCGGCTTTTCGTGCCCGGCAGGTGTTCACATGGCTGCACCGGGGCGTGCGCTCCTTTGACGAGATGACAGACCTCTCCAAGCCGCTGCGTTCGCAGCTGGCGGAGACGTGCTTCATCACCGCGCCCACGGTGGCGCGGAAGCAGACATCCCGGCTGGACGGAACCATCAAGTACCTGTGGGAGCTGTCCGACGGCAACTGCATCGAGACGGTGCTGATGCAATACCACCACGGCAACACGGTGTGCATCTCCTCGCAGGTGGGCTGCCGCATGGGGTGCGCCTTCTGCGCCAGCACCATTGCCGGAAAGGTGCGGGACCTGCGTCCCTCCGAGCTGCTGGATCAGGTGCTTTTCACCCAGCTGGACAGCGGACTGCCCGTGTCCAACATCGTGCTCATGGGCATCGGCGAGCCGCTGGACAACATGGACAACGTGCTGCGCTTTTTAGAACTGGTCAACAGTCCCCACGGGCTGAATATCGGCATGCGGCACATCAGTCTGTCCACCTGCGGCGTGGTGCCGGGGATCGATGCGCTGGCGGAAAAGCAATTGCAGCTGACGCTGTCGGTGTCGCTCCACGCGCCGGACAGCGAGACGCGCAGCCGCATCATGCCGGTGAACCGCGCGTATGATGTGGAGGAGCTGTTTGCCGCCTGCCACCGGTACTTCCGGAAAACCGGACGGCGCATCAGCTTTGAGTACGCTATGATCGACGGCGTCAACGACCACGACTGGCAGGCGGAGCTGATCGCCAGAAAGCTGAAGGGGATGCCGGGACATGTGAACCTCATCCCGCTGAATGACGTGGTGGAAAGCCCCTACAAACCCAGCAAGCGCGTGGGCGCCTTCCAGCAGAAGCTGGAGAGCTTAGGCGTTACCGCCACGGTGCGGCGCAGCTTGGGCGGGGACATCGACGCGTCCTGCGGCCAGCTGAGACGCAAGGAAATGATGGAAAAAGGACAGCTGTAAGGCTTATCTACTTGACAGCATAAAGGAAGTGATACGACGTGAAAACATGGGGCATAACCAACGCCGGGTTGGTGCGCAGCGAGAATCAGGACGCCTATGCCGTGTTCCAGACGGGGGCGTTCCACGCCGCAGTGGTCTGCGACGGCATGGGCGGCACCAACGGAGGCCGGGTGGCCAGTGCCATTGCCGTCTCCCGGTTTGAGGAGGAGCTGCGCAGCGCGCTGCGGGACGATATGACCGCCGCGCAGGTGCGGCAGGCCATGCTCAGCGCCATCGCCTGCGCCAACGATGCCATCCGGCAGGAGGCGGCGCGGAACGCGGAGTACCAGCACATGGGCACCACGCTGGTGTGCGCCGTGACGCGGCCGGACATGGCCATCATCGGCAATATCGGCGACAGCCGCGCCTATCACATCACAGCGGAGGGAATATTCCAGATATCCCGGGATCACTCCGTTGTGGAGAATATGGTGGCCAAGGGCGACCTGACGCCTCAGGAGGCGCGCAACCATCCCAACCGAAACCTGATCACCCGTGCGCTGGGGCCGGATATCAACGCCCGGGCGGACGCCTTCGAGCTGTCGTGGCAGGAGGACGAGTTTCTGCTGCTGTGCTCCGACGGGCTGGTGAATACCGTGTCGGATCAGGAGATGCTGTTCGAGGTGCTCCACGACGGGGACGTAAACGAATGTCTTGACCACCTGCTGCAAATTTCGCTTCAGCGGGGCGCGCCGGATAACATCACGACGGTGCTGCTGCTGAACGGGGAAAGGAGATGACCACATGGATCAGTACATCGGAAAAATGCTGGACGATCGCTACGAGATACTGGAGCTGATCGGCACCGGCGGCATGGCCAACGTGTATAAGGCACGGTGCCACCGGCTGAACCGCCTTGTGGCCATCAAAATACTGAAAAGCGATCTGGCGGACAATGCCGACTTCCGCCGCCGGTTCCACGACGAATCCCAGGCGGTCGCTCAGCTGAGCCACGCCAACATCGTGTCGGTCTACGACGTGTCCACCAACCCGGACAGGGAATATATCGTCATGGAGCTGATCGACGGCATTACCCTGAAGCAGTACATGGAGCGCCGCGGGCGCATGGACTGGCGGGAGTCGCTGCACTTCATCACCCAGATCATGCGCGGACTGAGCCACGCCCACAGCCGGGGCATCATCCACCGGGATATCAAGCCACAGAACATCATGGTGCTGCGGGACGGCAGCGTGAAGGTGGCCGATTTCGGCATTGCGTGTCTGGCCAACGCCGGGCAGACGCTGACCCAGGAGGCGCTGGGCTCCGTGCACTATATTTCCCCGGAGCAGGCGCGGGGCGACCGTATCGACGCCCGCTCCGACATCTACTCCGCCGGTGTGGTGCTGTATGAGATGCTCACAGGCCGCCTGCCCTTCGAGGGCGACAGCGCCGTGTCCGTGGCTATCCAGCACCTGAGCTCCGTGCCGCTGGCGCCGCGGGATATCGACCCCAGCATCCCGGAGCCGCTGGAGCTGATCTGCATGAAGGCCATGAACAGCGACCCCAACAAGCGTTACGCCTCGGCGGATGCCATGATCGAGGATCTGGAGAAATTCCGCCGTGACCCGTCGGTGGACATGGATTACATCCGGCAGGAGCTGTCCAAGCCCGCTGCCGACAGCGAGCCTACCATGCCCATTCCCACGGCGCAGGTGGCCTCCGCTGTAAAGAAGCACACCGGTGAGGTGCGCCGCGAGCCGGAGGACGACGAGCCGCCCCGCCGGGACAAGCGCTCCATCGCCATCATCGCCGGTATTTTTGCGGCGGCGGTGCTGCTGGTGGTGCTGCTGTTCAAGCTGATCCTGGGCGATTTCGGCCCCGCGGGAAGCAACAAGAGCTACACCGTGCCCGATGTCCGCGGCAAGACCGTGGAGGAAGCGCAGGAGGCGGAGGGCGTCAAGGATATTTTCACCGTCCACGTGCAGGGCACGCGCAAGACCGACGAGTACCAGCCGGGACAGATTGTGGAGCAGGATCCCATTGCCGGCCGTACCCGCAAGAGCAACTTCGTCATCGAGGTCTATGTAGCCGAGGAGCCGGAAAAGGTGCTGATGAAGGATCTCACCGGCATGGAGTACCGGCAGGCGCGGGTGCTGCTGACCGATCTTGGCATGAGCCTGAAGATCGAGAGCCGGGAGGAGTCCTCCGACAAGTACGGAGCCAACGCCGTTATCCGGACGGAGCCGGCGGCGGACGAGCCGCTTACCGCCGGGCAGACCGTTATCATCTATTACAGCACGGGGCCTGAGTCGGTGGTGGTGCCTACCTTTACCGGCCAGAACATCGCCGACGCTACGAAGAATGCACGGGATCTGGGGCTGACTGTGGGCGAGATCACCTACGACCCCTACAACATCGCCGAACCGGGGCAGGTGGTGGAGCAGAGCCTTAAGCCCACCTCCGAGGTGCCCGGCGGCACGAAGATCAGCTTCACCGTCAGCGGCTCCAAGAACGACCAGCAGTCGCAGACCTCTCGCGTGGCAGAATTTTCCATGCCCGCCGACATGGAGGGTATGCTGAAGGTGGAATTCGAGCAGGACGGCGTGATACTGGACAGCCAGTATCTCAGCGCGTCGCTGGGGAAGGTGAGCTATACCTTTACCGGCGATCCCGGCACATCGTCCTATGTGTGCGCATATTTCACCAGCCTGGACACCGAGGCCACCAAGGTCAGCGACATTCAGGAGGTCATCTTTTGAGCCGGGGCAGGATCGAGAAGGCTCTCAGCGGCTTTTACTATGTGAATACCGGCGCGGAGACACTTCAGTGCCGCGCCCGGGGCAAATTCCGCAGGGAGGGCGTAAGCCCTCTGGTGGGCGACCGGGTGGAGGTGCGTGAGCTGGGCGGCGGCGAGGGCTTTGTGGAGGCCATAGAGGAGCGCCGCAACGTCTTTTCCCGTCCTGCGGCGGCCAACATCGACCAGCTGGTGATCCTGGCATCCGCCGCCATACCGGTGACGGAGCCGTATCTCATCGACCGCATCGCCTCCATCGCCGCGTTGAAGGGCTGCGATGTGCTGCTGTGCCTGAACAAATGCGACCTGGATCCGGCGGAGGATCTGTACGGCGTTTACAGCCGCTCGGCTATCCCCGTTCTGCGCATCAGCGCGGAGACAGGGGAGGGGCTGGATGCGCTGCGGCAGGCCATTGCCGGGAAGCTGAACGCCTTTACCGGGAATTCCGGCGTGGGAAAATCCAGCGTGCTCAATGCGCTGCTGCCGGAGCTGCACCTGCCGGTAGGTGAGGTCAGCAAGGCGCTGGGTCGCGGACGCCATACCACCCGCCACGTAGAGCTGTTTCCGCTGGGCGGCGGCACCTATGTTATCGACACGCCGGGCTTTTCCTCTTTCGACACGGAGGAGATGGATCTTGAGCTGAAGGAGCATCTGCCGGAGACATTTCCGGAGTTTGCGCCCTATATCAACGACTGTCGCTTTACAGGCTGCACCCACACCAAAGAGAAAGGCTGCCGCGTTTTGCAGGCGGTGAAGGACGGCGACATTCCCGCCTCGCGGCACAGAAGCTATCTGCGGCTGTTTCAGGAGCTGAAGGACGTGCAGCCGTGGCAGAAAAAGTGAAAAACGGCTGGAAAGTAAAAATACTTTCCAGCCGTTTTTATGTAAGACTTTTTACTTGGCCAGCACCTTTTTCAGCTTGGCGAAGCGGGGGAGGGAGTCCTGCTTGGGCAGGTCGGGCTCACCCTGGATCAGCGGCAGCGCGTATTCGATGAACTGGTGGTTCACGCCGTTGCCCGCCTCGTTGATCCACTCGCGGGGGATCTTCTTCTCCACGTTGGCCACCTCCATCAGAGGGATGAGCTTCGTGCGGCAGGCATATTTGCCGTCTTGGATGCCGCGCTCGAAGCCGATCATGCGGCCGTTGATGCCGTTGACGGCGTTCTCCACCGCCACTTTGCCGGCCATGTAGGACTCCTCAATGTCCGTCTCGCTGGCCAGATGCGCCGCGCAGCGCTGCAGCAGGTTCAGCTCGATGCCGCGCACCTTGGCGCCTGTCTCCTCCTTCAGCACCTCAGCCAGAATGGTGGCCAGACCGCCCAGCTGGGCATGACCAAAGCCGTCGTTGGCGGCGACCTTGGCCTCGGAGACGAAGTCGCCGTTTTCGTAGTGGATACCCTCGGACACGGCCACGATGCAGTTGCCCGTCTCCTTATAGATGCGCTTCACGTCCTCAATGAACTTGGGCATGCTGAAATCCGTCTCCGGCAGGTAGATCAGGTCGGGACCCGCGCCGTATTCACCGGCCAGCGCGGACGCGGCCGTGAGCCAGCCAGCGTGGCGACCCATGATCTCCACCACCACGATCATGCCCTTGTCGTACACGCGGGCATCCTGATACAGCTCCATCATAGACGTGGCGATATACTTGGCGGCGGAGGCGTAGCCGGGGCAATGGTCGGTGCCGAACAGGTCGTTGTCAATGGTCTTGGGCACGCCCATCACGCGGCAGTCGTAATCCACGGACTGCATGTACTGATTGATCTTGTTGCAGGTGTCCATGGAGTCGTTGCCGCCGTTATAGAAGAAATAGCGCACGTTGTGCTTCTTGAACACCTCCAGAATGCGCTTATAGTCCGTGTCGTCCAGCTCCGGGTCGGCGATCTTATAGCGGCAGGAGCCGAGAGCGGAGGAGGGGGTGTATTTCAGCAGGCGCAGCTCCTCGGGATCCTCCTGTCCCATGTCGAACAGTCGGTCATTCAGGACGCCCATGATACCGTGCTCCGCACCCAACACCTGTGTGATAGCGCCGGACTTCAGCGCCGTGTCGATCACGCCGTAGGCGCTGGCGTTGATAACGGAAGTGGGGCCGCCGGATTGCCCGATAATACATGCGCCGCGCAGTTCTTTCATATTCGTATACCTCCAAAAGCGGAATTTTTGTGTTTACAACGGGTATTTTACCATGTAGAATAGCCGTTGTAAACAGTTTGTGCTTGCAAATCCAGAAAAATATGATACAATAGGAACGTTCCATACAACAGGTGCATGATTGCAAAATTTATCATAAAGGAGACTTTGACATGGCACTGGTAACTTCCAAGGAAATGTTCGCCAAGGCTTATGATGGCGGCTACGCCATCGGCGCGTTCAACGTCAACAACATGGAGATCGTACAGGGCATCACCGAGGCCTGCCAGGAGGAGCACGCTCCCGTGATCCTGCAGGTCAGCAAGGGCGCCCGCGCTTACGCCAACCACACCTATCTGGTGAAGCTGGTGGAGGCCGCCGTTGAGACCTGCCCCGATATCCCCATCGTGCTGCATCTGGATCACGGCCCCGACTTTGAGACCTGCAAGAGCTGCATCGACGGCGGCTTTACCTCCGTCATGATCGACGCGTCCTCCAAGCCCTTTGCCGAGAATATCGAGATCACCCGCAAGGTGGTGGAGTACGCCCACGACCACGGCGTTGTGGTGGAGGCTGAGCTGGGCACGCTGGCCGGCATCGAGGATGAGGTGAAGGTGGCCGCACACGAGGCGTCCTACACCCGTCCCGAGGAGGTGGAGGAATTCGTTGCCAAGACCGGCTGCGACTCTCTGGCCATCGCCATCGGCACCAGCCACGGTGCGTATAAGTTCAAGCCCGAGCAGTGCACCGTCAACGAAAAGGGCATCCTGGTGCCGCCTCCCCTGCGTTTCGACGTGCTGGAGGAGGTCAGCAAGCGTCTGCCCGGCTTCCCCATCGTGCTGCACGGCTCCTCCTCCGTACCGCAGGAGTATGTGAAGATGATCAACGAGCACGGCGGCAAGATGCCCAACGCCATCGGCGTGCCGGAGGAGCAACTGCGTCAGGCCGCCCGCCTGTCCGTCTGCAAGATCAACATCGACTCCGACCTGCGTCTGGCCATGACCGGCACCATCCGTCAGTTCATGGACGAGCACCCCGACAAGTTCGATCCCCGCGAGTATCTGAAGCCCGCCCGCGCCAACATCAAGGAGCTGGTACGCCACAAGCTGGTGGACGTGCTGGGCTGCGCTGGCAAGGCGTAAACAGCCATATAAAAAATCTCCCGGCTCCGCAGAGCCGGGGGATTTTTTCAGTTGTATGCGCTGTCAAGAAAGCACCACATTGTTATACGATCTCCACCACGCGCCAATAGCCGTCACCGTATTTTTCCAGTTTCCAGAGTACGATATGGTCTATTGCGCCCCCCGTGCCTCCGCATGGAGTGAGATTATGGGTCTTGTCATAGCGCGTATATCCGTATTTGACCCACATTTTCCCGGAATCTCCGCTGAAATGTGCCGACAGCAGGTCGATGTGATAGATGGTCAGCATTTTGCCGGCGTAAATCTCCGGGACGCAGTAATGTACCAGCGCGCCCATGGCATAGGCAGCCTCGTCCCTCGGCATTGCCAGAACATCGTTGTATATTTCCTCCTCTGAATACTCAAATACGATGTGTGCGTTGCTCAGAACAGCTTCTGCCTTGTCCTGGTCGGAATAATCTCCCTTGAACAGCAGCGCCATGCGGTCGCTGAAGGTATACTGTTCGGCAGAGCTGATGGCCGCCAGATAGTCGATGGAGTTGAGCCGCAGCATCAGCGTCACCAGCAGCACCACCGCCGCCGTAATAAAGATGGCGCACCACGTCTGCTTCCGCAGCTTCTTTTTCAGCGTCCGCAGAACGCCGGCTTCACCGGTGCGCTGCTCCGTGTCCGCGTCGGTGGGAGCGGACGGCTCTTCACCGGCGGACAGTGCGCGGCATTCTTCGCATGTATCCAGATGCTCTTTGACAAAGGCGGCGCTGTCCTCGCTGAGCATGCCCTCCGCATACAGCGGCAGCAGGTCGCGGACGATACTGCATTCATTTTTCATTGTTGCTGTCCTCCAATCTGTTTTTTATCATGTTTCTGGCACGGTGGTAGGTGACGCATGCCCAGTTATCCGACTTGGCGAACAATTCACCGATCTGCTTATAAGACAGCTCGGCGTATACCCGCCACATGAATACCTCCCGGTACGGCTCCGGCAGGTCATGCAGAATAGCCTGTATTTGCCGGGCTTCTTCCCGTGCGCCGATCAGCTCCTCGGGGGTATCCGCACGGCCCACAGACTCCGGCAGTTCTTCCAGCGGAGTGGTATGCTTTTCCTTCCGCAGATAGGTATAATAGCAGTTTTTGGCGATCTGGCACAGCCATACCCGCATGTCGCAGCTGCCCCGGAATTTTCCGATGGATCGCAATGCCTTGAAGAATGTGTCGCTGGTGATCTCCTCCGCCACATGCTCGCTGCCGGATAGCTTCAGAATATAGCGGTATACATCCCGGAAGTACAGGTCATAGACCTGCTCAAATTCCATCTGCTGCCACCTCCTTTGTCTATATGACGCGCGGCTCGGCGGAATCTTACAAATTATTTCGATTATTTTGGACAGCGAAAGCGGCGGCGCGGATGATATCCGTGCCGCCGCTGATAACAACAGCTGTAAATTGTATCTACTTTACAGTGTTTCCTTGATTTTGACCGCGATCTGATCGGCGGTCAGGCCGTATTCCCGCAGCACGTCGGCGGCCTTGCCGGATTGACCGAACTGATCGTTGACGCCGATCTTGCGGAACTTGCAGCAGACCTTGCCCATCAGCACATCGGCCACGGCATCGCCCAGACCGCCGATGACGCTGTGCTCCTCCACGGTAACGACGTTGCCGCACTTCTCGGCGTACTTGGTCACGCACTCCGCGTCAATGGGCTTGATGGTGTGCACGTTGATGACGCTGATCTCGATACCCTCGGCGGCGAGCAGCTTGGCGGCCTCCAACGCCTCGTTGACCATCAGGCCGCAGGCGAACACCGCCGCGTCCTTGCCCTCGCGCAGGACGTTGGCCTTGCCGATCTCAAAGGGGTAGTCCTCCTCGAACACCGGGGTGGCCAGACGCGCCAGACGCATGTAGGCGGGACCCTGGAAATCAGCCAGAGCAAAGGTGGCCTTCCGCGCTTCCTTGGCGTCGGCGGGGACGATAACGGTCATGCCGGGGATCACGCGCATGAGGGCGATGTCCTCGATGGCCTGGTGGCTGCCGCCATCCTCGCCCACGGACACACCGGCGTGGGAGCAGCAGATCTTCACGTTGAATTTGGGGTAGGCAATGGAGTTGCGGATCTGCTCATACGCCCGGCCTGCGCCGAACATGGCGAAGGTGGAGCAGAAGGGGACAAGACCCATGGTGGACAGGCCTGCGCCGATATTCATCATGTTGGCCTCGGCGATGCCGCAGTCGAAGAAACGGTCGGGGTGCGCCGCCTTGAAGTATTTCGTCATGGTCGCGCCGGCCAGATCCGCGTCCAGCACCACGACCTTCTTATTCTGTTCACCCAGATCTACCAGCGCCTTGCCGTAGGCCTCGCGGGTGGCAATTTTTTCACTCATGGCTCAGTCCTCCAATTCCTTCAGTGCCTGCTGGCGCTGTTCCTCGTTGGGCGCCTTGCCGTGCCAGACTACCTGACCCTCCATAAAGGACACGCCCTTGCCCTTCACGGTGTGCGCCAGGATCGCCTTGGGCTTCCCGGCGGTGGCGGGAGCGCTCAGCGCCTGCTCCACGGCGTCCAGATCGTGACCGTCGATCTCATACAGATCGAAGCCGAAGGCGCGGAGCTTGGCGGGCATATCGCCCAGACTCATGACCTCGTCGTTGCTGCCGTCGATCTGCAGGCCGTTGTTGTCCACGATAACGGTCAGGTTGTCCAGCTTGTAGTGGGCGGCGGACATCAGTGCCTCCCAGATCTGACCCTCCTGGCACTCACCGTCGCCCAGCAGGGTAAACACCTTGGTGTCCTTGCCCTGCACCTTGGCGCCCAGTGCCATGCCTACGGCGATGGAGCAGCCCTGACCCAGCGAGCCGGTGGAGGCGTCCACGCCGGGCACCTTCTTGCAGTCGGGATGACCCTGCAGGATGCTGTGCAGCTGGCGGAAATTCTTGAATTCGTCGCGGCTGATGAAGCCCAGCTCCGCCAGAACCGCGTAATAGCAGGGGGCGGCATGTCCCTTGCTGAGCACGAACCGGTCACGATCCGCCCAGCGGGGGTTTTCGGGGTCGATGCGCATGTGGTTGTAGAATACGCTGGCTATCAGCTCCACGGCGGACAGAGAGCCGCCGGGATGACCGCTGCCGGCGTTGGCGGTCATGTTGATGATGTCCCGGCGCATCTGGCGGCACACGCCGGACAATTCTGCTTTATTCATGGGAAACCTCCATTCCATGTTCTTCTAACCTGATAGCATAAAGCATTTGGCGCGTAAAGTCAATGTAGAGAGCGGGAAAAGTCGATAAAAAAACGGAACGGCGGCAGGGAGGAGGGCGTAGGATGAAAGGGAGGGATGCCCGATGATATTTCGCCCTTATGACCGGCTGGAAGCGGTGATCTACGCCCACCGCTGGGCGTACAGCCGCAATCCGTCCTTTTATGACTACGAGGAGCTGGGCGGCGACTGCACCAATTTTGCGTCCCAGTGCATCTACGCCGGCACGGGTATAATGAATTTCACGCCCACATACGGTTGGTACTACATCGACCCGGACGACAAAGCCCCGGCGTGGACGGGCGTGGAGTATCTGCGGAACTTTCTGGTGCGGCCGGAGCGCTCACCGGGGCCGGTGGCGCAGGAAACGCCGGAGCTGTCCCGCGCCCGGCTGGGCGATGTGATCCAGCTGAGCTTTGAAGGAAACACGTTCCAGCACTCGCCGGTGGTGGTACAGCCCAGTGCAGACGGCGATCCGGCGAAGATCCTGTTGGCCGCTCACAGCAACGATGTGGACTGGCGGCCGCTGGATACCTACACCTTTCAGGCGTACCGGGTGCTGCACATACTGGGTGCATATACGGCATGAAAAGCCCCGGAGGAGCTTACTCCTCCGGGGTCTTATCCTCAATTTTTCCTTTCATTTTAACGTGTGACAAGGGGTTTGCCTTTGCAGCTACGCGCAGCGCCTCATTGTCGATATGCGTGTAAATTTCCGTGGTATTCAGGTGCTCGTGACCCAAAACCTCCTGTACAGCCTTCACGTCCACGCCGTTTTGCAGCATCAGCGTGGCCGCCGTGTGACGCAGCTTGTGGCTGGAGTATTTATCGCTGTCCAGTCCGGCGGCGGACAGGTGCTTTTTCACCAGCGCGTGTACCATGGAACGGCTGATGCGCTTATTCTGACCGGACAGAAACAGCGCGTTTTTGTCCTTGCCGCTGATGGGTCGGCGTACCGCCAGATAGCGCGCCAGCGCATCCTTGCAGGCCTGGTTCAGATAGACCACCCGCACCTTATTACCCTTGCCCAGCACCCGCAGGGCGTCGTCGTGGATGTCGGTGACGTCCAGACCGATCAGCTCAGAGATACGCAGGCCGCAGTTGAGAAACAGCGTCAGGATGCAGTAATCCCGCTCCCGGTTGGCGCCGTCCACCGAGTCCAGCAGGGAGAGGGACTCGTCCAGCGTCAGATAGCGGGGGAGGGACTTCATCTGCTTGGGCGTATCCACGTCCTTGCAGGGATTGTCCTCGAGAAGATGCCGCTTGTTGCAGATATAGTTGAAAAAAGAGCGGATCGTGGCCAGCTTCCGGGCGCGCGAGGCGGCATTCAGACCTTTGTTAGAAATTTCACTATGCTGGTGCTGCACGCGTTCACGGCTGAGATACGTCAAGTAGCCGTAAATGTCCGTCAGAGTGATCCGGGAAATAAACGCCAGATCGACGTCGCGGATGTCAATCTCATCCAGGCGCTTGCCACTCAGCGCCGGGTCGCGGAGTTGCTTCAGATAGCGAAAGAAATTTCGCATGTCCAGATAGTATTCGTCCACGGTGCGCTGCGAGTGCGCCTTGATGGTTTCGTGGTAGCTGAGGAAATCCAGCAGCAGCTGAGGTGAATCGGCGCGATAGTCCATAGTATATTGCTTTGAAGGTTATACGCGAAAGCTGAATTGCGCAGAATGCATTCGATAAAGCTCCGTCATCCGGACGGTTATCGACAAATCTGTCTGCAAGCACCGAAGTACGCTGTCAAAGCATGCAAAGCGCTATCAGCCTCCACTAGATTGAACAAAATTTTTATTTTGTTCAATCTCGCATATCTTTTCAAAGCCTCTCCTTCCTGCGGGTATCGGTGGCACCATGGTAGCAGACTGGCGTGAGCAAGTCAAGATTGAACAAAATAATTGTTATTGTTCAATCCGTGCGGCTAATGTGGTCTACGGAGCTGGTGCGGCTAAGCTGCCAGCTGCTTGACGATGACAACGTACAACGAAACCAGCGTGTGTGACTACTGTTCATGACCAAGCGGGTCTGAGGAACGTCGAGGATGCCGTCCCCTACGATACTTCTTCCGGCGGAAATAGTAATGAAACAAGGGACGGCATACGCCGTCCCTTGTACTGTTCACTTCTCCCCTCTCCCCTTTTTACGGGACTTGGGGACGGGGGTGGCGGCTTCTGCCAGGGTCAGGACGCGCTCTGTCAGGCAATGATCCTCCACGTCCAGAATATAGTGCTCCTTCGCGCCCTCGTAGGGGCATCCGCAGGCGGAATTCGCCATGATATCGCCCAAAACCGGCAGCTTTTTCACGAAAACCGTGTTGTCGCAGAGAGCCAATATCGGCTTATCGTTCAGATAGATCATGTACTCCCCGAACATTTTCCTGCTGCGGATCGACCACAGCGGCGGCAGTTGCTCCAGAACGAATTCCAGATACTCCGGTGTGGTGGCCATGTTATGCCTTCAGGCAGCGCAGAACGGCCATCAGAATGGAATAATACTTGCTGTCCGGCGTGTCGGCGCGGCTGGTGATGACCACCGGGCAGGATGCGCCGCAGATGGTGCTGGCCATGGTCTTGCCGGCGATGTAGGTGCAGGCCTTATACAGCACGTTGCCGATCTCGATATACGGCACCAGCAGGATGTCCGCCTGACCTGCCACGGGGTCGTGGATGGATTTGTGCTTCACGGACTCCATGGAGATAGCGCCGTCCAGCGCCAGAGGGCCGGAAATGATGCAGCCGGGCACGCCGCGCTCGGCGATCTCCCTGGCGGAGACGGTGGAGGGCATCTTCTCGGTGACGTTCTCCACGGCGGACAGCACGGCCACCTTGGGGCATTCGATGCCCAGCGCGTTGGCCACCGGCAGCGCGTTCTCCACGATGCCGATCTGAGTATCCACGTCGGGGGCGATGTTGATGGCGGCGTCGGTGATCATCACGAAGCGGCCTTCGTACTCAAAAATACCGCACTGGCTCACCAGACGCTTGCCGCTAGCGGGGATCAGTCCCGTCTCTCTGTTCAGGATGGCGCGGGCGAAGTTGGAGGTCTGCAGAATGCCCTTCATGGGGATGTCCGCCTTGCCCTCGCGCACCAGCTGCACTGTCAGCTTGGCGGCGTCCAGCTCCTCGCCGTCGAAGTCCACGATCTCGTAGTCGTTCTCGCTTTCGCCCATCTCGTGCAGCATGGCGATGATCTCGTCCTTCTTGCCAACCAGCGTGCCCTCTACCACACCCTTGCGGCGGGCATTGACCACGGCGCTCAGCGCCGGCTCGTCGTGGGCGTTAGCCAGGGCGATGCGCTTCTTCATGCCACAGCCCAGCACATAGGCTTCCAATTCCTTAAAAGATGTAAACATTTCCTTTTACCTCCTCACAGCGCGATCAATGTATTTCGCAACCGCAAAAATTTTGGTTCTGAAATTGCGCTATTTTACCGAAAACCAGTTTCTCTTCCGCAGGAAAAGTTCCATCAATCCTGCTGCCAGTTATGCCAGACGTTCTGCACGTCCTCGTTATCCTCCAGCATATCCAGAAGCTTCGTCATGCTGCGGACATCGTCCTCGCTGGTCATGACGATGTAGTTCTGGGGCACCATCTCGATCTCGGCGCTCTCGAAGGTATAGCCCTTCTCCTCCAGCGCCTTGACCACATCGTTGAAGCTGTCGGGATCGGTGGTGATCTCGAACACGGGGCCGTCGGCCTGCATGTCCTCGGCACCGGCGTCCAGCGCGTCCATCATCACGGTGTCCTCGTCCAGCTCGCCCTCCTCGTTATCGATGACGATAACGCCCTTGCGGTCGAAGGACCAGCTGACGCAGCCCTGCGCGCCCATGCCCTTGCCGAACTTATCGAAGTAGTGGCGGATCTCAGGCGCGGTACGCTGGCGGTTGTCGGTCAGTGCTTCCACGATCACAGCCACACCGCAGGGCCCGTAGCCTTCGTAGGTGACAGCCTCGTAGTTGTCGGTGTTGCCGGAGCCAAGCGCCTTGTCAATGGTGCGCTTGATGTTGTCGTTGGGCATATTGGCCGCCTTTGCCTTGGCGATAACGGTGGCCAGACGGGAGTTATTGTTGGGGTCGCCGCTGCCGCCCTGCTTGACGGCCACGATGATCTCCTTGGCGATCTTGGTAAACGCGGCGCTGCGCTTGGCATCGGCCGCGCCCTTGGTCTTCTGAATATTGTGCCACTTGGAATGTCCTGACATGGTTTACTTCTCCTTTATGCAGTATTGGATGATCTCGCGGCTGTGCGAGGTCGAACATAAGACGTCGACTGCGGGGAACGCTCTCTGAAGCCGATCCCGCAGCGCCGGGCACACCACGTTCTCCGTGGGGAAATGCCCTGCGTCGATGAGGTTCAGCCCCTCCGTGTCCAGAAAGTCGTTGTACTTCAGGTCGGAGGTCACAAAGGTGTCGCAGCCTGCTGCGACGGCCTGAGGGATATAGCAGCCGCAGGCACCGCCGCCCACCGCCACCCGGTGAACAGGCCGCCCCGCGTCCACATAGCGCAGGCCGTTGCATGCCAACAATTCTATCACAGAATGGGTGAACTCCACAAGGGGTATTTCACATTTTAACGTGCCGATCCGCCCGATTTTTTCCTCCGTCAGCATTTCCGGCTGCGTCAACCCCAGCTTTTCCGCCAGAATGTCGTTGACGCCGCCCTCCGCCGCGTCCAGATTCGTGTGCATACATATAGCCGCCACGCCGCCGCGCAGCAGCGCCGTCAGCGTTCTGCCCTGCCGGTCGTCGGCGCGGACGGTCTGCACCGGGTGCCACGCGCAGTTCATCACCGGATGGTGCGCCACAATCAGCTGGCACCCGCGCTCCAGCGCTTCCTCCGCCACCTGCGGCGTTATGTCCAGCGCCACCAGTACCCGCTCCACGGCGGCCTCCGGATCGCCTACCAGCAGCCCCACGTTATCCCAGCTTTCCGCCAGCTCCCGGGGCGCCCAGCCATACAGGAAGCTCTCGATCTCCCGTACCGTTGTCATAGTGTGTCCCTCTTTTCCTCGATCTCCCGCGCCAGGGCTTCGGCAGCGTCCGCCCGCTGCTGCGCGTCCGGCTTTGCACTGCGGCGCAGCCCCTCTGCCGTCCGGCGCAGCTTGTCCGCCTGCTGTGTCAGGTATTCCCTGTACAGTGGATCGTTGTCCAGCGCCACGCCGGTCAGCGCCTGCCGCTCCGTCAGCGCCTGCGGCGTGCCGCCGCCTGTCACACGCAGCACCGGATACAGGTAATTCTTGTCCCAGACCAGCCGTTCCTCTGTAAAGTTATATCCGTTTACAGCCAGCCAATACCGCAGGTCGGCGGCCTTCGTCATGGGCTGCAGCAGCAGCGTATGCGCGCCGTCCTTCGTCCAGGCTGCACCCTCCAGAATGGTGATGATCGTCTCGCCGCCCATACCGGCGATGACCACCGTATCCACCTCGTCCGGCGCGATGTCCCGCAGTCCGTCGCACAGACGGAAGTCGATCCCCTCCACGCCATAAGCCTCCGCTGTGCGGCGGGCGTGCGCCAGCGGCTCCGCACCGATATCCGCGGCCACAGCGCCCCGGATACGCCTGCGCTGGAGCAGATACACCGGCAGATACCCGTGGTCGGTGCCCACGTCTGCCAGCCGGCAGCCCTCCGGCACCATGTCCGCCAGCAGCTGAAGCCGCGGCTGTAATTGCAGTCGTCTCTCCATACGTCTCTACACAAACGGCCACGCATACGCAAGCGTATGCGTGGCGCAGGTCATTTTTACTCGGCGATGGGCTTGTTGGCTTCCTCGTTCACCAGCTCCAGCAGCTTGTCAACGTCGATGCCGTGAACGGCGCAGGCCTCCTCCACCGTCTCACCGCGGGAGGACGGGCAGCCCAGGCAGTGCATGCCGATGGACAGGAAGATGGGCGCTGTCTGGGGCGCAACGTCCAGAATATCACCGATAATGGTGTCTTTTGTGATCTCGATCATAATGAGAAACCTCCAATTTGATATATGCCCATAGTATATCCCAAAATCCCGGAACTTTCAACAGGTTTTTTCCAGCAGACCCCCAGACAAAACCGCCCTCCGGTACACCGGAGGGCGGTTCATTCTATCTACTTAACAGTGTGCAGTCAGCAGATCAGCCGTTCTCACGCATCTTGGCGAAGCAGTCGCTGCAATACACAGGACGATCGCTCTTGGGCTCGAAGGGCACCTTGGCCTCGCCGCCGCAGGCAGCGCAGACAGCTGTGAAATACTCGCGGGGACCACGGGCAGCGTTCTTGCGCGCGTCGCGGCAAGCCTTGCAGCGCTGGGGCTCGTTCTGGAAGCCGCGCTCAGCGTAGAACTCCTGCTCACCGGCGGTGAAAACGAACTCTTTGCCGCACTCTTTGCACACTAAGGTCTTGTCTTCGTACATGATTTTACCCTCTCTTTGAGAAAAATATATTGCGCTCAGCCTTTGCTGATATCGCCGGATAGAAGCTGCCGCGCTATTTTGCGGCGCAAACGCTGCACGGCGTTGTCCACCGATTTGGGGGACTTGCCCACAGTCTCTGCGATCTCACGGCAGGTGAGACCGTCCAGATAATACCCTAAAATCTTTACCTCGAATTCGGACAGCAGCTTGCGCGTATTTTCCAGCAGAGCAGCAGTTTTTTCGCGGTCGATGACCCAACCCTCGGGATCGACATGGGCAAAGGAGAGATTCGCGTCAAAGAAAGAGGTATCCAAAGGAACGGCTTGGTTCAGCGGCAAATGCTTACCGGACGCGGCCGCCCGCAGCACGGAATAGAGCCGCCTGCGGATGCACGTCTCGGCAAAGGTGCAGAACGAGGCAGCGTGCCCCGGCTCATACTCCCGTATCGCCTTGATCAGCCCGAACATGCCCTCCTGCAGCAGATCCTCGCTGTCGCCGCCCGCCAGAAAATACGGACGGGCGCAGGAGCGCACCAGCCGGTGATAACGACCGACCAGGATCTCCTCCGCATCGCGGCTTCCCTGCTGCGCCAGCGCGCATAACTCCTCGTCTGTCAGCGTTTGCAGGCGGTCATATTCAGCCCTCGTATCATTTGCCATATACTATTATACCTTTTTACAAAATAATTTGTCAAGTGACCTGAGAAACTTTGTCAAAAATAACTCAAAATCGACGCAGTTTCCCTTGCTTTTCACCAATAAATTCCGTCATTCTGCCCCGTGCGGCCTATAAATCGAGCCTCTGCTGCCCCACAAAGGCCACATGCAGGTGCTCATAGGCCTTCTGCGTCACGCATCTGCCTCGGGGTGTGCGGGTCAAAAAGCCCAGCTGCATCAGGTACGGCTCGTACACATCCTCCAGCGTCACCGACTCCTCGCCGATGGTGGCCGCCAGCGTGTCCAGCCCCACGGGGCCGCCGCCGTAGTTCTCGATAATGGCGCGGAGCATCCGCCTGTCCACGTTGTCCAGACCCAGACGATCCACCTCCAGCGCCAGCAGCGCCTTGTCCGCCACGTCCTTGGTGATGACGCCGTCAGCCATGACCTGCGCAAAGTCACGCACCCGGCGCAGCATCCGGTTGGCGATACGGGGCGTGCCCCGCGAGCGCCGGGCGATCTCCATAGCGCCGTCCGGATCAATGGGTACGTTCAGGATGCCCGCGCTGCGCGTCACGATCAGCGCCAGCTCCTCCGGCGTATACAGCTCCAGCCGCAGCGTCACGCCGAAGCGATCCCGCAGCGGCGCGGACAGGGAGCCTGCCCGGGTGGTGGCGCCGATCAGCGTGAACCGCGGCAGATCCAGCCGGATGGAGTTGGCCGAGGGACCCTTGCCGATGATGATGTCGATGGCATAGTCCTCCATGGCCGGGTACAAGATCTCCTCCACCGCCCGGTTCAGCCGGTGTATCTCGTCCACGAACAGGATGTCGTTTTCATTCAGGTTGGTCAGCAGCGCCGCCAGATCGCCGGGCTTTTCGATGGCGGGTCCTGACGTGATGCGGATGTTCACGCCCATCTCCTGGGCGATGATCCCCGCCAGCGTGGTCTTGCCCAGTCCCGGAGGGCCGTGGAGCAGCACATGATCAAGTGACTCCGTGCGCCGCCGCGCCGCCTCGATGAAGATGGACAGATTCTGCTTGGCCTTCTCCTGCCCGATGTACTCCGCCAGCGTGTGGGGGCGCAGCGAGCCCTCATTGGCGTCCTCGCTGAGGAACGTTTTGGCCACGATAGGCTCTTCATACAGATCGGCTCCGAAATCAATGCTCATGTACGTCCCTCCCCTACTTCATCATTTTCTTCAGCGCCTGCCGGATGATATCCTCCAGCGGCAGCGCATCCATGTCGATATCCTTCAGCACGGCGGCGATCTCCGCGCTGCCGTAGCCCAGCACCGCCAGCGCCGCCTGCGCTTCGCTCCTCTTGCTGTGGGGCACGGCGGCGGCTATGGCTGCACCGCCCTTGCCGGAGGAGGCGCCCATGGCGTCCTCCCCTGCCAGCTTGTCCTTCAGCTCCAGTATCACCCGCTGGGCGATCTTCTTGCCGATGCCCGGCGCCGCCGTCAGCGCCTTGGCGTCGTCCGTCACCACGGCCAGCGCCAGCTGCTGGGGCGTTATGGCCGACAGGATCGCCAACGCCGCTCTGGGACCTACGCCGGACACGCTGATGAGCAGCTTGAAGCTCCGCAGCTCGTTCTGGTCGATGAAGCCGAACAGCTCCATGGCGTCCTCCCGGACGTTCAGGTATGTATACAGCTTGGCGGGCGCGCCCTTTTTCAGCTGCGACAGGGTATAGTTGGTGGTGGCGCAGGCGTAGCCCACGCCGCCGCAGTCGATGACCGCCAGCCCCGCTTCTATCTCCGCCACGGTGCCGCTCACATAGTAGAACATGTTACACTGTCTCCTTCACATTGGGATCCTTGCGCCGCAGCAGACTGGTGGCGCTGCGGGCGTGGCAGATGGCGATAGCCAGCGCGTCCGCAGCGTCGTCGGGGCGCGGCACCGCCTTCAGCTTCAAAAGCCGCTTTGTCATGTCCATCACCTGTTTTTTATCCGCCAGACCGTAGCCCACCACCGCCTGCTTTACCTGCATGGGGGTGTATTCATATATGGGCACGCCCAGCCGCTCCGCCGTACACAGGATCACGCCCCGGCCATGCGCCACGGCGATGCCGGTGGTGATGTTCTTGCTGAAAAACAGCTCCTCGATGGCGATCTCGTCCGGCTTCAGCTGCCGGATCAGCTCCGTCATGTCATTTTCGATCTGCACCAGCCGGGTGGCGAGCGGCAGCCCTGCCGGGGTGGTCACAGCGCCATATTGCAGCATCCTGACGCTGCCGCGCTCCGACTCGATCAGCCCGAAGCCCACAATGGCGACGCCGGGATCGATGCCCAGTATCCGCATAGACACACCTGCCTCCCAACATTTGTTCTATTATACCAAACCTCCGGCAAAATAGCAACAGAAAACCGCCCGGTAAAAACCGGGCGGCGCCCCGGCACAGCCGTACTTTGTGTACGGCAAGCCGGGGCAACGAAGTATTGGCAAAAAAGACACCCAAGGGGACTCAGGCACGGGGGTGCGCCTTGTTATATACATCCTTCAGCTGCTTCTTGATCACGTGGGTATAGATCTGCGTGGAGCTGATGTCCGCATGACCCAGCATCTCCTGAATGGAGCGGAGATCGGCGCCGTTTTCCAACAGGTGGACGGCAAAGGAGTGGCGCAGGGTATGGGGCGTGATGTCCTTCTCGATGCCGGCCTTCTCCTGATAGTATTTGATGATCTTCCAGAATCCCTGACGGCTCATGCGCTCGCCGCTCATGTTCACGAACAGGGCATTTTCCTCCTCGTCGGCAATGAGCCGGGGGCGGATATCCCGCACATAATCCTCCAGCGCCTTCACCGCAGCCGGGTACAGGGGCACGATGCGCTCCTTCTCCTTGCTGCGGCAGCGGACAAAGCCGACAGACAGATTTACATCGTTGACGTCAAGGCCGATCAGCTCACTGACGCGGATGCCGGTGGCGTACAGCAGCTCCAGCATGGCGTGGTCGCGGAAGCCCTTCTCGTCCACACATTTCGGCTGTTCCAGAAACAGCTCCACCTCGCGGTTGGTGAGGATCTCCGGATATTTCCGTTCCACCTTCATGGCCACCACGCTCTTGGCCGGGTTCGTCTTCACAGCGCCGTACTGCACCATGTACGCATAGAAGGATTTGATGGACGCCGTGGAGCGAGTGACGGTGGCGGGGCTTTTCCCGCTGTGGGTCATGTGGAGAAGGTACTCGTTGATGGTGTCCTTCTTCACCTTGCGCATGTCCGTCACGCCGGTAGATAAAAGCCAGCTCTGGAACTGGGTCAGGTCGCGGATATAGGAGCTGAGGGTGTTGGCGGAGGAATGCTTCTCCTCGGTCAGATACTCCCGGTAGGACGCAATAAAGTCCGTCATATTTCCCTCACTCCTCTCTCTTTCAGGTTATGCCCGGCAAAAGCCACGCAAAAAGCCGCGGCACCAGGGCGCATTCCGCCACCGTGCCGGTCAAAAGCACAAACACACAGATCACCAGTCGTCGCCGGTCTCTCACCTCCGGCTTCTGGCGCTCCGCCAGCCGCCACGCGGCGGCAAATCCGTCTGATGCGATCATCAGCAGGCACGGCAGCACAAACAGGCACCGCAGCCCCAATGCCGCCAACGCCAGCGCTACGCCCTGCCGCCCCATGGCGGAGGCAAAGCACTGCACCGCAAACGACAGGAAAAAGCCCTGCGCCGCGCACACCAGCGGAATGAACAGCACGCCCCATGCCGTGAAGCCCAGCAGAAACACCGCCGCCGGGTATCGGACATACGCCCACACGATCTGCAAAAGCGCCGGGGCATCCTTTTCCTGCGCAGCAAGCTGAGCATAGCTGGTCACATAACCGCTCAGCGCCGACAGGTCGTCCACCGACAGAGCGCACCGCACTAAAAATCCCGCCAGTATCCCGGCGGCAAAGAACAGACACAATATGTAAAGGCGCGCCTTCGGCGGTTGAAGGGCGCGGCTCCGACGACGTTGCAGCTTCATTGGCTCACCTCGTCACCAGTCTATGCGGCGGCCAGGCCGGGTAGACATGCGCAGTAATAAATATATGGCAAAATCGCCAAAACCGCAAGAGGTTTTCACCAAAATCCATTTTTTTGTAAATTATGTCAAAATGTTATGTAAACATCTTTATGTAAACCACATTAACCGACGTTTTCCAGCCCTTTGCAAAAATGACGGAAGCCCGATATCTGGGGAAACAGCCAAAACCATGCACCACATCTTGGATAAAAAACGGCGGCGGCCAGCCCGTACGCTGTCCGCCGTCTCCGTTTATAAAAAAATGTCGGAAATCCTATTTTCGTTATTTTAACCATGCGCCGCTTTATGTTACCGCCCTCTTTCGACGTTCGCCGCTTCTCCTCCGGCGATCGGCAGGCTTCTTTTTTCTCCGCCGGACGCCCACCAGTCCCGCCAGAAGTCCGCCGCCCCACACGGCGCAGGTCAGCGCCGTACCGCCCTGCGCGAACTGCATCTCTCCCTCGCCTGTCAGCGCCGCCAGCCACATGGCGCCGTACACGCAGGCCGATACAGCCAGTGCCCGCGGCAGCGCACCATCGCCACCCTTCCGCACCGCTGCGCGCCCGCCGCAGAAGCATGCCGCGCCGGCGACGATCCATACCAGCGGGCGCATGGCGCTCTCCGGCACCGCGCCCCGCAGCAGCAGCAACGCCGCTACTCCCAATCCAGCCAGCAGCACCAGCGCCGCCACCGCCGCACCCAGCCACGTCCCTCTGCCGGCCACCTGCTTCCAAGACATAAAAATACCTCCCCCGTCAGCTGTGTTCCAGCTTATGCGGGAGAGGTATCTTTCTATGTGGGAAATTACTCCGCGTCGGTCTTTTCCTCGGCAGTCGTCTCGACAGGCTCCTCAGAGGTCTTCTCCTCCACGGCGGGCGTCTCGTCGGCCTTCTCAGCCTTCTTGTCCTTCTTGCCCACAGGACGCTGCTGGGCGGCGGCCTGCTCGTCCAGCGTACCCACCTGGCCGATAGCGGACTTCAGGAACTCCACGCGCACGCGATCCTCGCTGGTCTCGATGACAACGGTGCGGTCGGTGATAGCCACAACGCGGCCGTACACGCCGCCGATGGTGGTCAGCCAATCGCCTTTCTTCAGGGAGTTGCGCATTTCCTCAGCCTGCTTTTTCCGCTTGTTTTCCGGGCGGATCATCAGGAAGTAGAAAATGGCGATCATCAGGACGATCATCAAAATGGTGGAACCCATACCGCCGGAAGCGGCGGATGTGGTGGCAGCAGCAGTATCAGCGTAAGCGATCTGAATCATGGGGCATTACTCCTTCTTAAACAAATTGATACTATTATACATACTTCTACGCAGTTTGGCAAGAGCTTTCATAGCTTCTCCGCCAGTTTTTTGCTGTATTCCTCCCGGAACGCCTCAAAGCACCCGTTGTCAAGGCTGTCGCGTATCCGTTCGGTGAGCTTATTGTAAAAATACAGGTTGTGCATCACCGCCAGCCGCATGCCCAGCATCTCCTCCGCAGTGACCAGGTGGCGGATGTACGCCCGGCTGAACTGCCGGCATACCGGGCAGTCGCACTCCGGGTCGATGGGCTGCTCGTCCAGCTTGTATTTAGCGTTCTTGATGTTCAGCGTGCCCTTCCATGTGAAGAGCTTTCCGTGCCGCGCGTTCCGCGCCGGCATCACGCAGTCGAAGAAGTCCACGCCCCGCGCCACGCCCTCGATGATGTTGCTGGGCGTGCCCACGCCCATAAGGTACCGGGGCTTGTCCGCCGGCATATACGGCTCCACCGCGTCGATGATCTCATACATCACCTCGGTGGGCTCGCCCACCGCCAGACCGCCGATGGCGTAGCCGTCGCAGTCGATCCTGGCGATCTGCTGCATGTGCCAGATACGCAGGTCGGCGTAGGTAGCGCCCTGATTGATGCCGAACAGCATCTGCCCCGGATTCACCGTGTCCGGCAGGCTGTTCAGCCGGTCGTGCTCCTTCTTGCACCGCTCCAGCCACCGCAGCGTCCGCTCACAGGAGGCCTTGGCGTAGTCATAGGGTGCCGGATTTTCCACGCACTCGTCGAAGGCCATGGCAATATCGCTGCCCAGATTGCTCTGGATGCGCATGCTCTCCTCCGGCCCCATGAAAATGCGGTGCCCGTCCAGATGGCTGGCGAAGGTCACGCCCTCCTCGCTGATCTTCCGCAGTCCCGCCAGCGAGAACACCTGGAACCCGCCGGAATCCGTCAGGATGGGGCCGTCCCAGCGCATGAACCTGTGCAGCCCGCCCATGGCGCGCACCACGTCGTCACCGGGGCGCAGATGCAGGTGGTATGTATTGGACAGCTCGATCTGCGTGCCCAGGCGCTCCTTCAGATCGATGGCGCTGACGCCGCCCTTGATGGCCGCCTGTGTGCCCACGTTCATGAACACCGGCGTCTGCACCTCGCCGCCGTGGGCGCAGGTAAACACGCCCCGCCGGGCCTTGCCCTCTTTTTTGATGACCTTGAACATGCTATTCTCCTATCAAATCTTACACCATAAAATACCCGAGACACAGGGCAAATATCACCGAAAAGGCGGCCAGTCCGCCCAAAATCGCGGCGGCGGTGATCCTTCGCTCTGTGCGCCGGGGCGCAAAAAGCAGTATCACCGACACAATGAGGGCGGCCGCGCCGACCGCCAGCGAGAGTATCAAAAAATGCTCCATACGCTTCTCAATGAATAAACATCGCATCACCGATGCTCACGCGAAGCGTGATTTTCGGATTTTCTGCATAGTAATTCATCGCATTTCCTCCGTATTTTACAGAAACAAGGCGCAGCAGTCAAGACCGCCGCGCCGCGTTCTGCAATCTTTCTCGTATTTTCAGACGGTGGGCGTCTGGGGCTGCTTCCCTATTTCAGAGCAGAACGCCAGATAGTCGTCCACTGCCTTATGAAACTCTTCCTCCAAGCCCTCTGCATTTGCGGACTCGAAGTTCACTAAGTCGTTGATGCCGAGGAGCCTTCCGAAGAAGGCCCCGTCCTCGGCGGAGTATTCGGGCCTTGCCGAATACCCCTTGTACGTCATCGCCGCCTGCTCCATAGTTCAGAACAGGTCGCTGTGGGTTCCAGTTCTGGACAGCAGCAGCAAAAGCTCCTGCTCCCTGTACTGGTACACCAGCAGCCAATCGGGCGTGATATGGCACTCACGGAAACCGCCGTAATCACCGGTCAGGAGGTGGTCTTTGTACTTCTCGTCGAGTTTCATGCCGTTGGCAAGCAATTCGATCACCTCGAAAATAAGCCTCTGGTCGTACCCACGTTTCTGCACCAGCTTCATATCCTTCTTGAAGCGGGTGGACATTCTCACATCGTACTTCATGCCTCCAAAGCCCTCTTCAGGTCTTCCATGCTGTGGAAGGTCTCATACTGCTCAGGGTGGTTTACCATGTCATCAGCCTCCCGCATAGCGGCGATGGTGTCCGCATTGGGAACCTCGCGCTGAATGGCAAACGGGATGCAATTCTCGCGGATCGACTGCCGCAGGAAGATGTTGATTGCGGTGGACAGGTCAAGGCCGAAGTCTGCGAACAGAGCTTGAGCCTGTGCTTTCACATCGGCGTCAATGGAAATGCTGGTTGATACTTTCGCCATCTGAAATCACTCCTTTAATTTCTTTGAGTATATTATATCACATTATACCTCAAAGTCAATATGTTATACATATTTTGTGGCAAGAACAGCAAAGAGGCCGGGAAATCCCCGGCCTCTCTCCTGTTCAGTCTTCGGTTTTCAAGGTGCCAACGCGCCGCCGAACATCGTTGACGGCGTAGATGGCATCCACCACTCGGCAATCTCCAGCCAGACGGTCGAGGTCATCCGACACCTTCCTGATGGCGTCCCAAATGGCATAGAAGGCATCCGTCGCCATGTCGGCTCGCGCTCTGTCAGCCGGCGCCACATCCAGCTCCAGATAGGTATTCTCGAAAGCAAACATGATGGCCTCCACCTTTGCGATGTCGAAAATTGCCTCGTTCAGATTTCTGTTCATTTTCTTTACTCCTTCGTGATGTATTGGCACTCGTACACCGGGGTAAAGACTTCATTCATAGCGGCACTGTCGGCTGCTCTCATGGGTGGGGAGTTGTTACGGGCCCTGTGCGAGCGTCGAGAGCAACGTCCGTGCCTCTTTTTGCTTTCCGCTTCTGTATTTACTTTGCAGCGTGAGCCGTCACGAATCGGCCCAGCATTTCTCTCGCGTCCTCCACCCTGCCGGCGGCGCAGACGTCGAAGATGTACGCGCAGTCCTTGGCCGACATGATATGCTCTGGCAGCGTGTCGTCGCGGATCGTGTCGAGGAACAGCTCCTCGCGCTCATGGAGCGTAAGGCCCGTCTCCCAGACTACACGGCACACCTGCTTTGCGAGGTGATCCTCAATGACCGGCTCAGCGTACACGCCGCTCGTGGCGAAGTAGAACGTCAGCATTCCCAGCTTCAGGGCGTCGGTATATCGCTTCTCGCTCTCAAGGATCTCGGCCATCTCTGTCAGCCATTCGACAGCCTGTGCGATCTGGCCGGTGCGGATGCAGTCGTTGTATTGCCGTGCGGCAGCCTCATAGCCGCCGTGCTCGCCTGTTGTCATAGTCATTCCCTCCGTTATCAAAGAGGCCGAAAGCGTTCGCAAAGCCTCTCTATTTGTGATTATACCACCAGAAAATGTGATTGTGAAGTCAGGACACCGTCAGA
Organism: Oscillibacter sp.; assembly: GCA_003487665.1. GTDB lineage: Bacteria > Bacillota > Clostridia > Oscillospirales > Oscillospiraceae > Vescimonas. Next base: position 39,612 of record DNFA01000015.1, read on the forward strand.
AATCTCCAGAAACCGTCTGTAACGTGTCCGTTTCGCTTCCGTGGGTGTGTGGGTGGGTATCTGCAAAATCGTCGTACGCGGCCTCTACGCCGTTTTTACGCAGGCCGTCTATGATGGCCTCTTCCGACGGAAAGAAACGGAGAGCTGCCGACTCGTTTCCGTTGATACGCACCGACAGCTCTCCAGTATCAGGCCACGAAAACCGTAGCTCACTTTTCATCAGGGTCGTCCATCACGCACTGCTCCCCGTTGGGAAACATCTGATTTCCGATGCGATTGTACTCCTCGAAAATCTTGTCGAACGCCTCCTGCCATACCTCGTCGTGGTCGTGCTCAATGCCGACCGCCACATGGGCGAGTTCATGCGCAAGGATCTCAACCGCGTCCGCAACCTCAAGGCTCGGCTTAACGAAGACGGCAACAGAACCATCGTCGGCAAAGTCGGTCAGGCCATACACGGGCTTGCCGTCCTCTTCGTCACGGATCTGCGGCTCCCAGTAGATTTCGCACTCCTTGTCGGGGTACAGCTTCTTGAACGCTCCCCAGACCATAGCGAACATATCGTTCTGGAACGGCGCAATCAGCCGGTCTTTCAGATCCATCGGAGAGAGCCGCGTCTCCTCGTACATCCGCAGGCGCTCTCTGGTCTCTGCGAAGGCCCACGCCATCGTGTAGAGCAGGGCAACCACGCCCTCAATCGTATCAATGCCGTCGAACAGCCACTCAGAGGTCGCACACGAAAGCTCCAAATCGTCTTTGAGGCGTACGTTCTCCAAGGTTTCGGGGCTGTACTTCTGCAGAATGTCCCGCGTCACGTTGCTCAGGGTCGCGTCTGAGAAGTCAGGCGCCGGCCCATAGCCGCGGACGTAAACCTCTTCGTCCTTGATGAACACCAAGTTCAGTGCCGCCTCCACATTGTCCTGCGGGTCGTCGGTCACAATGGGCACATACTTTTTCATTTCGCTTCCTCCTTCTCCTGCTCCCAGCGCAGGAACTCAACGCTTCCGATGACCCACTTCAGGGTCTTCCCGCCGTACATTTTCTGCAACTGCTCAAGCACGTTTTCGGGGACGCTGAAGCTGTCGCAGACGCAGACCGCCGGCACCTCGCCTCGGCTGTTGCGTACCAGCACCAGATCATCCTTCTTCAAGTCTCTCTCCTCGGGTACTCCGAAAAGGTAGTGCTGCGCATCGTTCAGGTGATGCACGATGACGATTTTCATTTGAAATCACCTCCTTCGTCGCGGATCAAGCCCTGCATACGGGCCGCAGACAGCAGCTCTCCGAGCACCGCCTGCATCTTCCGAGGCCGCTCCTCTTCGCTGGCACGGTTTGCCTCCGCAGCCCGCCACGCCAGTTGGCTCAGCACCCCTCTCAGGTGGATCATCCGGTCGTGGTCTTCCTTGGCAGAGGCCGCCATTCGCAAAGCCTCCGCCATGTCCTCGTTGTTCCGTCTGGCCGTGTCGTAACGGGTAATGCCCGTCTCCTGATAGTTCTGGAACGCCGTGTCAGCCTTGTGCTGATACCGCTCTGCCAGCTCCATCAATTTCTTTTTGTCCATGTCTTGCTCCTTTCTACACCGCCACCATGTCCAACAGGGCGGCCATTGTCGTGATGGTGTCGCCCACTTTGGCGACGTATTCGGGGAAGTTGGCCCTTGCAACAGCCGCAGCCATCGGCGGGCAAACGGCGTTGCCACAGCGGGCGACCTGTTCGTTCTTCGGGTACGGGTTGCCCATATAATCGCGGTCGATGATGTAATCGGGTGGGAACCCCATCGCATTGTAAAGCTCTCTCGGGGAGAGCATCCGCAGGCCGATGTCTGCGATGAAGTAGAGCGTCCCGCCGATGCTCAGAAGCAGCAGGTCGTCATCGGCCAGCTTATAACCGCAGTAGCGGTTCAGCAGTTCGCGGATCAGCGGCCAGCGATACAGATTCTCGTCCGGGCCAGCCTTGCAAAGCAGCGTGTCGCAGAGGGCGAAGGTTCCTCCGCCGCAAGCCTTTTTCTGGCCCGCGCCTGCCGTTACGGTCTGCATCGGTTCTGCAGGGCTGCTTCCCAAGTTGTCTCCCTTGAACTTCACCACATGGGCCGCGCACACCGCATTGTGGTCGATGGCCGTCACCGTCGGAAGCGGCTCTTCCATCTTCTCGCCGACCACACCGCTGTAATACTTCACAAGATTTGCACAGGTCAGGCCGTAGCGGTTCGAGGCATCCACGGTGGGGATCGGAGCGCCGAGGCCAGAGGCTCGGACGTTTTCTGTCTGCTCGGTATGGTACTGAATGAGCGAGGGCGCCACGATACCGCCCGTATGCTTGGCGGTAATAGTTTTGTATGGGCCACGCACATCAGCGACGTGGCCGCCTCCTGCGTGATTACATTCGGCCAGATATGGGGTTACAAGCATCTGGTTCCCTGCTGTCGTCACGGTATGTACCGGATCACCGGCAGGCGCTCCGACGCTGTTACTGGTGTTCGTCGCCGTGAACGGCACCAGCACCGGCTTGCAGAGGTTGTGCTTGCCGCTCCCGACCACCGTAGGCAGCGGTTCCTCGATGTCGTGTACCCGTGGAGCCTGTCCCTTTCGTTCTCCATAGCCGGTCGGGACGATGTACGGCTGGCCGCTCTTGATGGTGAACTTATCCACGCCGCGGATGATGCGCCGCATGGTGTTGTCTGCCAGAGGCCGCACTGCCTTCAAACCGTACTGCTCCTTGATTTCTTCCTTGGTGTCGAAGATGGACGGGCAAGGCAGGCTCCAGTCGATGATCTCCGCCGCGCTTCGCCACGGTTTCAGTCGGCCGCTTTTCACGGCTTCGCTGTCCCGTGGAGCGTGGGTCGGTTCAGGCCACACGATGGGCTTGCCGTCACAGCGGGCAATCAGAACGAACCGCTTGCGGCTGGTCGGTGCGCCGTAGTCAGCCGCCACCAGCTCACGCCATTCGACCTCGTAGCCGAGATCCCGAAGCTGGCCGATGAACTTTCTGAACGTCGTGCCTGCCAGCTTCTTTACGGGTTTGCCTTTCCTGACCGGCCCCCATGTCTGGAACTCTTCGACATTTTCGAGGAAAATCACTCGCGGCCGCACCAAAGCGGCCCATCTCAGGGTGATCCACGCAAGGCCACGGATTTTCTTATCAACGAGAGCTGCGCCCTTAGCCTTGCTGAAATGCTTGCAGTCGGGCGAGAACCACGCACCGCCCACGGGACGCCCGCGGCATACGTCACGCGGGTCAACATCCCAAACGGACGCCTGATAATGCTCCGTGTACGGGTGGTTCGTCTTGTGCATCAGGATCGCCGCAGGGTCGTGGTTGATGGCCGCCGCCACCGTAATGCCGAGGCCGACCTCCATGCCCGTCGATGCACCACCGCCTCCCGCGAAGCTGTCAACGAAGATTTCGTCGTCGATGCCGATTTGTGCGCAATTTCTCATATCTTCCACTCCCCCTCATGCGGCTGAAGGAACCGGAAGGTCGCCGAGAGCTGCAGGTCGTTGTTTTCTTCTTCCTGCCTCTCGTAAACGACAGCGTCGTGTTCCATCACATATTCCGCGATGTTGTGCGCAATCTCCGCTCGGAGCATCTTCTCCATTTCGGCCTCGTGCGTTCTGGTAAAGGCGGGCACGGTCTTCACCGTCCTGACCGTCTGGATGTCGTAATGGAGAACCTGCGCGATGGGCGCATGAAACATCGCCTCAGCGCGTGTCAGGCCGCCGAGCGCATGGATGATTTTTGCTTTCAGCCTGTCAAGCCATTTCATGGGCGGCCTCCTTCATCAGCTTCCCGTTCTGAACTCGGTATGCTTTGTCATCCCAATACTCAGTCGCGCCGACCTTGCGGGTTTCATTACCGTAAAACTTCTTCCACGACGGCAAGCTGTCGTTCACGGCGTCGAAATGCAGGCCCCATCTGGCACAGGCTTCGAGCGCGTTCTCAAGCAGCTCTCCCTCTCGGCACGTCCAGAGAATGAGTCCCGCGCCAGCGATCTGCTCTGCCGCCGCTGCGACGATAATCTCCCAGTTCGGAGCGCCGATGTCCGGGTATGCGTTTGCACAAAGGCAGCCGTCAAAGTCAATGGCTATCGCCTTCGGCAACGTCTGCGCATACTGCTTCCGACGCTCTGCGTCGTCTGCCTGCATCTGCTCCAGCACCTCCTTTGCCAGTTTCGTCGTGCATCCTCTGCCCTCTCTTAATTTCTCCAGCGGGCATTCCCTGCAGTTCAGCTCAGCACAGCACCTCAGCGTCTTCACGATAACCCCTCGTCTCATGCCAGTGCCTCCTCTCTGCCGATCTGCTGGAACTTGTAGACGAAGACCCACGGGTTCGCATACCATCCCAACTCGTCGAGTTGGTCTGCAGAGATGGTGCTGTTCCAGAGATCCCGAAAATCCATGCGCATCGCTCTGTACGGCTGGTTCCGGTCAATGCCTTCAGCCTTCAACCCGCCGCCGTTGATGTCTCCGAGCCTCTCCACGGAAACGTCCACGATTTTCAGGAATGTCCTCGCCGCCTCTTTTGGCATAAAAATCGAGGGGTTCCACTTGGAGTCGGTACTCCACTTAGCGATAAACTGGTCAAACGCCTCTCTGGATTCCGAGTCGGAGCATCCGCCGGGGAACTGGATTTTCCCGAGCGGGCCACCTGCTCGGAACTCGATCTTTGCATCCGCCTCGAAGCGGTGCGCAGACTGAACGCGCCATGTCTCTCTGATATAGAGCACGTCGTCGAACCAGAACTTCGGCTTGACGGTCTCCGCCCAATCGCAGAAGATGCCGCCGGCGCCGTTGTTTCCGCACATCAGGTCGAACGTCCGGTTCTCTTCATCGCAGTCGAGGACGAACCGTGCGCCTTCAGGCTGCGGGAGAACTACGCGCCGTGTCTCGGTCTTCTCACCGGCCATAATTTTCTGCACCATCGCCGTGTTGAACAGGATCGGTTTCAGTTTTGCCACTTGCTATCCCTCCTTCTGGTAAAGCGGGTCATCCTTACCGAGCACGGGGTAGTCCACCTGCCCGCCTTTTTTGATGACGACCCGATATTTTTTATTGATCCCCCGCCGCGCCCGGTTTGCCAACGCGTAGAAGCTGTCAAGGCTGGCACATCCGAGGGCTTTTCGACACTCGGCCGCGTTGCCTCTGGTCAGCAGCTCGCCGCTGTATCGGTCATAGATTTCGTAATAATTCATCGCTCCACCTTCTCAATGCTGTCCATCGGCACCAACCGCTTCTTGTTCTCGGCGTAGTAGACGATGGCGAACGGCTTCGGATTGGTTGAGCTGCATTGGAATCCGCTTCTTCCGTACGGCGGTTCGTTCCATTCGCAGAACAATTCCGTGCAGAGCCATGTCACGCCGACGAAGACTCCGGTAAACAAAGCCGTTTTCGTCACGAACTTATCGCAGGACTCGTAATCTTCAATCTCTCGGCCCTCCGTTGCGTCCTTCTCCCACAGCAGTGCCGTTCCCGTGTCTTCGTTGTCGATCTCGAAGTGGTTGCCGCTCGGTCTGATGTAGGCGCTGCATGATACCCAATCTCCAAGCCGTAGCTTCGGCATTTCAGTCGTACTCGTAGTCACCCAACTTCACCTCCATTTCGCAGTCAGGGCATTCGGCGTAGCCCCAGTCATCGCCCCAGCACTCTGGAACATCGAGTTCTTGCCACGGAACTCTGACTTCCCTGCCGCAGTGCGGGCAAGTAAACGTAATTGACACCGGCCTCACGTCGATATGGAAGCCTGTTGCTCCGTTCATGGTTCCATCTCCTTTCTCTATGGCATTTCGGTTTAGCCAAGTGGCAACCAGAGGGCAGAGCAAGGCTCTACATCCTCTGGAGCACCGCGTAATGATGAAAGTATTGCCGTCCTCGGCTGGAATCGCTCTATTCGTGTCTTACAGCGGCTTTCTGATTTTGACGATGCGGGTAACAACGTCCGTGCCGCTTTCGTGGAACGCTCCCGGCTCCAGCTTGATTGCCTGTGCATACACGCTGTCGAGGAAGTCCCTGAACTCCACAGACTTCTTATCTGTGCGGAAGAACGTGCTCTCACACATGATGGCAACCAGAATACCGCCGGCGTCCAGCAGGTCATAGGCGTGGCGCACATGGTCGATGTCCTGATGCCGCGTAAAGGGCGGGTTCATCACGACGCGGTTGATGGAGCCGATCTCCTTCTTCGTCACGTCCAGAAAATCGCGGTAGTTCACACCGTAGGGTTTCTCAGCCAGATACCGCTTCATGTCGGTGTTCAGCTCGATACAGCACATACCGGCGGGCGAGTGTTCCCAGATGACGTCCGACAGTTGGCCGTTGCCACAGGACGGCTCCAGCACCTCGGATGCGCTGTCGATCTCAGCCATCTCGCACATTCGCTCGGCGACGGCGCGAGGCGTCGGGAAGAACTGATACTCGCGCTTCAGGTCTTTCACTTCCTGCGTGAGTAGTACGTTCTCCAGCATCTCCGCCACATCGTCATCCTCAGCGAAGACGTGGGCCTTTGCCTTTCGGTTCCACTTGCCGCCCATGTTCTCCAGAACTTTGTTGACCTCCGTGTAAGTCTTGCGGTCAAGCTGAACGCTCGGCAGGTAAAGCAGGTTTCCGTCCGCTCTGCACTCGCCCAGCACATTCAGCACATTCTCAGGGATCTTTGCCATTTGTTTCGTCCTCCTTATTTTTCACCGGCCGCGCTCCGATGAACTCCTCGGCCAGTTGTTGATACTCTTCTGGCGTGATATATCCACGCCGCTTCTGCTGCTTCCAGTAGGCCATGATCTCGTCGTACCGAGTCTTCAACGAAGCGTATCGACCATAGGCGCCGTTCAGCTCGTGGCAGACCTGCTCAAGCTCCAGCCGCTTCTCTGCGAAATTTTCGGCCAGTTCCAAGCTCGGCGCCCGCCCAAGCCTCGCAGACCCACAGGCGCAACACATCTTCGGGGCTATGCCCTGCACGGCAAAGGCAGCTCCGCAGTCAAGGCATATCCACTTTTGCTGCCGTCCTCTTGCCATTCAGGCTACCTCCTATCACACAGGTTTTTTCCACCGGCATCCGCGGCAGGCTCCTTCGTGTTCCTGCTTGTATCGGCCGCACATAGCACACAGTTCATTGACGGCTGTGCGGTACTCTCGCTCCAGCTTGCGGATCTCGGCCGGTTCGCGGTTGGTGTCTTCATAGTCGGCCAGCCGGTAGAACACGGCTTCGACCGTCGTGCCGGTCGGCTGAGATACCGTGCCGTCGCTGTTTCGTATCGTTAGGCGCTCCATCGTCATGCCTCCTGATACCGGATGGGCCGCTCGCCGCGCTCGTCGAAGTCAAGGCAGGCTTTTTTCGACTGACAGCAATAAAGCGGCGTACCAGCTCGCGGGTAATGCTTGTTCTTGCGAACCTCGCAGATGCCTGACGCCTTCATAGGCTCTCTGAGGAAGTGATGACACTGCCCGCAACATTGGCCGAGGCTCTCAGGTCTGACCTTCAGCCGTCCCTCCTTCTCCGCTTTGAGTAGGTCGAGAACGTGCTGAAGACTCATGCCGTCGCGGATCAGCTCGTCCTCAAACTTCCTGTACTCCGCGCAGGCTTCAGCCGGGATGTTGGCATCCTCGTACATTTTCAACACTCCGAGCGCCTTTTCAACCGTTTTGATCTCCTCGGTCTCGAAGCAAAAGTCCTGCTCATTGATGATGCCTTGCAGTTTCTTCGCGTATTTCTCCATCTTTACGCCTCCATCTGTTCAATTTGAGCGCACAGTTCGTCCGTTACGTCATTGCCATAGCTGAGCTCTTCGTAACCACTGCCGCCACCATCGCTCAATTTCTCCACGTCTATCCCGTTCTGTTCCAACCAGATTCCCACTTCACGGTCAAGATCGCTTACCATTCTTGCGTGGAGCGCAATCCTGTGCATCTTCTCGCGGATATACTTCGGTACTTTCATTCCAGCTCTTCGCGCTCCTCTCAATCGCAGTCCACATACCACCATCCGGTGCATCTGTCTTCTTCGCCAGACCGTGCATCTTCTGCCGGGTCATAATACCCGGTATGGAAAACAACTTCTTCGCCCTGTGCAGCGTAGAGTTGGAAAAGCAGGTCGCACATGGCATCCGCAATGGCTTCCGTCTTGCACATCAGCTCGTCGCCGATCCCCCAGACCTCGCCGTCCGAATAGTCCCGCATCCGACTCAGGAACAGCTCAAACCAGTTCATTTTTTCCTGCGCGTCAATTTGCTTGACGGGCGGATGGTCTGCCGCCCAGAAGTCGGCTCCTTGGAAATTATCAGCGTCGAGGATATACTCGCCATTTTTCCAGCGGCGTTCAACCTCGCGCAAGGCCGCTTCCTCGTTTTCCGCCTCCACCGCCACCTGTGTTTCAAGCGTCTCACGGATGTTGATACTGAACTCTTTCTTCTGCGACTGGTTCTGCCAGCACTCGGGGCAGAGCACATTGTCCGTTTCGGACAGCATCTTTCTGAAATCCTCTTCGCCGCAGGCTTTCTTGAAACAGTTCGTGCAGAAGTGTTTCCCGCACCGTTCGCACTCCCACATATCCCCGCGGTGGTCGTCGTGCGCGTCCCACTTTTCGCGGAACCCGCAGATGTCGCACTCGTATTCGTCACGTCCCATTAAGTACATATCGTCCTCCTCAGTAATCGAAACAGGCCATATAGAAGTGAATTTTCCCATCCTTGATTTCGTGGGTGCAGCACTTCCACAGGTCGTGGTAGAGGAACCACACGGTTCCCATCTCGTTCAGGTATTCCAGATTGAAGTCCTTCAGGTACTTTCGGAGGACGTCGTTCACGCTCTCGCTGCCCTTCTGCAGTTCCAGAGGAACATTGAACCACGGAACCTCTGCGGTGATGGGGCCACGGGGCTTGCGCTTCTGGAAGTCAGCGCACAGATCATCAAACCTCGCCATCGTCCCCGCCTCCGCAATATTCGTTGTATATGCGCTTCAGCTCTCGCGCAACGATGCCATCCTCGATGTCCTCCAGCAGATCATCGAGATTCCACCGCGCCAACTCAAGCCGCTGCCTTACCTGCTCTTTGTTGGTGCGGCGGTATTCCGCTGGCAGGTCGGGGGCATTTTTGAGGATGCTCTGGCACAGCTCGATTTCGCCGCAAAGCTCTTCGAGCCGATAGGCCACCCGCGAAACCATGCAGTCGTCATGCACGAGCAGGGTCTTTCCTTTTCCAATCATTCCGCATTCTCCTTTCCTACGAAAATGCCGGCGTACACAGCGCCGTCAATCAGGTAATGGTAGAACTGGTGTCCTTCGGGAACCTCGTCAGCCGTCAGCGTTGTTTTCCGCATCACCAGCGGATGGGTGCCGACCATGACAACATACTCGCCATCTGGCACGAGTTGCTTCATCCACTCGCTCGGCTTTTCCGAGCTGTGCGTCGTGTGGTCGAACAGGCTGATAGCTGGCGTTCCCGTAATAGGCAGAGGCGCAAAGAACGTCATCTGTTCCCACGCTCCACCGGCAATCATGCCGTTACTCATACTGCGCACGTCCCTTCTTGGCCTCGGCCATGATTTCCTCGATGTTGTTTCGGAGCAAGAAGCGGTAGTCCTGCATCCGCTCCTCCAAAATCTCGGCTGCCTCTCTGCGAACAGCATCAGGTGTGATGCTCTCACAGTTGCAATGTACGGCCAGAATCAGATCCTTGAACGTGAACCCGTCGAGGATGTTGTCCTCGGCGCTCACATCGTCACCCAGCCTCCATCTCTTGCGCTCAGTCTCCATTCCCGTTCCCTCCAAATACCGCCTCAATGGCTTCGTACCAAGTCGTATTCTCGCCGACGTTGCAATCGGTCTTCTGGAAGAAGTAGCTCACGATCTCAGGGATGCTCTCCTTAGCCTCCTCGAAGGTGATGCCGTAACTGGTTTCAAACTCTTTCTCGTATTCGGCTCGGTCTTCGTCGGAAACGGCGTCCAGATCTTCGATACCGAACGCATACGAGGTCAGCATACGGAGCGCGTCCGCTTTGCGATACTGCATCTCCTGATACCGGTACGCCGCCTCGATTTCTTCCGGGGCCATCCGGTAGGACTTGCCATAATACTCGAAGTCGATCAGCTCTCTGGTGTTTTCCATTGTAATCATTTTGCTTCCTCCTGAATTACCTTCTGAACCAGCTCGTTCATGCAGTCGAAAAACCGCTGTGAGCAGGCAGCGCCTTTGGCCTTGTAATACTGCAGACCGTCGCACCTGCCGTCTTTGATGGTGACGTTCGCCAGCTTGCTGCAGATCCAGCCCTGCGTTCTCAGGGGAACACCCACCTTGTACCGGCGCATGAGGAACAAAACAATCGGCTCGTTGTGTCCGACATCCCCCACGCGGTAGTCGATGCGGTCGTTGTTCAGGCGCCCACCCTCTCGGATGATTTTGACGGCTGCCTCGATCTCCTGCTTTGCCTTTGCATTTATCTCCTCGGCCTCTCGGTGCCGCTTCTCTGCCTCTTCTGCGGCTATTTTTTCTTTCTCTTTCTGGATGTACTCCTGATGGGCCTCAGACAGCTTCATGCACTCGTCTAACTTGTTCAAGACGCAGGCTCCGACATAATCGGGATGTGTCAGGCCGCCGTTCTTCTCGCTCTGGAGATAGAACTTAACGTGGCTTGAAAGTTGCTTACTGATGCTGGCAACCCACCTCTCAGGCTGGCTCCCAAGGCGCGTAATGACTTCTTCCTCTCGCTTCATTGCCTCGGACACGCTGGTCGGCTGGTTCCACCCATCCCGTTCTCTCAGCTCATTGAAGAAGGCGACCCGCCCCTCCTTGCTGCCGTACAGTTCGTTCACCGCGGGCAGGTAGCCGCAGTTGTCGATCATCTGGAACTCCGTCATGCGCAACGGAATCAGGTAACTGTTCACCTCAACGTGCAGTATATAGCGGTCATTGTCGCACCGCGGGTACTCTATCTCAGGCTTTCCGTCCTTGCGCCACAGCCGATAGGTCGTGGTTCCGTCGGCAACCTCCTTGATGAACACAGCTCGCATCCGACGGCCGGTGCGATTATACATACCGCCGTCGAACAGCGGCGTCATCAATTTTACTTCAGGCATCTTTATCCCTCCCTAAAATTCGGATTGAAGGTGTCGCTGTACGCGGCTGTTTCATTCCAGTCGTCGTACCGCACCTTCTCGGTTTGCTTCCTGTGTCGGAACGTGATGTTCGGGCGGACGCAGGCTCCATCTTCCCACCATCCCTGACGCTCACGGCAAACCAGCCAACGGGCGAATGGTTCGTTGCAGAGTTTCCGCATGAGGTAGCCGCCGGTGTCGAGCCTGCGCCAGATTTCTGTGCGTTCGCTATCCATGTCGCAAACGAACTCTACGTCGATGGTCTTCGGTGGATTTCTCTGCGGGTCGTTCTTGTATGCGTTCCATGACACCTTCGGGAACCATTCTTCACAAACTTTGCTGTACTCCAGCGTCGAGTTCTCGGCGATATATTGCTTTCCGAGCAGGTCAATGTCCTCCTCTTTCATGTAGAGCCTTCCGACATTGCCGTCGGCGTCGGTGAACACGACCGCTTTTCGCCCCGTCAGAACAATGTCTGCATTCTCGCCATACGGAGCAGCTTCTTCGGGCGTGATGTCTCTGATTTCAATTTCCATTAAACAGTCTCCTCAAAATGAAAAGCCAGCCGCTTCGCGTAGCTCCTTTGCCGCCACCTCAAGCCCGTGTCGGAGCCGCTCGTCGTTTTCGATCTGCTCCATCGTAAAGCCGCAGGCTTCCACGGTTTCCTCGACCTCGCAGGTGTAGGTGTACTCGTGATTGCTCAACTCGCTCAGGAACATATCCTTGATGAACCCATCCCCGGTTTCGTCAGCGGAAATCGCTTCTTCCATCTCCCTGCGGTGTCCTCTGAGCGTATCAGCGATCATCTGGGCGTCGCTTGCGAGACAGAACCCGCCGCCAAAGGTCTTGCAGAGTTTCCCGGTATCATTCCGCGTAAGACCCAACTTCTTCAGTTGCTGGTCGAATTGCTCGTCAGAAAACGCCCAGTACATCGGAAGCGCGTTGACCTCCTCCTGATGGCGTTTCTTCATTTCTGCGTATGCGTTCATCGTTCGATGGCCTCCTTTGCATTTTCGTTGACCGTTATCGGCGTCGTATGGTGAAGCCGCGTCCGCTTCACCATGAACTTCTTCTTGCAGTAGAAACACGGAACCTTGTAGTTCCCGTTCCATCCTACCATGTTCGCTCTCCCGCAATGTGGGCAATCAATGATGCCAAGCACCGGCTTGTTCGCCATAGCTCGTTCCCTCCTCAATACCAAATCAGGTTGATACCGCCGAGCTGCTCCACGCGGCCGGTCATCGCCTCCACGTCCACAAGTTTCTTTGGCAGCCGCTCGTCTTCGTTCCACGCTCGGATCAGTTTCTCCAACTCCTTATCGGGAGCTGGTACGGCGAAGTCGCACCCGAAATTGTAGACCATCTGATCAAGCAACTCCTCGTAGATGCCTTCCTTGCCGGCCACAACCTTCTTTCTCTGGTCGCCGTGAAAATTGATGCTGCCGAGGAACAGTCGCCCGTGCATCATCTTCAGCGCCCGCAACTGCTCGCGGTTCCAGTCGTTATATGTGTTGTCGGCTTCTCGCAGTTCCAGATACCCGCCGGTACTGCGGACATAATTGAACTGCATCTTTCTGGCAAATGCGAACGTGATGCTGCCTTCCAACTTGGTCTTCCAGTCCAGACTTCTCAGGTTCAATTTTCCGTTGTTTGCCCAGCCCATGTCGAGCTGGCCGTTTGCGTCGCTGTTCTCGAACGACCAGAAATGGTCACGATACACGCACTCGCTGTTGACGTTCACGCCCCTGTCCGTGGCCTCAGAGCGGGAATAGTGAACCGGCTGACGGTCAACCTCGCGGTTGTGCTCCTCGTCCTCCTTCAGATAGAACAAAACCGTGTTCTTATCTCTCTCGGCCCCGTGATAGCTTGGGCGGTAAGCGACCACCCCCAGCTTCTCCGCAATCTCGTCGAGAGTTTTCTGCTGCTGCGTGTACCAGACATCAGTTGCCGTTACCAACTTCATCGTCGTCCTCTCCTTTCAAGGTCATTTCATCTGTGAATATCAGCCGGCCGCATCCGTTGCAAACGAACCCGCCGCTGTCGAACCTGATCCAGTCGGTGCAACCGCACTCCGGGCAGGCCGCGAAAATCTTCATGCCGCCATCCTCCGTTCGTAGTCCTTGATTTCCTCAAGCGTCAGCCACTCAGGCTTGCCGCTTTCAGGGAAGCTCCACCAAAGGGCTTTCATGTACTCGATATGGTCGGCCACACTACCGGCCCAAAGATACTTCGTGGCCCGGTTGCCATGTCCGAGGAAATACTCGCAATCCTGCTTCATGCGGTCGAGCATCTGGTATCTGAGCTGCAGGCTCCATGTCAGAACCGTGCTGACCTTATCGGCCACGGCCATTACTGCTCACCTCCAACAAGTGCTCTCCATCCCGGCTCCTCACCGAGCCACGCCGCCCGCAGCCAATCGTTCTTGCAGAAGTACCGGCGATAGTGGCTCGGCATCGAGTTCACCGCGAAATTGCGGATCTGGCGCTTGCGCTCCTTGCCGGTCTGCAAGCGAGCCTCCCAGCCGATAAGCTCGGCCTGAGACTCGTTGATGAACTGGCGGTTGCCATCAACCTCAATGCCAATACGCTCCTCCGTGCAACCGGAGTATGGATTGCGGCAGGTGCCGCACCAAAAGACCTTGCCGACGCTCCCCTTCTTGAACTTGCGACCGGCGATCACGCGCACCGTATCGCCGACGTGGATTTTCATGGCCTGCATCCGGTTCGTGCGCCCATCAAACAGGGACTTGCCGAGCGTCTTCCAGTAGTGGTAGACCTTGCGGAGCACCTCAGGCGTGGCGTCGATCTCAGCGCGGCCACTGCAGGCGCAGCGGGTGGTGTCGAATAGAACCTTGTCGATGGTCTGATTCTCTTCGTTCCAGCAGATCGCGTACCAGTCGGAATCGTCGTAGCCGTTGTGCTCGTACCAGTCGAGGACGCAGCCCTCGTAGTCAGGGGTGTGACCGTCCCCGTAGACGTTGGTGAAAATAGCCATCACTTGCCCTCCTTCATCATCAGGTCGTACAGCTTAGCCTTCAGCTCCATGATCGTCATGTCGCGGTCGTGAACCTCCGCTTCGAGCTGGCCGATTTTCTTCTGAGCGGCCTGCTCAGCGTCAACAGCCTCCCGGCATCTTCTGTGTTCCACATCGCGGTCATCCTTGGCCCGCTTCAGTTCTCCGTTCAGCTCCTTGACCTGCTGGTGAAGCATCTTGTTCTCTTCCAGCGCATCCATGACCGGGAAGTTGCTGTGCTGATTGTAGAAGCGAGTCGCATCCTCCCAGCTCCAGATCTTAAAAGCGACCTGATAGAAATACTTGCTCAGTCCAACGCGGCCAGAGGAATAAGTACCACGCGGATCAGGTTCGCCGTCGAACCCATTCAGGCGGCCGTTGTCATTGGCGAGCCGAATAAGCTCTTTCACTTCGCTGCGACCGAAAATGTCTTGCGCTCTGCAAATGTCCTCAGGCTTGGTGCTCAGACCGTGTGCCGCTACTTCCTTCAGAAGTTCCTCTGCGGTTTTGATGCTGTCATACTGGCTTGCCATATCGCTGTCTCCTTTTCTTTGTAAGAGAACCGGAGACTTTCCTGAACTGCTGCTCTGGCTATCTCCGATTATCCATCTGGTTATTTTGTAACTTTATTATACTGCGATACCTACCTATGTCAATATGTTTTCGTTAATTTTTATGAAGAAATTTTCTATCTATATACGTTTCAGAATATGCCCGTAAACAGCACGTACAGGGCCTATACCGCCTCGTAGCGTCAGCGGTGTGAATGGATGCAGAGGGCCGTGACGGTCGTGTGCGTGGCCGTACGGGGCGCAGCGGGTGTACGGGGCATTTGGGTATAAAAAATCACCCTCCCGGTCGTAACCGAGAGGGTGGCTTCATCGTGCGCTTATTCTTTTTTCGGCCCCTTTTCAATCTGGGTGCCATACTTCTCCACGAATGCGGCGGCGACGCTGGATTGGACTGTCCGCAGTCTGTCCTTGGACGTGTCCGTGTGATACTCCGCCATGAAATACCGGCCTTCGCTGTCAACGTACAACTCAGCGGCTTCGCCGTCTGCATTGAACTCGTTGACGCCGTCCTCATAAAAGCTGTTCGAGATGGCCTCCGCAGCCGCGGTATCGAACGTAATCTTGTCGCAGTTACCGCACAGCCTGCGGCCGTGCCCGCTGACGTGAGGCTTCAGGATCTCGCCAGTCTTGCGCATCGTGAAGGTCACATCGACGCCGAGAACGTCCATGAGTGCCAAAAACTCGTCAGCCCTGATGCTGTTCCGGTTCAAACGCAGGTTGAAGTTCTGCGGAGTCCAACCCATTTGACGGGCGAGCCACGCCTGCGAGTTCTTCGTTTTCGCCAGAGCTGCATCCATAAGTTCTCTCGATGTCATATCTTCACCTCCGTTTCGCGTATCTCTGTGCTTGCTATGATACATCGAAACAGATGCAAAATCAAGATTTTCTTTGCCAGCATTATCGTTTCCGTTCATATCGTGGAAATTACTCCCCCTAAATCTTCGGAATAGTGCCGCCGTACACGCCGGCCATTTTCAGTTTCCGCAGCGTCCCAATCTGCTTCCGGTTAATGCTGAGGCCGTAGCAGCAGTCGTTGTTCCACACAGCCACAGCATTTGCCTGCATACAGAGCCACGTCAGGAAGTCGTAGTAATACTCCCGAGGGCACAGGTCGTTCAGTTCTTGCCGCGATACGCCCTGCTTCTGGCAGGCTAAGGCGATCAGCTTCTCTTGGTGCGACGGAACCGCGTATTCCACAGTCCCATCCTCCAAAATCACGACCTCCAAATACTGCACATACGTCTGCTTGTGCTTTTCAAGGTCGAACGCGCAGTAGATGTCATAGGCCATCGTGTCAGGCCCCCGCCGGTGCCGTCGGGATGAACCCACGGATCAGATCCTCGTACAGTCTGCGGTATGTATCACGCTCAGCCTTTACCGTCGCCAGTTCCAAAGCGGCCTTTGTATCGGTCTCCTTGCCGACGACAGCTTCCCGCTTTTCGACCTGCTGCTCGCGCTCTTTCAGGCGCTCGATCAGGCCGGGGTATTTCTTGAGGCCCAGAGCCGTCGCAACCGCGATGTCGATGTCGCGCATCTCCTCCGCCGTACAGCGCCCGATGTAATTGCCGAGCCGCTCCAGCGATACCGTATTGATCTGCTCACACATGACCGTGCTTGCCCTTCCTGTACTCAGGATCTCAACGTGGGTCGGCAGATTGCTCTTCGGCTGCGTCGTGCAAAAGGCCACCTGCACGGTTTCGGAGTAGCGGTTCCCTTCGTCACAGGAAACAACCACGCCGGGACGCCCCGTATGTTCCTCGCTTCCGACCTGAATGCCGAACTTGTGGACATAGAAGATGTCGCCACGTCTGATGCTGAAGCTCACACTCCATCTCTCCCTTCAAAATATCGGCTTCGCTCTTCCGGTGTAGGCCAGTCTGGGTCGATGCCACGCTTGCGGCGGTTGCGTCGCCAGCCGTTGTAGACCTTCACATCGCGTTCGTCAATGCTGTACCCGACGCCGCGTTCGGCGCGGTCGTGGACTAACAGCGGGCGCGGATAGTTCGGGTTCCGCGCCCTCAGAACCTCGTATGCGCCAACAGGCTCTTCGAGCTTCCATCCGCTTTGCTTCAGGTATGTTTTGAGGTCGGACAACATCCCGTGCCTGACCGTCACTCTGTTCTTCATCTGCTCCTCCATTTCCTGCTTCCGGTAAAACCGCTCTCGGTCGAGGAAGTCTTTCGTGGCGTAGTATTCGCCAGCATCCATGCCGCAAAAATCAGCCTCGCTCATTCGTCATCCTCCATCGGGTGCCAATGGTAGCGGCAGTCCGGGTTCTCACATTCTCCGTTGAACATGAGCTGTCCGCACAGCGGGCAAGTCGTCACTTCATACATCTGAGATTCCACAGCTTTTCTCCTCCGTGTCCGTCAGCCGCTTCAACGCGGCCGCTTGCTCTTCGATAAGGTCTGCGGCAGCCTTTGCCACCGTGCCGGCGCATTTGAACCGTGCTGGCCGCTCAAACGCAGGGCATTGCTCCTTCGGGCAGCGCCCTGTTTCGATGGCCGATTGATGGCATCGAAGCGCCAAAAGAACTTCTTGCGGTGTCATCAGCCCGCCTCCTTGCTGTGGCTTCTGCAGCACTCGCGGAGGCGGGTGCGCATCACGTCGTAATACTGCTTTTCATTCTCAATGCCTATGTACCGCCGCCCCGTTCTGCAGCAGGCAACACCGATGGAGGCACTTCCAGCGCAGCAGTCGAGCACAACCTCGCCGGGGTTGGTGTATGTGAGCACCAGTCTCTCGCACAGCCATACCGGCTTCTGCGTTGGGTGCAGGTGGCTCGTCTGCTTATCGCTGGGGCCTTTGATGACGCTCCTCGGGTAACGGTCTGTGTTGCCGCCACCTTTGACTTCCTTCGTCGCCTTCTGGTAAATCTCGGTGCGGTTCTGCGTGTCGATGTAATGCGTGTAGCTGTTCACTGGCTGATGGCCGTCCGTCTTCTGCGGGTTGTACGTCGGCTGGCGGCGGTAGAAAATCAGGATGTTCTCATGCGCCCGCATGGGCATCTTCTTCGCGTTCAGATGGCCCGTGGCGTTGCTCTTCTCCCAGATCCACTCATACCGCAGATTTCTCAGGTTGCTGCATCCCAGCACCTTGTCGAATGGCGTCTGTGCGAACAGAGCCACAGCTCCGTTCTTTTTCACTACGCGGTCAGCTTCGCTCCAGAACGCCTCAAGGTCAATCGGCGTGTCCCACTTGCAGTTGGTTCGCCCATACGGCAGATCCGTGAAAAGGAAGTCCACGCTTCCCGCGGGCAGGAGCCGCATCCCGTCGATGCAGTCTCCCAAATAGGTCTTATAGTTCCAGTCTTTGTGCTCCATGTGGCACCACCCTCACTCGAAGTACCCGCAGGGCGGCTCGTCACAGTAAGCCTCGCGGTCGTGTTCTTCACACCACCCGACACCGTTTACGTCCTCGTCTGTGAACCGCTGGCAGCCGCCGCAACACATCTCCCGCGGCTCTTTCAGGGCGTGTAAGGCAATGCCGATTGCTGTGTCCAGCTCAGGCTCAAAGCGGCCCTTGCTCTGCTCTCGTTCAATGATGGCGATTGCGTCGCTTCGTTTCATCCATCACGCCTCCTTCGCGTCGTAGTGCTCGCACCCTACCGATACGTCGAGGCTTTTCTTGGCGTTCTCGACCTCGTTGTAGCGCCCGGTGACGATGAACATATTGAAGATCGCCAACGACCGCTTCAAGCAGACGTCAACGTGGCGGCAATTCTGACACTTTCGTTCCATTTACTCCGCCTCCTTGTAGCAGTAGTCGGTGCATCCGTCATCGTTCAGGCCCGGAGCCCTGCCGGTGACGAACGGCGCTTTGCAGATCCCGTCAGGATTGAACACGCAATGCTCGGAATCGCACTCGCAGCACAAGCTCGTCAAGAACAATGCCTGTGCAACCTCTCGATCCTTTGGCTCGCCCACGAGCAGCAGCTTTGCAACGCCGCGGCTGTATCGTTCGTCGAACCATTCCCAGACCTCCTCCCGGTTCGTTCCAGCCGGGAAGCAAAGGAACTGAGCCTCGATTTCTTCCGTCTCGGGGTTCATTGGCACATCCCCAAACTCAGCCCAGAGCCGCTCCAGCCGCTTGTCTCGCTCTTTCAGCGTCGGGATTGCCTTTGCTCTCTGCTCGTTCAGGTAGGCTTCATAGTATGCGTACTCGTCCTCGAAGGTTTCGCCGCTCTTTCGGAACTCGTCAAGCGTGTTGCAAATCAGGCCGACCACATCATCCTCGGGCGTTGCCTTGACGTATTCGTCAGGATCGAGCTCCTCTGCTTTCAAGCATCCGAAGTAGAACCAGTTGTCACCGATCTGGCAGACAGTCCCGTGCTCCATATTCGGGTCTTTGACGAAACGGACGCTGCCGTTTCGGATGCCTTCACGCACCATATCCTCAGTAATCATCCGAACATCACCTCCCCGAACAAAGCGAGCTGCACAATCTCGTCAGCGCAGGCAGCGTCGATTTGACAGCAGTCCACAGTGCCGTCTTTCTGCACAGCCCCGTATTTGTCGAGGCCCTGCTCGGCCCACAGCTTGAAGCCCTTCAGAAACTTCTCCAGATCCAGTTCCCACTTCTCGCTGCTGTCCTCGATGTCGTGGAGAACCAGGGCGCCGCCGCGGGCAATCTGCTCGTGTCCCCAATCAGCGCAGCGTCGCTCCTCCACAACCTCGGCTTCGGAGCACCAGTAGTTGATGCCGCCCTCCAAAGCCGCAACCATGATGTCGTCGATGTCCTCGACCGTCAGTTTGACATCGCGCTCAGTGTGAACGCTGAAGGTTTGCTTCTTCTCCATGTTGTCCCTCCTCAAAACTTCGTTTCTCCGAAAAGGGCGAACTGCACGATCACGTCCGCCTCGTTCGTTGTCAGGTCATCCAGAGCCAGCCGTTCATCCTCAATGCGGATGTGGCAGCTCTCGTTCAGATACTGCTCGACACCGCTCATTAGGTTCTGCCAAGACAGCTTGTGCCATTCTCCGCCAATCTCGTGGATCATCAGTTCGCCGCCAAGCGCGACCTGTTCGCAGACACGCTTGCCCAGTTTGTCGCCTACCGTTTTCACCGCATCAGACCAAGCAGAAATACCGCCAGCATTGAGCGCCTCGTACAGAATCAGGTCTACATCCTCCGCGGTGATGCAAACCATCGCGGATACCTTGCACCAATGGTTGTTCATCTTTCCACCTTCTTGTCGTCCGGTCTCCTTGATCTTTTTCACGTCACTCTCATTGATCGCCGAGAGCGCTTCCTGGCAGATCCACTTTCTGAAACGAGACTTTTCCCACTCGCGCTGGCCCTTCTTGAGTTCAGCTTTCTCTTCGGGCGTCATGTCCTTGCCGTACCACTTCGCCGTATCGCAGCAATTCACCACGCCAGCCTTGCCCTCCACTTCGCTCGTAAGAAAAACCGTCTCATTCGCATTTTCGCTCATCTTGTCATTCCTCCTCATCGTCTTCGATTTCGGGCAGAGCTGAACTCGGATGCTGCCAGTCGCAGTACCAGAACAGGTGTCTTGCCTTCTCTACGTCCCCGCCGCACTCTTCAACGAAGTCGTTGCCGGTGTAGCAGCAACCGACGATTTCCTCCACGTCCTCCGGGCCGTTTGCAGGTTCCGTGACCGGAATCAGGTTTAGGGCAAGGTCGGGAATGTAAATGATGTCGTCGCTCCGTTCAAACCGAGTGGCCTTGAAGATTTCGCAATCCTGACCGTTTCTGAACGCGAACAGGTCATCCATGACGGCTCCACCGAGCAGCTTCTCTCGCAATTCTGCCTTTGTCATTCCTGAGCACCTCCTCTGCAAAGACTCTCGCCACAGCCGGGGCAGTAGTCGGGATAATCAAGGGCGTCGCAGTCCTCGTACCAGATGTGGTTGCACCGGAGGCTTCTATACTGCCGCAGTTCCGCGTCCTCGGCAGGCCCGTCGCCTGTCTCGTATTTTCTCTGTGCTTTTGCCGCCTGAGCGGCTTCCTTTTCCCCGGCCAGCCACATCATGCACTCGGTCAGGTCGGGGAACTCTTCCGTCCAAGCGTCGCCGGTGCTATTGTCGATGCCGATGTACTCAACGCCAGTCTCCAGCACGAACAGGCCACGAGGCCCGCGGTGTTCGATGATGGCGTTTGCCTCCTGCTGGCTGACGTGTTTGAACCACCGATAGTCCTCATGTACCACGCCGCAGTTGGGGCAAACCCAAAGTGGGACGTTGTTGCGCTTCCCGAACCTGCCAAAGTAGATGTCCCGCGAAACGTAGCTTCCGCAGTCATAGCATCTTGTAGCCTGAGCTATCATTTCCACACCTCCTTCAGTTCCAGCACAAGTTTCGGATCTCTCGATCAGAAAGTCCAATCGTTCCATCCAACATCTCGGTCAGGAAGTCGTACTGTTCGTCGCCTCCCATGCGGTCGGCGTACTCCAAAACATTTCGGATGATGCGAGCCGCGGTGCCGCTGATGTCGAACTCTTCCAACAGCCACTCATACGCCTTTTCCATATTAGCGGCCACCAGCCCTTTCGTATTCATGCACCGTCCGGTGCTCGCCGTCGTCTTCAACATAGGGGCGGTGGATGTCGAACCCGTGGTCGAGCATCACCTGCTGTACCGCATCGACAGCCTCGCCGATGTGGTACATATCCCAGTCGAACTCGTCCTCGTCCTGTTCCAGAAGAACCAGCAGGAACCGGTACATAGCGTTGTCGATCTCGTCCAGACGCTCAATCTGACGAGGCGACAGCTCTGCTCGGTCATCTTCGTCATCAGACTCGCCTTGCAGCACATCCTCCATCGCAGACGCCAGCTTGTTCAGCATCAGTTTGATGTCATCAGCATCCTTCGCAAGCGTCTTGAGGTCAGGGACACCGGACACCCGTCCCTGTGCCTCAATCCACATCTTGGCGTGTTCCTCAGCGTCGAAGCCATTCGCATAGGAACGGATCTCGCGCACCATGTCGTCCGCGTTGTTGACATCGTCCGCGCCGACGTCGAAAGAGAAATCTTCACCGGCGGGGCTGTTCTGGATAAACTCCCATTCGGTGTCGCTTTCGCGGACGCACCAGCCAAGCTCCTCGGCTTTATCGAGCAGATCGTCAATGTTCACGTCGTTCCCCAACTCACCGAGGTCAATCTCGATGACGGGCATCTTCTGGCTGAGGCCCGCACAGTATTCGCACCAAGCGTCAGTCGGTTCGTCCGTGTCTTCGTCGTAATCGCAGAGGGCGAGGCTTTCGATGCCAGCGGCCTGCGCAATCTCGCGCATCACGTCTCCATAGCAGGAGCCGTTGCGCTCGAAGCCACGCATCCGCTCTTTGATGCTCTGCTCAATGTCGTCGGCCTGTTCCTGCGGAACGACCATAACGCTGTCCATCCAGCGGTTCATTTCGGATTTGCACCGAATGGCTACCGTGTTTTCACTCATATCGTCTGTCCTTTCCTACACATCCGCATTGACGCGGACGTAATTTCAAATTAGCCACATGGAAACCAGCGCCCGTAGAAGCCCCTGAGAGGCTCTGTATGGCACGTTTCCGTGCGGTGGTGAAAGTGTATGCTTTCCGCCGTAGAGCACGTTCTCGGTCTTGTGCGTCGGTTTTGGCGGGTGTTACGCCTTGCTGTTTGGACTGCTCAGTAGCTCCAGCTCTCTCTCGATGGTCTCGTCGAGCCTGTGCGAGAGGTTCTGGGTGAGCCACAAATCGGTCGGCGTGTACTCCGTAACATCTTCCCCAGTCTGCCGGTAGAAGCCATCCATCTCCGCCTGACCCATGCCGTACTCAGCTCTGCTCTCTCGCCAAGCATCAGTCAGCTTGACCCGATGCCTCTGAAGCTGTTCGAGCGTCATCCGCCCGATGTCCTCGGTAAGCAGCTTCCTCGCCTGTGCTATCTTCATCTGTGCTTCCTCCTACAAGATGCCGAGCTGCCGGTTACGGTTATGTACGTCAACGCCGATCTCACCAATGGCGGCGAGTAGGTCGCGCTTCTCTTCTGTGTCGTTGGACTTCTCCCAGCGGTCGATAGCCTCCTTCAAGGCGTCGATGTAGCTGGCATTCGTGCGGAGCAACTCCACCGCCGTCTTATTCATTCCGACGCCTCCATTTCATCGACCAGTTCCCACCGGGTCTTGTACTGCTTCTGGATTTTCCAGTCAACGATGCGCATATCGTTGGCGGCGTCCTCGTCGATCACAATGTCGATGCCGAAGCCGCCGCACATCTGCGTCTGGGTATGGGCGCCTTTGCTGCGTTCGCGGATCAGCGCGTTCAGAGCATCGACTGCGGCCTGCTGGCTCTTGAACGTATGGCGACCGACCCAGTTCATTTCCTGCCAGCCCTTCGCCATGTTCTCCAAAATCCAGAACCCGCGGCCGCTGCGCTTCATCCACGCATCCTGATAGAGAACGCGCCATACCGGAATCAGTTCCACGCCGTCAACAGCGATCTTCTTGTCTTCCATGTTTACGCTTCCTTTCTGGAGCAAAGCTCCGGTTGATACTGCAGAACCTCTTCGATGATGTGCTTGGCCTTGACGATGCCGAACTCCTGAAGAAGCTGCTGCGGCGTGTAGATGTCCGCCATCCTGACCGACCGGTGGCCGGTCGTGTACGCTTTCTTGAGCGCCGTCTTGCTGGTGTACTCGGTGCTGAACGCCCAGCGCATATACTCGGAACCGCACTGGTTGCAGTTGCCGCTACGCTTGATGAAGTAATACGCCTTCCCCATAGCTGTTCTCCTTATCCGTAAATCTGAGTGACGATCTCAACGCCGGCATTGATGGCTGCCGGGATGTCCGTCCCGAGCTGCCGGTAGAAGTCAGGATGAACAATGCACTCATAAGCTCTGCACATCGTATCTCTCTGCTCCGCCGTGATGTTGATGCGGAAACCCTTTGCAATCCGAAGGGCCTCTTTGAAGTTGCCCGCGGCCACAGCTTCACGCACGATGTCAGATTTGCGTTTCATGTTCTCCGTTCCTTTCTAATTAGCCGGTTGGTTAATTTGTAACTTTATTATACTGCGATACCTACCTATGTCAATATGTTTTCGTTAATTTTACAAATTATTTTTCTGTATCATATTCACATACGTTTATATTCGACAGGCAGAAAAAGACGGCCCCGGCATAGGGCCGAGGCCGCCCACTCACGCTTCTGCGGTCACTATGTACTTCTTGAGCTCAAGCAGCTCCAACAAAATCGCGTCGATTCGCCGGTTGATGGCGTCGCTTCCAGCTTTAGGGGGAGGCGTCGGCTTCTCGGGGACAGCTACCTGCGTCGGTGCTGGCAGCTCCGTCGGCGTCTGCTCGTCTGGCTTTCCCAGCTTACAGGCGAACACCTTGCCCTCGATCCATGCCCTCGTTTCCTTGCTGCATCCGAAGATGTCCAAAATCATCCGCCCACAGCGTTCGGTCACGAAGTACATCGGCACAGACCGGCGGGATGCGCCGCCCGTCTTCCCGTTGACCGGAAACGGCAGTTTCACCAGCTTCACGTCGCTCTCGCTCTTTGCTTCGCGCTGGCACCACTTGGTCGGATAGGCGCAGCCACAGGCGGCCAGCAGATCCCGTGCCGCGTACATCGTCTCGCCTTCGTTCAGGAGAACGCGGACTGCGCTTCCCTCCTGCTCCACAACGGCTACTCTGCCAATGAAGCTCTTGACGGTCTCGCTCATACCGCACCGCCTTTCTCCGCTTCACGGTTCGCAAAGTTCACCGCGAAGATGGCGTTGCAGACCTCCATGTGGCCGGCGAACTCTTCCATCTCACCCATCAGCGCGTGAACTCTGTCCTTGATCTCGTAGAAGGCCAAGGCGCCTCTGTCCCTCTTCTCTGCCTCTCCCTCGGCCATGTCGAGGAAGTAGAAGTAGGTGGACTCGAACATCTCCAGAAATACATCCAGCTTTGCCGCGTCCGCTCTCAATTTGTCGGGGGTCGTCATCATAAGTGTATTGCTCCTTTCGTCGTTCTTGACAGCGGCCGGCAGCCATGTTACACTTACCTTGCTCGGAGGTGTGTAACGCAGTCACAGGTGGCTGCTGAACCGCCGGAACCCTTGGTGTTGCAAGCACTGAGGGTTCTTTTTTGTTTCCTGTGATTTGATTATAACATTTTACCTACCTAAAGCAAGATAGGTGCGCGGTAATAACATTTAACCGTTCGGATAACAGCAAAAACGCGAAAAAGCCCTGCGTCAGACGACGCGGGGCTATACTCGTTTTTACGCTCATATACTTTGCCTATCTCTCTTTCAGAATGACCCCAGCCATCTCCGCAAGCATCTCGATCTGGGACGGCGTCGGATCGGACTCAGAAAAAATTTTTTGAATTTTTTCGGCCTCCGTGCCTTCCACGAGGTCTGGCAGGATATAATTCGGCGAAACTCGTAATTCGCGGCATAAAGTGGCGAATACCGGCAGGCTCGGCAACTTCTTTCCGTCCTCAATCTGGCGCAGATACGTCGAATTGATGTTGCAAGCCTCTGCCAGCTTCTCAGCCGTCAGGCCGCGGTCTTTTCGGGCTTTGTTGATTCTCGTTCCAAATAGCTTCTTGTCCACTTTTTGCTCCTCCAATGATGTATGCCGTCGGTTCATACCACCTCTTCTCATAGCTTACAGCCCCGTTGACGCTCACGAAATCCACTGTTAGAATATAGACCATGAGCCAGTAGACTATACCACATGAACGGAGGATATTTTCATGGGTCTTTCAGGGTCTAAACTCTACCGCCTTTCCGGTGGCACCGTCATCCCGGCCAGCGAGGCTCTATATCCCGCAGAGGCCGACCTCCAGCAGCTTATTGCGGAAAATCCGCAACTGCTGCTCAGCTCCCCCAATGAGGGCCAGCGCCTTTACCTGTTGCGTCGAGAACAGCCCGTGCGCGATGCTCCAGATGGGCCAGCCCTTTTCTCCATTGACCATCTCTTCGTTGACCAAGACGGTCTTCCCGTGCTCGTCGAGGTGAAGCGGAGCACCGACACCAGAATCCGCCGCGAAGTCGTAGGCCAGATGCTCGACTACGCCTCCCGTATGCGGGCGTGGAGCGCCAGCGAACTCAGGTCGTCCGCGTCGCTTCTGGATGTTCCAGATGATCTATGGGCCGCTCTCGACGGCAATCTGAAGGCCGAGCGGATGCGGCTGATTTTCGCGGCAGACTCTATCCCTGACTCCTTGGCCTCCATGATTGACTTCCTCGACCGCAGCATGGACGCTATCGAGGTCTGCGGCGTCGAGATTAAGCGGTACGTTTCCGAGGACGGTGCCGAGCTGATCTCCTCCACGATTGTCGGCGGTGGCAATTCGCCTGTCAAGCAGGCTGCCAGATACTCCACTATCTGGGACGCCGACAGCATGGCCGAGCAGCTCAACCAGCGCGAAAACTCAGCCATCGTTCCGGTTGTCGCCGCTCTCACATCGTTCGCCTCCAGCGCCGGTCTGCAGATCAGTTATGGTCGCGGTACGAAGTTTGGCGTGTGCAGGGCGCTTCGGAACGGTCGCAAGGTATTTAGTGTGACCTCATGGGAAAAGGGCCATACGGGTCTCAGGACGGCCGTTGAGGTATCTTTACCGTCGTTGGTAGACCAGACCTGCGGCACATTCGAGGAAGATGCGCTACGTTCCATGCTCCTGACGTTCCCCGACGCTTCCCCAGCCGACGCCGAGCAATTCATCTTCGGCTCCAGCCAGTTCCAGTATATCGACCTGCGATTACTTGCAGAGCCATCAAACCTCTCGCATTTCCAGAACGCCATCACTCAAATCGTTCAGGCCATCCCTGAAGAATAAGAAAAGCGGCTACGCCCCGAAATGGAGCGTAGCCGCTATTTTACTGCCCTCTGGAGCCGCTGGAACGTCGCAGAATGATGGATTTTATGCCGGCGGCAACGTAAATCGACCTACGCTGGTCTTTACCGATGCCACAGCTCCTCGGAAACCTCGACCGACTCTTCTTTGAGTGCAGAGAACCGTTCCTCGAACTCGTATTCCGTGATTTCGCCCGTCTTCCGCAGGCCGCGGAGTATCGAGATCTCCTGCGGGATCTCCGCATAGCGTTTCCGCAGGTGGTCAATGCGGGAGTCCTGCTTCGCAATCTCCTGCCGCCACCCTTCCCAGAGCGGCGTCGTGAACTCCTTCCATTCCAACTCAGGCAGCGTCACGCTCAGGTCATCCCTCGCCTTGTCGTCCACGTTCAGCGGCGGATGGAGCCGCAGGATGTAGTAGATCTCGTACAGGTTCATATCCGCTTCGCTCCCCAGCTCCGTATACTCGATCTTCGTCACCTGCTCTATGTTGACGGTGCGGTGCATCGGCTTATTGAACAGGTGGCCGCGGATTCTGCTCTGCAATGGCTGCTTGGTGCGGCCAACGTACACGAGCAGTTCCCGTACCAGATCCGATAAATCAGGAACCCTTGTACTCTCATTTGACGCACCTGAAACCGGCGAACTGTGCCAGACCTGCGCTTCCGTCCGGGCATTTGCACGGAATGTGCATCGGCACGTTATTTCGCGTGAACGGGTTCGCCGCGAGCTGCTGATGCTGGATCACTTTGCCGAGCAGGGCCGGGAGCATTTCCGTCGGCACCTCCTGAGGCTGTGATCTGGACAACAGCCGACCGCACAACGGGCATTTGTAAACCGGTTGATACTTCATTCCGCATACCCCTCCGGTCGTTGCTCCCAATACGCAGAACGCTGCGCAATCGCCATGTCGATCAGCCAGAACTTTTCACGTTCATCCATCAGGACATCGACCGACCATTGCCCTGTCAGTCCTTGCACATCCCGCATTGCATCAGCGACCTTATCCTGAACGGCGTCCTTGAAGTGCGCGTACACGCCTTCCAATCTCTCTCGCTCATGCTCAAAAACGATCTTGTCGGTGGCATGGTACAGGTGCGGGTAAACGTAGTCGTAGTCCCAATAGTTCGCGGTGAAAATCGGCTCTCTGGTGTCGAAGTCGTAGAACACGCGGAACTCGGGCCGTAAGGGTAGGCCGTTGTAGATGCAAGGCGTCATCCCCGCAGGGCTTTCTATGAACTTTCGCACCACAATTTCGTCTGCGCCCTCTGCTCCGCAGCATATCGCCTCGTAGTTGATTAGGATGATCGCCCGGTACAGCTCATGCAGGCCGTACAGGTTGCACGTCCCGTTCGCATTGAACTTGTTGCTGAAGCGGCCATTCTTGACGAACACATGGCCGGTCAGCCCCATCTCTTTCAGCTTCGGGATAACGCGCTCCTCCAGATACGCCTTGACGGTCTCTTCGTCTTCCTTCGGGTGCTCCATGTAAAACGCCTCGTACAGCCGCTTCACATACTCTGGTTCCTCCTCCGCACTCGGCAGCTTCGTGTAGAACGTCAGCGGCGTCGGGATGCCGCAGTCCTTGATTTTCGGATACCAGAAGCTAAAGTCGTTCTCGTGCTCCCTCGTGTAGTCAAACATCTTTTGTCTCCTCCTCTTCGTATTTGGCAAACTCCTTTGCCGTGTCGAGGAATTGCACTCGCTGGGCCTCCGCCAGCCCAACCGTGCCATCCCGTCGTTCCAGTATGGCATAGGCACCAGCAACAACACCGCCGCCATGCCCACCACGCATGAGCGACGGCGGCACGATCTGCGAGATTTGCGTGAACCCGTGGAACAGGTAGAGCTCTTCGCCCACTTTGCACGGGCGCAGCTTGTTTGTGTTCATTCTTGCCCTCCTCAGTATTTCAGTCGCACACCCTCAGGTAGCGGCGGCATCTCACGCCAGAACCTCGGCACCCACACAAACGGAACGAACGTCGGGCGTTCAGAGCCGCAAAGCCTTTTCCACACGCAGCTAAAGATGTGACCGTACGAGTCCTTCGTCAAGACCTCTTGCCCCTCCCGTGGTTTTTGCTCTTTGAGCGTGTGCCATCCGTCCTCCAGCATTGGCATCCACCATTTCACATGACCGCCCGGTTCCAAGCCGCCCAGGTAAAAGAGAGGCGCTTCCTTCGGGTCGTATGCCACGAGGGAGCCATCGGTCACATGGCCCCATTTGCTGATAATCAGAACTCTCTCGCCAGTGGGAGGTAACGCCTCTTTCGTGGCCGTCCATCCGTGCTCCATCATCAACCTCCATCACCGAGCATGAGCTGGCCGGTCTGGAACACCTCATAGAGCGTCTTCTCATTCCGGTCAATCAGTTTCGGGAAGAACAGCTCGTCCATCGTGGCCTGCTCCGTCTCCACGAGGGCGACCTGCGCGGCGATCCAGTCCTTCAGGTTGCGCCACGCGATGCGCTCGGCCTGTTCGTCGTCGCACTTGGTACGCTCTTTTGCCATCACTGCCTTAACGCCGTCCGGTCGTGCTTCCAGTCGGAAACCATGCAGGGAGCCGCAGCAGTCCAGCGCGAATGTGACTGCCGTGACTTTGCCGTTTTCGGCGTAGTCCATCATCACCTTTCGTGCTCCGTGCGCGGCGAGGATGCCTTGGATCTCGCCGACGGTCTGAACCGCCGGCACCTTGGTCGTGTAGTTCTTAATCGGCATCTGCAGTCCTCCTCTCAGTCGATGAACCGGATGTTCTCCGCCGCCGTGCTCCACACCTTGCCGTGCTCGTCCTCGACAATGCCCGTCGTGACAGGGACGGCCCCATTATCGAACTCCTCGAACGTGCTTCCCCATGTGTGGAACCATGCGACAAATTCATCCTCGCGCCACCCGTCGTTCGTGCGCTCATACACATGGGCGATACACTTGCGGCAGTTCGGCACAGGCGGCTTCCCACGCAGAGGCCCTCCCTCTTGCCACGGGCGGAACTGCTGGATCTTTTCCAGCAGGCCCTTCGGATTGCCGTCGAAGAGCAAGGCTCGGTCATCGACATAGACTTTTGCGGGCGGCTTTTCCGCCGCCACATCATCGACCTCAATGCCGTTCTCCCGAAGGTAGCGCCGCACCGCTCCCATGCCCTCAGGCGTGGCGCATCTGGTGGACACGACCACCACTCTGTACCCCGCGGCTCTGATCCGCTTGATTTCTTCGTCAATGAGCGGCACGGGCGGGTCGGGTACAACGTCTACGCCCTGCCAGCCGCTCACATAGGAATGGATGACGCCGTCAAAATCCAGCACCACATTCGGCTGATACTTCATCTCCCAAGCCATTACTGCGCCCCCTTGCCGGTTCCAGTGCTGCCCCAGCCGCCGCGGTTCGGGTTGCCGAGATCCTCGACCTGCTCGAACTCAACAGGCTCGTCCTGCTTCACGAGGCGGAACTGGCAGATGCGCGTCCCCTTCGGGATTTCCGTATGACGGATGGCAACCGCCGGGAAGCCCCAGATGTCATCGTTACCGCAGTAGCTATGCTCGATGATGCCCACGCTGTTCGCCATGATGACGCCGAAGTTCTTGCAGGTCGAGCTTCTGGGAACGACCTGCGCATAGTAGCCAGCAGGAAGTTCCATCGCAATGCCGAGCGAAATAATTTTGAAGTCCAACGGCTCCAGAACGATGTCCTCGGCGGTGTAAAGGTCAACCCACTCGCCATGTGACTCGGGCAGCGGGTTCCCGTGCGTGTTGATTTTGACTTTCATGTTAAGCCCTCCTTGATGTTTCGTATCTGTAATCGTAGCCATCGAGCCTGTACGGGTCTTTCACTTTACCCATACATCTGGCCCAGATGGCGTTTTGACTGATGTAGTTTTTCTTGGCCGCCTCTCGTCCAGAAGAGTAAATGGCGACCACTTGGCCGTCCTGATCGACCTTCATCACGGCCTTGCGCCGGTTTGCGCTGGAGATTTTGCCGCTGACCTGCTTGCTGGCGAACGACAGGTTCACCAGCTCGCAATCCATCTTTGCGCCGTTTCGATGGATGATGTTGTACCCCGGCCTGCGACCTCCCATGAAGGCGTCGGCCATGAGCCACACAACAGGCACATCTACTTTTCGGTTGTCCGCTGTCCGCATCTTCACGCAGGCGCGGGTTCGTCCGCTGATGTACGGCTTCAGGACGTACCACTCGCCACTCTCCAGTTCCTTTCGGACGACCGCCTCGCGGTTGATTTGGTATCGGAAGCGATAGCCGGGGATTTCTACCCATTCCGCGCTGTCAGGCGTTTGGCTTTTACACCGCTTCGCGCTCATGCCTTGTCTCCGGTTTCGTCCAGATAGGTCGCCTGCAGATCGGCGATGTGCAGCAAGACGGCCAGCGGGAACTTGTCAAAGGCGTTGCCAACGCTGTACCCGCCGCCTTGGAAGTCGTTATCCGAGAACCCCATGTGCCAACGGATTGCCATAGCCTCCTCGCGGCTCAGGCGCATAAACCCAGAGATGATGTAGACGCTCTTCTCACCGTGCCCGTAAGGCAGCTTGTCATCGACCACATAGAACGGGTACTGTTCCCACCTGCCCTGATCGTTCTTGCGGTTGCGCATCTCGACCGCATAGAAGTTCGCTTTGCAAATGTCGTGAAGCAGACCACAAACCGCAATCGTCTCCATCGACGGCTCGTTGAAGCCCGGAGTGATGGTTGCTTCGTTGGCGCAAATCGCCTTCATGCGCTCAAACACATGGAGGCTGTGCTCCAGCAGCCCGCCGGGGCTGGACAGGTGAAAACGGGTGCTGGCCGGTGCCGCAAAGAAGTCCGAGGACTCGATCCACGCCAGCAGCTTGTCAGCGCCCGGTCGCGTGATATTCTCTGTGTACGCCTTGATGAACTTGTCTTTCATGCTCATATCCTCCTCAAAAATACATCATGCTCAGTGCCCAAGACGCCAGATGCAGAACGCCCGCAGCCGCGAACAGCGCGATATAGACGTGCTTACCTCTGCCGCTCTCGCCGATGACGCCGACGGTTGCCAGCACCATCACGATCATCGTAAACACCTGAAAGAACTTCACTTCACATACGCCCCCTTCCATGCTTCGATTGCTTCATCGCAGAACTTGCCGTCGCACTGACCGACAACGCCCTTTCTGCCCTCGCAGTATTCGCACAGATCCGTTTCGAGCATATCGACGATCTGGTCATCGGTCATGTCCCCGTAATACTCGCCATTGGTGAGCTTCACCGCTATGAAAACGCGCCCGCTGTCGATAGCCTGCTGGCAGGTCCTCAACTTCCATTCCAACAGCACAGCCTTGTGCATTGTCTTCGTTGTGCGATGGCCACAATGGACGATGAACCAGTCATGCTCCAGAAGTTCGGCCACGCTGTCAACGCGGTCTCCCTGTTTGTACTTTCTCTTCATTTTCATGTTACCTCCTAAAATCCGTTCCATATTTGCTTGCCGTGATACTCGAAGCATTCGGCATCGCAGCAGTCTTCGGGAGTCAGATCCGCAAGCCGCTTTCGGCTGCGGGAGATGAACAGGTCGGAGTCCATAGGCGGCTTCGGGTTCTTATCCCTCAGCAGCTCGTCTACCTCCAGCAGCTTCGCGTAAGTCTGCGGCTGGTGTTCCTTGAGGTTCTCGAAGAAATAGTTTCGGTGGAACGGGCAAAAGCAGCAGGCGGACGCCTTGGTGTCCAGTCCCCAGACATCCAGTATGTAGGCGTAGTTGTCAGCCCTCGTCAGCTCCATGTCCACCAACGGGAAACGGTTCACAAACATCGGGTTCGGGCTGTCCTTGCACCGCTGTTTTTCCTCGAAGCTGAACCCCATGTGCATCTCGTGGGCCTTCTTGTCCTCGTCGCGGAGCCGCTGGCCTTTCTTGTAGCCGAGCACTTCCCAGCGGACGAACTTTGAGATGCGCTCCACCTTGTAGTCGAGGGTGCAGTTTCGCGGCATCCTTGACTTGTGACCGTCATCCCGCAGCGTCCACCATGGGATGCTGACCGTGCGGCGTCTCCCGAAGTTCTGCATCAGATCCCGATGCAGCGGTGCGTCCAGCATCTCATATCGAATGCCGGCGGTGTCACAGGCTCGGTGTACGAACTCGGCCTGTTGCATGACCCACGGGGGCTCGAAGCCGAGGTCGCAGAAGACGACCAGATCGTAAACCGGAACCAGCGGGTACGGGCGTTCGTGGCCTTTGCGCTCGGCGTCCACATTCTCACAGGACATCAGGGCCAAGGCCGTCGATTGCATTCCCGCACCGAAGGACAAAATCTTCACGTTTGCCCCTCCACGCTTTCCCCGCGGCGGAACTCAGCGGCCATCGTATCGGCCGCCTCACGGCTGATGCCGATTGCCTCGAACTGCTGGTAAATCTCTTCGCGGTCTTCGGGAGCCGCGGACACCAGCGCAAAGGTCAATTCGGCATCCGTCGGAGTTGGCTTCTCAGGTTCTTCCGCCTCTTCGGCTTCAAGGCTCTGCGCCAATCCCTCTTTGTACTCAGCGATTTTCAGCTTGCCGAACTCAATCACGGCTGTCATGTAGTCCTCGTGCTCGAAACCGCCTTCCTCGAACTCACGGCTCCAATTCAGAATGTGGTGGAACAGGTCGCGGCTGTCGATTTCTGCACCGTTCGAGCCGAGCATCTGCGCCGCCAGCGCAGAGAGGTCATAGACGCACTCGCAAAGGCGGATCTCGCTGTCTTCGCCCACCGTGGTCACGAACTTCTCGCCGGCGTCGCTGTAACCACAGGTCTTGCAGTCCCAGACGTCTTCCCTGTCCGGTTCGTGCGTGACCTCGACGCAGTCATTCAGGCACCGAACGAACGTGCCGCTGTCATCCAGTTCCCAGTCCTGCGTGACGTGCGCCGTCGCGCAAAAGGTCTTTCCGCCGCAACGCGGGCAGCGCAGAACCTCATTTTCTTTCAAAATCATCACTTGCTCCTCCATCACTCAGGCTCTTTTTCAGCCCCGCATATACTCCCTCAAGGGTTTCAACGAGTCCATCTGCCTCAAGGCTGTCCGTCGAAACCAGCCTGCAATCGCTCATGCTGATGTCGTCGATCAGATGGACGCCGTAGAACTGTTCGTCAGGCTCCAAACCGGCCTTGTTCTCAATCAGCGCCGCCGTTATCTCTCCGTTCTGTTCTTTCTCGGCCTTTGCCACGAGGAAGTAGGTCGAAGAGCGGTCGCCGTTGACCGTGGTTGGGCCGTTGCCCAGATCCGCCATCATCGCCTCTGCCAGTTCTTTCGGGGCGATTGCAAAATCGAACCTTTTCATCCCTCGGGCCACCCTTCCATTTCTTCCTTGAAGTAGTCCTCGTCGCCATCATCGCAGGCGCCGGACATAATCTGCTTGCCCTTGTAGAGCACGAAGTACCACATTCCGTCGGGGTTCCCCACCATCTTGCGCCACGCCGCTGCAAAGTCGGCCACGCTGTTGAAGACGTAGCAGGTGCGGATCGTGGCCGCATCTTTGAAGTCGTCCACGAAGTTTTCCGCATCCTTCTCGGGGTTGCTGTCATCCGCGAACATCATCACGACCAGCCCCCTCGGGATAGCCACATCGAAGGACTGCCCGCACTTCGGGCAAATCCCTTTCCAGCCCAGGCCGTCACGCACGATGGCCTCGTCGGACTCGAACCCGCAGTCCGCACAGGTCAATTTCATTTCAAACCCTCCTCAAACATTTCGATGTAACTGTCCGCGCTCTGAAGCTGGCGCTCCACTTCTGCCTCCGTATCAGCCGTAAAGCAGTACCGCGCTACCGCGTAGCCCTTCTTGCTGATCCACCAGCTCGTCTTGCTGTTGAACGCATTTCTGGCCGGGGAGAAAACGTAATCCCCGAAAATTCGCGGCTCCGGTGTCGGCTTTGCCGCCGCATCCGCCGCTTTAGCCTTTGCCTGCCACCATTTCAGCTTTCGGTCGAGCGAGTCAAACGCTCTGGCGAAGTCGCAGGGAGCGTCACCATAGCAGACATCTCTGCAGTTCTTGCGGTACGGGCACTGTCTGCATCTCTTCATCAGAACGCCCTCCGGTACACACGCTTGACGCTGATGAACGCCGCCTCCGGGTGCTTCAGCAGGTAGAACCGCCGCTGTCTCTCGTTCGGGTAGGTGTTCCCGTTTTCGAGGCGGCCGAGCAGATGGTGGTTCTCGTCGAAGAGTTCCACGAAGTAGGCCGTCTCCACGCCCATGTTCGGGTCATCCTTGGCGTAATCGTCGAGGACGGGCAGGTGCTCAACCCGTGTTCCATCTCTTTTCAGGTACATATCAGATCCTCCTATTCCATCGCGGCCCTCAGGGCCTCGATTGCTTCCGTAATGTTGTCGTGCGCCGTGTCCAGATTGTCGGCCGCGGCTTCAATGGCCGCATAGCGTTCGCTGCCTTCCAGCCCCTCAGGAGCATTGTCGAACTTCTCCTGCTCGTCGTCGTGCAGGCTCTCCACCTCGTCGCCGAGGGTTTCAAGGGCGTTGACGATTTTCTCAATGACCGCCCGCGTTGCTTTGTTCATGGCTCCTCCTCAATAGTCGGCGTCGAGGTTTTCATCTCGCTCGTCGTACTTGACTCCGTCGTAGCCGGTGGTCGTCATGATGCGCTCGTAGCACTTCGCACAGACACGGCGGAACGGGATGCCGTAGTAGTCACGGGTGCCGTACATCTCGAACGGGCGCGCTTCCTTGCCGCACTTCGGGCAGGTCTCTTTCACCAGCCGATAGCCCGGAAGCGACGTCAGGTGGCCGCCGTCATCAATCAGGAAGTCGTCCCACGTGCCGTCGTCGAACAGTTTGCAGGCGGCCTCATACGCGCTGTCAAAGCTGTCGTGCTCAGACAACGGCTTGTGGTAGCGGCAACCGGCGGCCACATCTTCGACCTTCAAAATCACGCCGCCGCGCCCGCACTTCGGGCAGTCTGCGCCGATCTGCTTCTCGTAGCCGCAGAACGGGCAATTCACGTTCTTCTTTTCCATCAGTTCTCCTCCTTGCCGAGCCAGACCAGCAAACGGATCTGGTCGTGCATCGCTACAAGCCTGCGCTGGGCATCTGCCAGCTCCTCAATCATGGCGGGGACGAACTTGATGATGTCGTCCACATCGGAGTTGGCGATGTATTGCCGCAATTCGATTACCTTCCGAGCCTGCCAGCACCCCGTCTCCCCGATCTTTTGGCTCAGTTCCTCAACCTTGCGGTCGATGGACTTTTTCAGGTCGCTCATTTCAAAACCTCCTTACCGTCTGCTTGCTCTGCGCCGCTGACGGGCAAGCCGTCTCTGACGCTGTTCTTCTCTGTACTGACGCTCCACCTCTTCGTCGTCCTCGTAATCAGGCAGGCGGTCAAGGTATCGCTGAATGAACGGGATGTGCGGGAAAACGTAGTCGGCGATCAGAGCGCCGATGCCAAGGACGCCGAGGAACACGGCCAGAAATGCGAAGTCAACGATTGCCTCGCCCAACAGTTCGGGTGTCATTTTGCCGCCTCCTTCATCATGTTCGGAAGTTCGTACTGCACGAAGTCATCGGCCAAACAAGTCGCCTCTTCCTCAAGCTCGTCGGCCCATCCGCTCAGGTACTCCTTTCGAGCGGCCGTGTTCGTCCAATTTTCTTTTCTCAACCCAGCGGATGCGAGAACAATGTAGCCGTCTGCTCCCACACCGTACAGTTGAGAGCCGTGCTTTTGCTCCCACTCAATCTCCGCGTCGATGGTTTCCGCATCAGCCTTGATGATGTACTCGACCACCGAATGGTCGAAATCGTATCGGAACAGCTTGCCGCTGACCTTGACCGGATTGCTCTTCACAGGTTGTACGCCTCCTTGCCCGCTTTCCATTCCTTCATGAAGTCCTTGTAGTCTTCCTTGCCATCCACGGCCACTTCCGCCCAGAGGAACCCCGGTTCTCCAAAGATGCCGAAGTCGTAGCCCGTCTCCTCCAGAATTGCTACCACCTTGCCTTCCTCTTCTTCGGTGAAAGAGATAATTGCCGCCGGTTCAAGCGGTCTCACCAGCTTGTCGCCGAAGGAGTTCACCGTCTGGCGTCCCTTGTACTGCACGTTCATGTTCTTGCCTCCTGCCTCACATCTGAATTTCAAACCGGCTGAAATCATCGTTTGCTGTCAGCACGTACTCTTTACGGTTGACAGCCACGGGAACGCGCTCGCCGTCTCTATATGCTGACGTTTCCATGTAGCCAGCCCAGCGGTCTTCGCTCTCTTTGCGGGTCAGGGTCACGCGAGCATGGGGAGAAACGCTCAGCATATTCTCGGCTTCATACACGGTGAACGCCGTCATGTGGCGCCCCTCAGCCTTGAGCTGCTTTGCAAGCTCTCTGGTGTTGTCGCTTGCAGCGGTCAGAGCGTCCAGCAGATCCATGAGAGGATAGGTCTGGTTCAGCTTCATAGTTGCCTCCTGATTTGCCGTCTGGCTTCTTTCAATTATCCATGTGGTTATCTTATGTGTTAATTATACTTTATTACCTACCTATGTCAATAGGTTTTTGCATATTTTTACGAATATTTTTACCGTATATCATTATATCCGTTTACGCTTTTGAAACAAATTCAGAACCTTTCTGTACGGCCCGTAGATGGCCTCTGGCGGCGTTTTGGCGGAAGGGGTGAAAGTATATAAGGAAAGACGTAGCGCATCGTAGCGGTCTTGTAGGCGAATTTGGCGGTATGCTGGGGTCGTTGCGGAGAGAAACCTCCTGAAAACGCAAAAACACCCCCATCCCGGCCGAAGCCGAAATGGGGGTGTTCAATCTATCCGCTATGCAGTTGTCAGGGCCAGCGAGGGGGCGCAAGCCCTCTGCATGGCGGGCGTATCGGGCCGGAGGTCGAAGCCCGTTTACGCTTTCTTCAGGACAGCCTCCATGATGGCTCGCAGGATCTCGTCCTTGCGGGTCAGGCCGTCCAGCTCAATGCCGTATTCCTCCGCCTTCTTTTTCAGCTCGGGAACGGTCAGCTTGAGCAGCTCGATTGCGAGGTCAGCGGCGGCTACCGCAACATCAGTCTTCACCTCTTCGGGCGTCTTGACCACGCCTGCCTCGCTGTTCGCCTTGTATTCGTCGGCATACTTCCGCATCCAGTCGAAAATCGTCTGGGCGATGCTCTGAAGGCGCTCGGGGGTGAAGATTTTCTTCAGAGGGGCCGGGATCTTGACGTACAGGCCGTTGACGACCTGAGACATCTTTTCCGCGCCGGTCAGACCGGACGCCTCGGCCAGTGCAATGAGTTCGCTCACCGCACCGAGGACGTTGCCTCTGACCTTGAAGAAAAGCATGAAGCCGTAGGTGATCGCGCAGATGGCGACCACAATGATTTCGAGTACGCTGAGAAAATCCATTGCATTTTCCTCCTGACTTGCGGCTCAGGGCCGCTTAATATTGTTCCTGCTTCGGGTGCCGCTGGTCATACTCTGGACACGGAAAAGGCTCCGTGTCGTGGCATTTCTCGCAACACGCTTCGCAGATAGGGCCATATTTCTGATTGTAGATGCACGGCTTGACCTCTACGATCTCTTTTCCGCAGACCGCGCATCTCAGGGTGCTCACGACGGCAGCTTGAGCTTCTGGCCGGGACGGATCACGGTCGAACTCAAGCCGTTCAGCGTCATGATTTCCTTGTAGCGGTTGCCGTTGCCGAGACGCTTCTGGGCGATGCCCCAGAGAGAGTCGCCGGCGACCACCGTATAGACCGCCTGCTCCGCGCCAGAGTCGGCGCCGATGTCGGCAGCATTGACCCAGCCGTAGACGGTGCAGCCGCCGCCCTGATTGACGAGGTGGTACGGGTGCTTCGCGCCCTTGGCGATACTCGTCACCTTGGCCTTGCCGGGTTTGCAGGGTACGCCGCTCGTCGCTTGGCTGCTGACGTAGTGCGTCTTGCCGTTGAACTGGACGATGTCACCGATCTTGTAGTCTGCGCCGCTTGTCTGACCGCCGGCGCTGGGCTTCGTCGGCGTGACGGGCGTGGCCGTTCCAGCGCCGTCGTACTTCGGGCGGCCATAGCCGACGATCTTCGCGCTGTTCAGCGCATAGCTGCGACGCGCACACTTGTTGCTGGTATTGCCCTCGATGGTGTAGACCTTCGAGGAATCTGCCTTCTCCACGAGGCCGGTGTGGGTGCAGTTGTCAATCGACGTTCCGAAGAAAATCTGATCGCCCACCTGCGGATTGGACGTGAAGAACTGCCCTTTCTGCTTGTAATACTTCGCAGACCAAGTGCAGCCAGCGCCGCAGGAGCGCTCGGGCTGGCATAGCAGCCGCAGGGCGTTCTCATAGCCAAACGCGGTCACGAAGCACCAGTCCACGAACATATCGCACCATTCGTAGCCGTTCTTCTTGCCGTTGTACCACTTCGGGTACTTTTCGTCGAAGTCTCTGGCGTACTTTGTCCAGTTCGCACGACCGGGGTTGGCAGTCTTGTTGTCGAGCTGGCTGTTGGTCGCCTTTTCGACGTAGCCGAGTTCGCCGATTGCGACGGCGACCACGGCGGAAGCGTAGCATTTGCTCACTCCAGACACTCCTTTCTGGGCCGTGGAGTCGGTGGCATACTTGTCGTAGAACTTCTGGCCGAAACCGGCGCGGCGGGTCTTCGCCGCCTCACTCTGGTCTGCCGGCCGCTCGAAGTTCAGCAGGACGCTATCGGATGCAGCCCGCACGGTCTTCGCCGTTTTCAGTGTCGAGATGACGACCGTGTAGCCTTGCAACTCGTTCCAGAGGAAATCGAGCTGCATCTCCAAGTCGCCGATGCTCTTGCCCTTCTTCTTGGCAAAGTCGAGCAGGTTCTTCTTCCGACTCCAATATGTCCACTGCGCCAGACCGTAGCCGGCGCTATCTTTCACGAAGTTCTGGTACGTCCCGTTGTCCACCGCAGCCGTGTAGGCGGCGTCGGTGAAGCTGAGGGACTTCTCGTAGCTGTTTTGCAGGTTGGTGGGAATCAGGCAGCTTTCCGCATACAAGTTCCCCATCAGACCGGCAATCCCGCAATCAGGTAGTCCCTTGGCTTTCAGGTAGTTCCAGATCTTCTCTTCATTTGTGCTTCCAATCAGCGACATTTCATGTCTCCTTTACTGGTCGCGGTTCTTCTGTTCAGCGGTGAACGACGGCTCGAAGTCCTGCGCGGGCTGCTGTGCCTCGCGCTCCATTCTCTGCCGGTCTTCCTCCGCCCATTTCCGATCCTGCTGTTTATCCTTGGTGGTCTTGATCCAGCCCATAACGCCGCACTCGCCGCCGAGCAGGGCAAAGACGCACTGGCAGAGCGTGTCAGGGATGCCGCCGGTCGTTTCATACAGCGTGAGCATACGGTGCGTGAACCAGACAAGCGATACGCCGATGATGACCAGAATCAAGTCCATCGTTTTGATGCCCTTCTTCTTCACGTTCATCTGCGGTTCAACGCGGCGCCGCGCCGTGCGATTGCGGATGCGCGACGCGATGTTGCTCACCAGCCACGAAATGACGACGCCAAGCAGGAAGCCGGCGGCGCAGAACAGGACGATATTCAGGACGCTCATACGCCCGCCTCCTTACTTTTTCAGCGGCAGAGCATCGACACCCTCAACGATGATGTCTGCATCTCCGTTCCCGCCGAGTCCCTTGTGGTAGCAGTCGTGCATGGCGTGAAAGCGGCGTCTGTCGTCGTAGGAAATCTCTCCCTTGGCGATGTATCCCTGCCCGAGATAAAGTACCCTGTCGAGCAGGATCTGCTTCAGTGCCTCGGACTGAGCGGCATCGCTGCTACGAAGGCGCTTGATGTCCTCCTGCAAACCGGCGATCGTCTTTGTCAGTTCAGCGGTCTTATCCGCTTTCTCCTCCTCGCGGTCTTCCTTCGCCGCCTTTCGGCCAGCTTTGAACTTCCACCGTTCATTGATGCCGTTGATAACGGCCGCTCCTGCCGCGCCGCCGGCCACAGCCATCAGCACGGCGGTCAAGATTTCTCCGATATTCATACTCTCGTACCTCTCTCAACAGTTTCTTGGTTTGGACTCGCTCTTCGCCGGTGAACCGGGTAACTGCATGGCGAGAGGCATCCAGATTGCGTTCATGTAAAACGGGAGCCGGTCAGAACGACCGGCTCCCGCCGCTGGGAGGTCAGATCTCCACCTCACAGGCTTCCAGGATCTCCTCGACCTGCTTACGCAGGCGAGCGGGCACCTGGTCGATGGTCTTCTTGCCCTTGATAATCAGGGTAGCGTACACAACAGCCATTTCGTCTTCCTCCTTTCTCAGCAGATATTTAAGACAAAACTCGCGGAGGGCGCTCATACGGCGTCCTCTGCGAGCAGAGCCTCCACGGCTGCCCGGAGCCTCTCCGGGACATCTTCGATGGTCTTCTCACCCTTGCGAATCAGGGTCGCGTAAATTCTTGCCATAGCTTTATCCCTCCGTAGCCGAAGTCGCTGCGATGACCTGCTCGTAGACATCGCACAATGCCATCTGAGTTTCGGTCATCTGGTTCTCCAGAGACGAGATCTTATCCGCAAACGCACCGTCGCTGACCGCGGTGGTGATACTGGTGAGCTGCGCCGTCGCGGCGTCGAGGATCGTCTTCATCTGCGCGGTCAGGTCTTCCGGCAGGTTGTCGCCATACTGGATGGCGCCAATGACGGCATTGTCCGTCTCGCGCTTAATCCACTTCTTCAGGAGGTTGCAGTAGGTCGTGTGCTTCGTGACGTAGTTCTTGTAAGCTGCGTACAACACAACCACATCGGCGGCAGAATAGGTCTTGACCTCCCCACCGTCACAGTGATACTGCTGCTCCTTTGCGCCGAGGGTGACGGCGGTAAACATGGATTCGATATTCGCCTGATCGTGCGTCTCCAGAGAGAAATGCTCCGTCCCACCGCTCAGTTCTACGTCGATACCGGCGTAGATCTTCTGCTGGCAGGTTTCGTTCGCCATGCTGAGCTGCTTCTCGGACAGCGTCAGCAGGTCATCCTTTCTCCATACGAGTCCCATGACTTTCCCTCCTTACTGGAACGCGCCACTCACGCCGGAGATATATCCGCCGGCGGATGTGCCGCGCTCCACAGTGATGCGGAAGTTGAACGCAGCGCCGTTTACCGCGGTCTTATTCTTGAACACGATGTTGGCGCCGCTCTTGACCTCCGCCGTGACATCCTGCCACACCGGGCTGGTGTCCTTCGCGTTGTTGGTTGCCTCGACCTTGTAGACCGCGCCGGCCGGGATCTGCCCCACGACCGACATGACCGCCGCCGTGATGTCGCCGGACACCGCCAGCGGCGTCTTCAGCGTGATGGTCGCCTTGTGGACGGCTTTCGTGAAGGTGGCCGTGAAGGTCGCACTCGCCTTGCCGTCGCTCACTTCGATGGTGATGGTGTGCGTTCCGTTCAGGATCTTCTGGAACTCTGCCGCGGTGCTGGCACACTCGAAGGTGAGCTGCGTACCGCTGGTGACATTCGTGCGCGTCTTCTTCACGGCACCGTCCAGCTTTTCCGTGACCGTCAACTTGTCGCCGTCGGCATCGTTGGGCGTGTACTTGAAGCTGAACGCCGCCGTCTTACTGCCGAGGTTCACGCCACTCGCACCGCTGGTACTGGTGATAGTCGGGGGCGTATTCGTAGATACGGTGCCGTCATCAGAGACCAAGAGTGTAGAGGGAAGAATCAAAGCGGGGCGGATGCCGTACGAATTGGATGCGTTGTCGTAGTAGTAGTCGCCATTGGAGTAGACGTACCACACGCTGCTGGTGTAGTTGGTGTACGGGGAGCGGAGCCACCAGTAGGCGGCCGAGCCGTTCAGGTTCGCAATACGCTTATTGTTGGCGGACGTGCCGGTCCCAGACTCAAAGTAGGACAGCTTCGCGCCATCCACCGGGAAGTAGCTGTAGTCGCTGGTCGTCCAGCCTACTTCGTAACCCGACAGCAGGAAGATCTTCGCGGACAGGCCGTTCGCGCCGCTCTGGTCGGTGCCGCCAGAGCCGCCGTTCTTGCGGTACGGGATCTTCACCTGCTTGATGGCATCCCTGATGTTGCTCTCAAACAGGTTCAGGAACGTGTTGTTCAGGTAGGTGTGGATGTCGCTGCTTTCGTACTTGTTGATGTTTCCGCTCTGCCAGACGCGGTTCTCGTAGATGTCCTTCATCAACAGCCAAGTGCCGTTGCAAGAGTCATCGTACAGAGAACTCGGCTTGCCCTGATGGACAACGATGAACTCTTTTGCCGTACCGTTGACTTTCAGCTTGACGGTGCTGCCGACGGCCTTGGTGCTCAAAAGCACATTTGCCATTTCGTTTTTCCTCCTTGATAAGAGTTAAGAGTCAGCCCACGGAGGAACGTCCGTGGGGCGTTGGGCATAAGAAAAGGAGCCGGATTTCTCCGTCTCCCTGTTCTGATGCTGTTTCTTGTAGAGGTTGCGGCATTGGCGAAGCCTTCGCTTATCGCGTACCGCACGGTTTCCGTTGAGTTTCCGGTGGATCTCCACCGGCTCACCGATGATAGCCTCCACCTTCTTTGCGTATTTCGCCCGCAGCTCGTGCGTATCGCCGTATGCCGCGTGTGCGTCCCACGCTCCGAAACTCTGGAGGATAGCGTCCTTCGTAACCTCGCCGCGCTTGTAGGCTTCCTCCCAGAACTTCACCTTCGCACGGATTCGCTGGATGCTGTCCCGTCGAAGTTTCTGGATGATGCCACCGCTTTCGGTAATGTACGAATGGAAGCCGAGGAAGTCGATGCCGTTCCTCAGCGGAAAGATGCCAGTCTTCTGGTTCAGCTCCAAGCCCCAGCCGTCCATCAGCGCCCGAATGTCCTTCAGGATCTCCTTCAACCGCTGTTTGTCTGAGAGGATGACGTAGAAGTCATCCATGTATCGCCCGTAATACTTCAGGCGGTATTTCTCTTTCATCAGGTGGTCGAACTCGTCCAGAAACATCAGAGCGAGTAGCTGGCTGGTCTGGTAGCCGAGGGGCAGCCCGTCGGTCGTATTGATGTAGACGCACAGCAGGTCATAGATCTGCGGGTCTACGCCACGCTTATCGAGCAGCGCCTTCAGTTTGCGTTTCAGCTTGTCGTGGTCGATGCTGGCAAAGAAGTGATGCACGTCTCCTTTGAGAATCCACCCATCGGTTCCGCGCATTTCTCGCCGGTAGTAATCGACCATGTGCTGCTTCAGCCGCATCAAACCATCGTTGGTGCCTTTGCCGGTCTGACTGGCGAAATTGTCCCGAATGAAGCTCTTCGTGATGGCTTCGTACAGGATGTTGTCCACGACCGCGTGGAGGACGACTTTGTCCACGAACGCGGGTGCTTGGACGAGCCGCTTCTTCGGCTCATAGACATAAAACACCTCAAACCTGCTCGGAACGTAGGTCTTGGTGTGCAGGATCGTTGACAGCTTCTCGGTGCAGGCCAGAACATTTTGCTCGTACTGAGCCGTTCCGGGCTTTGACCGTTTCCGCTTTCTGGCCTCCAAGTAAGCTGCGTACAGCGTTTCAAAGCTGCACATCTCTTGATAGGTCATAAACTCGCTTCTTTGCTGTTGTTGCTTCCTCTGGTCTGGGTATAGGGCAAGCTCCAGACCAGCCATCACTCCTAACACCGGTCGTCTTGCCCCCGGCAGCCGCAGCATCCAAGTCGGGATGGCGAGCCTCGGTGTGATGTGTTTATCGTCCATCCATGCACAGACGGGCGACAGGATATGACTCCCTTTGATGATGGTGTACTGTGTTCGTCCCATCGGAGGGATTACTAATCTCACTTTCCATCAGAGCGGGGCGGATGCCGTTCGAGTTGGATGCGTTGTTGTTGTTGTAGTTGCCATTGGAGTTGACGTTCCACACGTTGTTGGTGTTGTTGGTGTTCGGGGAGCGGAGCCACCAGTTGGCGGCCGATGCGAGTCATACCCTAACTCAAGGCGGATGCCTCCGCCATGAACCCTGATTACTTCCGTGCGGACTGGGCTGCGGAGCAGGCGGACATCACCAGATTGTAGAGGCTCCTGTCCTCCTTTTCCTTTGCTTCCGAACGGAGCTTGTTGGCTCTGCCGC
This sequence comes from Oscillibacter sp., assembly GCA_003487665.1. Taxonomy (GTDB): domain Bacteria; phylum Bacillota; class Clostridia; order Oscillospirales; family Oscillospiraceae; genus Vescimonas. The sequence goes on from DNFA01000015.1 coordinate 84,040, forward strand.
GGTCTCCCTTCAGCCACGCCATCGCCATATACTTGACGTCTGTGACTTTCTTGGTCCAGACGCCTGCCTTCTTCACGCTGATGATGCCTTCGTCCATACAGATCGTGATATACTCCAGCAGCAGTGAGCAGCCGTCCACCACTTCCTCGATCTTGTGGATTCTATCCTCATACGCCACCACGAAGTTCGTGTTGTTGGCGCGATGGATGTCCGTCAGGATCTTTTTCGCGGTTTCGCGCATATCCTCTCCATACATTCGGAAGGTACTCTTTGTGAAGCCCTCCTTGTCCTTGGTGTCAAGGACGTGTACGACCTCTTGGCAGACCATCTTGACATCGCAGATGTCGTCGAGCTCGGCAACCCGTGTGATAATTGCTCGAACGTCGGCCTTGCTGATGTCGCCGGAGACAACTCTTGTCGCCTGCTTGGTGTACTTCAGAAGCTCCCTTGCTCTGTTGCCAAGCAGAAACTCCTTATCGGCCATGTCTGCACTTCCTTTCCAGGCATTGCCCGTTTAATACGGCAGCCAGATCTTCAGGCTCGCCGATGAAAATGCAGCAGTCGCTCTTGACGGTCAGCGTCCCATAATTTTGAGCGTGGGTCATGCCGCAGATGACAAGATCGGTGCTGCGTCTGAGGTCGCACGGCGGCGTGATCGCTGAGAACAAGTTCCCGATGATGCAGGAAATTTCATCAGCGGGGCGCGAGAAAATGATTTCCTCTGCCATCAGAACTCGATCCTGCCAAGCGATGCGTTCCATACGCCGGTCACGTTGACCGCACTCAGGTCGGTGAAGCCGACGCTGAACGGATTTTTCGTGATCTCCGTGCCGTACTTCAGCTCGATAGCCTTGACGGCTGCGTCAACAGCCGCGATGGAAGCGCGGATGTCGCCATGCGCGGTTTCGTCCGTGTTGTGCGCCGCCACATCCTGATCGACGAGTTCGTCGGTCTGTTTCCTCGTGTAAGCATCAACGTCGGGGCGCTGAGATGCGGTCAGTTTGCCGTTCGCGTCCAGCGTTGCGAGCCCACTCGGCGTACCGACCTGTTCGTTGGTCAGATACTTGCTGTCATCGGTCTGAGCCTGACCGACATTTACGGTTCCATAAGCCATATCGTCTGGTTACTCCTTTCCCTGATTCAGCCAGTATTCCGCGGAAATAGCGGCGGCCGGAGCGGTCTTCGCCCATACGCGGATCTTCCCCGCCAACGTCTGGTTGGTCGGAGACATCCCGCAGGCGATAGCCGCTGCCTGACTGTTCGGCGCAATGGCAATGTCAACACGGTCTTTCGCCGTGATTCCCGCCACAACGATGTCGCAATAACTCGGATAATCTTCCGAGTTCTCGTCGATTCCCCAGCCGGTAGTCGGAATCGTGATTGCCTTCGTGTTCTGCTTGTCGGCCTTCACGTCCTCCATTTCCTGCATCGCTTCCGTCACGGTCTGCGCCAGATTGGCTACCAGACCGTTCGTAAAGCTCTTCGCCGCTTCCGCACAGGCTTTCAGATGTTTCAGGTATGTCAATTTACCCATGCGTTACTACCTCCAAGATGGATAATCACGGGGCGAGGGTTTTGCCCTCGCCCCTTTTCAGTCTACGCTGTGATTACGCTCAGACGGTGGCGGCAAAGACCTCGTTCAGCATCTCAGTCACCTCAGTGTCGGTAGCGATAGCGCCATGCACGACATCAGAGGGTTCAGTGTAAACCTTGGTATCAACGCCGTTGATCTTGACGTTGCCGTTGGTCTCGGACGCCTCGACCTTGGTGGCACCCTCAGCCACGCCGCCGAGCTTGGTGCCCTCGGCGTCGGTCATCAGACGCTTGCCAGCCTCAGCGGCAACGAAGTCAGCCGCCTTCTTGCCGGAGTCCTTGAGGTTGCCGTCAGCGTCCAGAGCAGCGAAGTTGCCGTTGGTTGCCTTGGCGACCTTGTCGGCCTTCTTACCCAGACCGGTGTTGACATCGCTCGTCTTGGCGTAATCGGCCAGAGCGGTGTTGATGGCAGCAGTGACCTCGGTGGTCTTGGCGTAGTCGCCGATGCTCAGAGCGGCAATCGCCTCGGCGATGTAACCGACGACATCGGTAGCGGTAGCGCCTTCGGGCAGAGTACCGACATACTTCTTCAGGTTGGCGATGGCGGTCTTATTCTCAGAGATACCCTTCGTCAGCTTGGTCGCCTCAGCGCCGTGGGTGGCAGCCCAGTCGATCAACTCCTTGTAAGAGTTGACGACACCGTCATCGCTGACCTTGGTGGAGAAGTCATTGAAGGCGTCGTCGATCATCTTCTTGATGGAGCCTTCGCCCTCACCGGTCAGGGTGTCGAGATCGGCCTGCTTCGCCTTGGCGTCGATGGCATCTTTCAGAGCCTTCGCCAGCTCAGTCTCGGAAACCTCGGCCTTGTAAGCCAGAGCAGCCAGACCGTGAACGGGGACATCAACACCGTTGGCGGCGATGGTGCCGTTGGTCTTGCCCTCAGCGATCAGGATGTCGGCAATCTTCTCAGTCAGAGCCAGCAGGGTGCCGTTGACCTTGATGCCGGTCAGGACGTTGGGCTCGCCGCCAGCAGTGACGAGTTCGTCAACGCGACCGGACAGGGCGGTCAGTTCGGATTTCAGAGCGTAGTCGCTCTTTACCTTCTCAGCCAGAGCTTTGAGGGCTGCCAGTTTTACCAGATGGGTGTTGTCGTAAGCCATTGCGTTTTCCTCCTAATGATGATTAAAAATATTTGTTCACCGCAGCATCAGTTCCCGGTTGCCCCAGAATTGAACACTTCGTTAAACATCTCTGCTACTTCCTCGTCGGTCGCAGGCGTACCGCCGAGGGGTTCCAGCTCACCGGCCGCGTTCTTGATCTGATACGGCGTGGACACGCCATCCACGACGACAGAGAGTTTCTGGCCGACGTAAGCTGTGGGGTTGGTCTGCGCGTACTCCTGAGCTGCCTCAAGAGAGGGCCAGATCTCGGTGGGGTCGATGCTGAACGCATCCTGCCGCTTGATCGTCAGCGGGAACTCCATCTTGGCGTAGCTATTCTGGGTGTTAATGACTGCCATATTTCATTCCCTCCTCTCAACCGAGCGTGACTTTCAGGACGGCAGCGTTCTCGTACGGAACGGCCGGCTCGAAAACCCACACATTGTAGTCCTTCGCGGTGTAACCGTTGGCGCCTTCGACGGCGACCGTCTTCTTGGTGAAGGTATCGGTCACATCGGCATTCAGCGCAGTCTCGTTGATAACCTTTTTTACACCGGTCTTGCCAGCGATGCAGGCGATCACAACGCGATTCGCGCCAGCGGGAACGTTGACGGTAATGACGCCAGGAGCGTATGCCTTGCCGGACTTGGTCAGGCCGCGGATGTACGCGCTGTCCAGAGCCGGCTTCTCGGCGGTTGCGCCGAAGAAGTAGTTACGGAACGGCGTGTACGCAGCGGAGTCCTTCGTCTTAGACCCAGCCGCAATCGCAACAGCGGGGTTGGACGCGCCGCCGAGGTTGTCCTCGGCCTGCACACCGGCGCCGTGCGTCGCGGTCACGCGGTACTTCAGGCTTGCCACAGCGTTAGCGCCGCCAGCGTCGCCGATGATGAAGCCGTTGCCGCCGTTGTTGTCGCTGCCAGCAGGCAGGGACGTGGCGTCCACGGATGCCACCTGCTCAGCGCCGCCGTCAGTGATACGCTCAACCTTCCAGTTGGACGCCACAACGCCAGTACCAGTCTTAGGACCGTACTTGTAGGAACCGGGGTTCAGGGACGCGGCCAGATAGGACGCAGTCGCAACCGGAGTACCAGCTTCCACTGCACCCGCACCGCTCAGGCCGAAGCCGTTGATGGACGGGTTCGCCGTGATGGTCGGCTGAAGGGTCTTCGAGGTCATGTCTTTCAGGATCGCCGCGACGGACTTGCCGGACACTTCCTTTGTGGCCGTGCCGTTCTTGTCCTTCGTCCAGTTGCCGATGCGGTCGTAATCGCCCGCCAGCATCAGGTTCTCGCGCATGATGACCTTGTCGGCGTCCACGTTGCCGGTCATCGCTTCCCACGCCGTACCGGTGTACTGGTACGCAGACTTCTCGTACTCCTTGCCGCCGACGGTGGTGGTCACGACGAACACATCGCCCGCCTTCGGGGTAATGTCGGTGTGCGCCGCGAAGTACGCCTCGATGACGCTGCTGTCGGATGCGGACAGGTCGGACTTCGTGCCCTCATAGAGTGCGCCGCCGCCCAGACCAGCCAGAGCCGTTGCCAGCTCTTCGTCGGTCACGCAACCGTCGAGATTGACCGTGGTGTCATCCAGCAGTTCCACCGCGCCGTCTACCAGAGCGTAGATGTCGTAGTGGTTGGTCTCGGTGTTCTTAACAAGGTACAGGATATTCTCCTGTGCCTCCTCCGCGGTCGGGATAGCTTCGGCCTTCTGGAACGAAGCGTGACCCGCCTTGGAGATAGCCGCCAGATACTCTTTCTTGATACGGGTAGCCGTGTCTTTCAGAGCCTGAAGGCTTGCGAGTTTAGAGGTGTCGTATGCCATTTAATCGCTCCTCTCAATGGTCTTTGCCGGTAGCTTAGGGGTTCTCGTCCTCAGAGGGGAAGACTTCGTCCAGCATGGATTCCGTGTCTTCGGTGGAGGCCATGTCGTCGGGGCTGACGCCGCTGGTCGATGCGGTGATCGTGCCGTCCGCTGCCACAGAGATACCTTTGCCGATCTTTACGCCGCCGAGCCGCGTTGCCGTAGCCACGGGCAGCACATAGGTCGATCCTCCGCCTCCCCCGCTGCTGCTGGCGCCGGGAGATACGAGGGCGATGGTCGCCTCCATATCCTCGTCGGGACTTCTCTTTGCCCAGAAGCGCAGCGCACCGGCAAGGGTCTGCACCGTTGGGCAAAGGCCAGCGTTTTTCGCGGTCTCAAGGGCCGCTTTATGCAGAGCGACGTTCGGGAACTGTGTTTCCGCAGCCTCCGTCACGGGAACATCGACGTAGTAGCGATACTCGTCCATGTCCCACGCGCCCTGTTCACCAGGATTCTCCTCCTGCCATGTCCAGCCGGTGTGGGGAATCGTGATGTCTTTGATGATTGCGGTGCCGACACCGCTGATCGCCTCCTGAACCATCGTCCGCACCAGCTCCTCAGCCTCAGCGGACGTGATGAACGCGCCGGGGTTGTAGGTAATCTGGACGTCGGCATCCAGCTCAAGGGCAATCGAAATGGGATAGCGCCGAATGTCAATGCGGTTGTCCTTGTAGGCATTGACCGGCTGCGGGCTGTCGCCCAGCGTTGCGTAGTAGAGCAGGATCTCTTCGGTGTCCTCGGTCTTGGCGAATACGCCAAACTCGCGGAGCCAGAAGCCCTCCTGCAAACCGCCATTCAGGTCGTTGCGGTATTCGACCACCATGCTCAGTACGCCGTTCTCCACAGTCGGGACGGACGAAACGCCCTCCGCAACCGGAGTGACCAGCGCGACCATGTCGATAGGCTCAACGCCTTCCGGCATGGCACCAGAGCCGACCATGATGCGGGTGAACTCAATCGTCTTCCCGGCCATGAGGCTCGTAATGAGATTGCGGCCGGCGACTGTTACGGTTCCGCCATAGTAGCTCATTTCTGTGTTCCTCCTTCAATCGTTTTGTTGGACTCTGCTTTCGGGGCGCTCCTGCCCTCTGCCGTGCTTTCTCGCTTCAAGCGATCCGCGACGGCTCGGAGGTTTTGGAGTTTCGTGCGCTTCGCAGCAGACCGTTGCGGTGAGGCCATCTTCCCCGACTTCATCACCATGTCGGTGATTCTCGTCTCCATGACGCTCTGAACCGCGCTTCCAGCGCAAACAGAGGTGTCATAGGACACTTCGCGCTCCTGATTGGGCAGCGTGCTCTCCAAGACCGCCTGCAGACCGGCGCCCAGATGGAGTTTGAAGCCAAACTTATAGTCTCGCTCGACGCCGGGGAGCGTGTCCTCGGCGATGGTCGAATACCCGCCCCTGACGTACACATGGGCGCGGTAATCAATATCGCGTTCGAGGATGGGCAGCAGCGTTTCCGTGATGGCAAAGCCGAGGCCGCTCAGAATGTAGAGCTTTGCCGTCTCCATCTCGGTCTTCGTCCGAGCGTAGAGCTTCAAGGTAACGCCAGCGGCGCGGAGCAGCGGCGTGGTGAACAGCGGCGTCGTATCGACGGTGCCATCCATTTCGCCGGTATCAAAAATCATCGTCGCGGGTTCTGCAGGATCTTCCTTGTAGTACAGAGGCCGATCCCAGAACATCCGAAACGCCTTGATGATGTCCGGGTAGGTGCAATCGCAGGTGTTTTTCAGGATTTTGTAAATCAGATACCGACGGTAGGTTTCGTCGTCGATGACCTCGAACGGGATCGGGTCGCCAGCGAGCTTGCCGGCCTCCATTCTGGTCATCACGACGATGTCGCCGACACCGTCCAGTTGCTTGCCAACGGCTGTATGTACTCCCCTGTCCTGCCGAAGCTGGTCGTAGAAGTCATACACCTGCTGAAGCTGGGCGCCTATGACTTCCATGAGCGCCTCGATATTGGCCTTGCCTCGGAACTGCTCGACAAGGTCGTTTTTCAGGGTCGCTACATAATCAGCCATCAATCTCCACCTCGATCATCTCCTCCTTGGTGTAGGCCCGCTGACGCGCCGTAATGTTCTTACTGCGGTCGGGGTACTTGGAGGGTTTTTCATCGGAGGCGTCCGCCGAAGCGTAAAGCTGAATGTCGATATAGCTGATGCCAGAGCAGGCTTTGTAAAGCTGGCTCATGAACTGCTGCGGAACGACATCCTTGCCAGCATCCAGAGCGTCCATGTTCTCCAGAACGACCTCTCTCAGCAGGTCAACGTAGTTCGGCGGCAAAGCCTCGGAGCGGTTGAGCGTGATGCCCAGGCGGAACCATGTGTAAATCGTCGTCGGCCGATTGAACCGGATCGTGATTTCCTCGTCGTACTCACCGGGCAGAACCACGACGGTCTCGCCGACCGTGTTGATGCCGCCCGCTTTGTTGGCGAGGATCTGCTGCGCGATTTCCTTCGAGTCGCCGCCATCTACCACGATCTCGACGCTGTGCGGCGGACGGACGATGTCGCCTGCAGGCGTTTCGGTCACATCCTTCACGTCCAGATAGGTGCCGTCCACATACCATTGGTGCGTTGCGTTCTCATACGGGGCGACGCTGCGGACGCCCTGCACGTTCAGCAGGATTGCGGAGCGGATGCTCTCAAGCATATTGCTCGAACGGTTGAAGATTTTGTCCACGTAGGACTGGCGGAACTCAACGTCCGTCTCTTCGTCACGGCCCGCGATGTAGCCGCAGAGGTTCTCGACGGCCAGCAGGCCAGCGTCGGCGTTGACGATGTTCGTAATGACCCCGCCAGGAATCAGGATGTCGCCGTTCTCTTCGGTGCCGAAGGTGATGATCGACGTCACCGTCTCCGTGGTCAGGTTCTCGGAGAGAATCAGCACATTGTTTGAGGCGATGTCTGCCGCCTCGATGTTCAGGAACTCATTCGTCTCGTCCACGGAGGCCGTGAACTTCTCGTCGGTGATGGCCGCCGCGATGCCTTTCAGCACCGTGAGCGTGTCCGCCGCCGTCGGGCTATAAGAAAACACCGCGCCATTGATGGCTACGGTGTAAACACTCTCTGTTCCGAGGGACGCGATTTTGATGCAGGCACGATTGAACGACGTACGGCTGATTTCTCTCGTGTCCGTGATACTCAGATAGGTTGTCGGGTTCGTCGCGGAGGAAATCCTCGTACCGGCGGCCAGCTTCGTGCCGTCCTTGCCCGTACAATGAATCGGGTAATACGACTTCGCTGCGGCCTCACGGGTGGAGCCGCCGTACTGCGCGGCGTTGTCGAGGCTTCGGCCCTCTGCAGTGGCCGGGTACTGTGAGAAGTACACCGCTTCGCCAAACTCCCAGAGGTCGGCGATGGCGTCGGCCACATTCGTCAGCAGATGGTTCAGCAGGGACTCAGGGTTCTGGCGCGTGTTCACGCCCCATTTCTCCGACAGCCCCGAGTGCATTTCTTCCAGAATGACATCCAGCCGCTTGATATTCGGCCCCTGCGGGGTCAGGCCATAATCAGCCATACAGCGTTACCTCCTCTCTAAACGTGTCCTCTCCCACGGTGGCGGTGTATCGGAACGTCGCCATCCGCTTCGCCGGGTTGTAATCGACCGACGTGACCGTCGCCGCCTTGACCTCCTTCACTTTCAGGATCTCGTCTCTCACGAGCGTTTTAATCTTGATGGTGTTCGGGTTCTTGATGAACACTTCCTCGAACCATGGGAAGCCCAGCTCAGGGCCGAGCCGCCACTCGTCATAAATCCAGCGCAGCCGAATCATTACGGCCTGTCTGACGCTCTCCGTCGTGGAGATGTCGCCATTCTTGGAGATGGCAATATCGCCGTCCTCATTCAGTCTGATGTCTAACACGGTGAATACCCCCTCCCAGAAGTAGTCTGGAATCGCCAGAAATCACCCAGACGGTGTCGTAGCGCCTCATGGGTGTAGATTGTTGCTTTTGCCTGAAAGCTCGTAGCGAACTTCTACGGGCCTAATACGACAGGCTGCCGGTCACAGTCAGGTTTCCCTCGACGGTGACTTCGGGCGCAGAAATCGTCACGGAGCCGCCCTTGACTGTCAGGCGAGTTCCCTTGACATCGACGATGACCGCATTTTGGGCGCAGGCATCCGCGACCACGGTGTTCCCTTTGGCGAACAGGCCGGGAATACAAATCGCGTTCGTCATGTCGAAGGCCAGATCCGTGCTGGTTTCCTGCCCGTACTGCCAGTAGTCGAGGCTCTGCTCGGCCACCACCAGAAGGCAGCTATCTCCGGGCTTGACCGGAAACGCAATCGTTGCGCCCTGTCCTGCCCCCTGCGGGAACACGACCGGAACGCCGGTGACTTGTGGGAAATCCATCGTCTTCCCGTCCGGTTTCTTGAACTTCATCGCGGGCTTGACCGTTGCGATGCCCTTTGCGGCGTCGAAGCTGACGATCCGCCCCGGCATGGCCGTATGGATGCCGCGAAGCCCACGTTGGACGGTGTTCTGAATCTCCTGCACAAACTCCTGCATCATTACCCCTGCACCTCCATGAGCCGCGCCGTACACGTCCAGTCACCGGAGATATTGTCCCCGGCCTGCGTCAGCTTGGCGACGCGGAAATAACCCGTGACGGTCTTGCTCTCCAGCTTCACATAGTCGTCAATGTGGATGGCCCCGTTCAGGAAGAACTCGACCTCCCACCCGATGCTGGTCTTATCGCTCGTTTCGGAATTGGCCTCGGTGACGCGGGCAGGGATGCCCAGCAGCCCAGAGTCATCAGAGAGAACGAAGACCTCACGGCTCATGACATCCCCCGGCTTCTTGACCTGCATGACGCCGTTCTGCAGACTCCACACGAGGCCGCAGCAGGCGCATCCCTTCGTCATAATATCGCGGGCGAGGCCGACGAAGCTGAAGCCGTTGGCGATGTCGGCAAACTCAGCGTTGTACGAATACGTCACCGCCACACCCATCTGATTTGCCACATCGTCGAAGATGGTCTTCCAGTTCACCGTGCCCACATACGAAATCGTGACGTAGGTATCGCGGATCTCGACGAGGTTGTCTACCACCTCGATCTCCGTCTTGCGGTCTGCGCCGTCGTGGGTCGTGACGCAGTTTGTGACGATGCCGGCGAAAATCAGCGGCATACGGCTTCCGTAGCCCGCCTTCAGGGACAGGACGCAGTCCTTTTCGTCCAGAGTGGCAAGGTGCTCCTTGTTCAAGTTCCAGACGGTCACGCGCCCCGTGTTCTGCGTTTCAAGGTCGGTGCGCTCAATGGAGAAATTGATGTGCAGCGGGACGGGCTGGCTCTTCGACTTCTCGCCGATCTCGAAACCCATGCCGCCGGCTTTACCTGCAGCCAAGCGATACTCTCTGTCGAAGTTCGCAGACATCAAAATCCCCCCTCTCGTTTTACAAACGACTTTGCTCAAAAAGCAAAATCACGAAAAATAAGCAAAAAAACACGCTCGTGCGTTTGCAAAACGCACACCAAATATATTTACTGGTTAGGTTAGATTACGGTATAGGTTACGGTTACGGTTACGGTTACGGTTATGCGCGGACTGTCCTCGGATTTCATGTGTGACCATCCCACGGAGCGTCCGCGGACAGTCCGTAGGACGGATAGAAAAGCGGGTCAGTCGCTATCTTCCGCAGGGCAGAATACGAAGCTGGCCTTCCCGTCGAGAAAATCATTCCTCCCGATGTGCTCCAGCTTGGTCATCACACCGAAAACACCGCTCGGCAACGCGGTCACGCCGTAGAACAGGTTCACGGGGAACCTCGGCACAATCTTGATGCCGATGACGATAGGCTGACTCTGCGTGTCATAGAGGCCAAACTTCCAGAAGCCGCCGCGGTCGTTCCATGTGAACCGAATCAAATATGCCTTGCCGTTCAGAACGACGCGGCTCATGCTGTCATTGAGGTCTGGGACTTCGATGATTGTATATTCCATCTCGTTTCCCTCCTCATGAAATCAGGCCGATTGACTTTGCGGCACCATAGAGGATGCTCGACTTGCTGTTGCCAGAGCTGCTACCAGAGCCGCTACCAGAGCCAGAACCCGAACCGGAGCCACCGGAGCCTGAGCGTCCGCTGCTCCCGTTGGACGTGTTGGCCGTGCCTGCAGAAGCGGCGGTCGCACCGCTCTTGCCGTAGCTGGCGGGGATGGTCGTCGTCCGCGCCGTCGTAATGCGAATCTTGCGGAACGAAATTGGGATCTCTCGGGCGTAGCCTACCTCGGCGCTCTTGCTGATGGTCAGGTTCTCAATCGCCATGCTGGTGTAGGTGGCGTCGCTGGTGACGATTGTGACCGGCTCGGCGGCGTAGTACAGCTCCTCCAGCCGCTTCGTGACCTGCTCAACACGGCCGCGCCCGCTGTGGCTTCTCCATGTGACCGGAGTATCGGTGACATAGAGAACCATGTTCAGCGTTTCGGCGCCGTGGATGATCGCGTCGCTGACGGAGAAGCCGCTCTCAACGGCATACTCAGGAACGGTAGCCTCGTAGCCATGCTCCTCGCTGATAAGCGCGTCGAACTCGATGCCTGCAATGGTGACAGGTCTTTTTGCTCTTGCCATCTACGTCACCTACCTTGCATACGCGAGGGCGCGGGCCATCTCGCCCGTAGAGTCGCCTGCGGCCTTATCCATCGCCGCTGCGGACTTCTGCTGGCCGGCACGGTCGCCCTCGAACTTGTTGTTGATGTTCACGTTCTGCACGACGCTCTTACTGACGCTGTTGCTGCCCATAGCCGTCCGCGCCGTGGTGGGGCTGGCTACGTTGGCCTGCGCCATGATGGACATATCGCCCGTCAGAGCGCCGAGCGCATCGCGTACCTTGGCCTTGCCCGCGCTGATGCCCTTGGTCATCAGGTCGATCATGTCGGGCATATAGGTGTGGAAGTCACTCAACGGGCCTTCATCCGGTTCGGAGAAGCCGAGGAAGCCCTTGATCTTGCTGGCGACGCCGGAGACTGCCTCTCCGACCTTACCGACCGCGCCCTTGATGCCCTCGACAATGTTGTTGATGATGTCAGCACCCCACTGCAGGGCCTGAGCAGGCAGACTCTTGATCCAGTCGATAGCGGCGGTGAAGCCGGTCACGATGCTGTCCTTGATGTTTCCAATCGTGCCGGTGATGCCCGACAGGATATTCGTAAACGCCGTCGTGATCGCCGTCCAGATGTTGGTGGCGACACCGGAGATGAACTCCCAGATCGTCGAGAACACCGTGGAGATGGTCTCCCAGACGGCGGAAACCGCACCGGACACCGTCTCTTTGATGCCGTTCCACACGCTGGAGAAGAACGTGCTGATGCCTTCCCAGATGCTCGTGAAGAAGTTCCCAATCGACGTGAAGATGTTGACGAAGAAATCCTTGATGGCCGTCCAAATGCGAATGGCAAAGGCTTTGATTTTATCCCAGTTCTTGTAGAGCAGGATGCCTACGGCAATCAGGGCCATAATCGCCAGAATCACAAGGCCGACAGGGCTGGACACGAACGAGATCACCGCCGAGACGCCTTTCACGACCGAAGTGACCGTTCGCACCACGGCGATGACGGTCTTGACGGCGGCTACGACGCCTATGATGACGGCGATGATTTTTGCGATGGCCTCGCCGGCCTTCACCCACTTATCTGTGTCGATGTTACCGTTCGCAAGCTGGTCGGCAAGGTTTGCGAACTGTGGGGCGATTTTATCTATAATCTTGCCGATAGCCTCGAACACCGTCTTTATGACGCTCCAGATGCCTTGAAAAATCGGGATCGCCACATTTTTGATGCCCTTCCATACGGCGGTCAGAATGGTCTTGATGTTCTCCCAAATCTTGATGATGTTGGCGCGGAACTTATCCACGTCAACGCCCGCCCTTTCAAGCAGGCTTCCGAGCAGGGAGTTGTTGCCCTGCATGAAGTTGATGAAATCCTCCACCAGCAGAGCAATAATGATGATTTTTGCCGCCATCAAAAGAGCTTCTTTGTTGACTCCCTTTAGCCCCTTGATGATGGCTGCCACACCACTTGTAATCTTGTCGAACTTGAACGCGAATAGTAGTGCGCCTGCCGCAATGGCCAGTAGTTTCAGCAGATTCCCAGATCCGCCGAGCTTGTCGTTGAGCCATACGACGGCATTTCGGACGCGGTTCATCACGCGCATGGCTGTATCGGAAAACTTCACCATCGCATTGGCGATAGTGTTCGTCACTCCAAGCGTACTGTCCATCTGCGTCAGCCAGAGTCCCCATTGGCTTCGGATGACGGTCAAGGCGTCTGTGATTCTGTACTGTACGCCTCCAAACTTTTGCTCAATGGTGTTGGCATTGTCCACGAACGCAGCCTTCAGATCTGCGACCGTCATAGTTCTGGACGATGCCATCTCTTCCAGTTTATCGGAGGTCGTGCCGAGCTTCTTGTTGAGCAGTTCTACCGCTTCGGGTGAACGCTCCAAAAGCTGGCTGATTGTTTCGCTGTCAACATAGCCCTTGGCGAAGGACTTGTTAATTGCCTCCATAAGGCCGGCAATATCTTCATTCGTCTTACCGGCGGACTTAAACAGCATTGTTGCCGCATTATTGAACTTGACCGCTTCGTCGATGTTGCCAAACAGCTCTGGGCTTTCGTGCACGAGGTCGGAAATCACTCCTGCAGTTTCCGCATAGCTGCTTCGCGTTTGCCGAGCGGACTCCATGATTTTCTTCTGAATCTCAGCTTGGTCTCCGAGCGCGGCGGTTGAGTTCTTGACCTGTTCATTGACGCGCCCGAACTCTTCCACGAGGGCGTTGATCTTGGTCAGGCTGAACCCGATGCCGATTGCGCCGAGAAGTTTCGTCGCGGTGCTCTTGATGTCAGAGATTGTTCCGTTGACTTTTTTTACGTCGCCTTCGCGTACTTTGAAGCCAACCTCGTTGATAAACTTCACAATCGTCATGAGCAATCGCCCTCCTTTCATGGCAGATTTTACCGCTCCGTGTTGACCGCACCGCTCAAAGCTGATAGAATATCACTCATAAGCCGCAAGGCTATAATTCAGAGAGGAGCACACGATCATGGCAAACACGGTTCTCGCCGGTGATTACAGCGGCCTGATTTCGTTCAAGGGCGACAAAAAAGGGCTTCTCATTACCGAGAACAAATTCTTCGGTGCGAAGAAGACCTTCATCAACAAGACTACCGTAGACCACTACGAGCTGGTCATGCAGGAGGGCAATTCCAGCATGGGCAGCGGCGTGGCCCGCGGTGCTGTTGGCGCAGCACTCTTTGGCGGAATTGGCGCCATCGCTGGAGCTAACTCCGCCAAAAAGAACAGCGATTACACTGTCTCGATCATCTTCAAAGACGGGACTAAGGCTTTGTGTTCTCTTGACGCCGACAACTACAAAGCCCTCGTCCGCATCATGTACTGAGGTGCAAATGGAAAAGCTCGCTCCCACGCGGAGCGGGCTTTTTATCTGCCCATTTCAGCCTGCATCTCCTCGGCTTGGAACCGCTCGATGTCCCTGTCCATGCTATACAGCGCGTACAGCTTCAGAGCTTCGTCGAGGGTGTAGGCTTCGTCCAACTCGGACTTCGTGGCAATACCCGCTTTGATAAGCGAGTACATTCTCAGCTCAAGCTCGCTGAAGCGTTCGAAGTCGAAGTCTCCCCATTTTCGGATGTCGGAGTCCCCTTCCGTAGCTTGTCGATAAGGCTGCCAGATTGGATTCCGACTCTCTTGAAAAAACCCTTGAAGTTCAGCTTGATAACTTCGTAGCACAGGATGAACATATCCTGCAGTTCGCCGCAGAACATCTCGTCGGCCAGATCCTTGTCGAGAATGACGGTGTCACCGTCGGTGTCCTCGCCCTGAACGCTGATATTCTGCTGGTCGATCAGCAGGCGGCGCATCATGCGTTCGACCTTGTCACCAGAAATCGTAGAGAGTGCGCTGCTGATGGCAGGCATAGCCTCCTCGATGTCCATGTCCAGCGGGTTCGCTGCGGCGTCAGAGCCGCCGTCTCCCGTGTCGAGGCCGCCAAACAGCGGGGCGATGCCCGCCAAAATTGGGGACAGCAAGGCGGCCAGTTCACCGCTGATGTTCGCCGCCGCAAAGGCGCCGAACGGGCGGATATAGAACGTGTTCTCCCCAATGACCTTCTCAATCGTCTGCATTCTTCTCATAGTTCATAACCCCCTCGTTATGTACGGTAGAGGCCGCCCTTGACGGACGGCCTCTTTGTGTTGCTTACTCGGTCAGCTCGCCAGAGCCGGTGTGCAGCTCCCACTCGCGGTTGTTGGACTCTTTGCCGAAGCCGCGGGATGCGGGCTTGGCGGGCCATGCCGCGTCGGAACTGAACACCATGCCGCCCTTCAGGTCTTTAATCAGGATCGGGAACATACCGTCGCCGGTCTGACGATCCTGCTTGAAGCGGTTCTGCAGGAAGCTGTTCGTCTCTGAGGTCTGCAGCACGGTCAGCTTCACGATGTAGGTATCATCAGGGCTGATACTGCGGACGATTTCGCCGTCGCAACCGACCTTCTTAGTGACACCGTCTCCATTCGGGTCGATGGTGATAAAGCTGTCGTCGGCGTAGCCGGCGACAATGTGGTTGCCGAGCGCAATCGTGACTTCTTTCGGGTTGTAGGTCTTGATCTTACCCATCTCTCAGTTCCTCCTTCCTTACAGTTCGTAGGTCAGGCTGCCCTTGAGCTCGGCGAAGTGGATCGCACCGGCCAGTCTGGCCTTGAACTTGCACTTCGTCAGTTTACGGGACGCCTTCTCGGACGCGGACAGGCTGGCCGCCAGAGGAACGGACGTGACGTAGCCGGGGATCTCGGTGCCGTCCTCGTCGAACTCGCTCTCGGCGATGCCGCCGGCGTCCTGACCGGACTTCAGCGAGGCAATCATCTGGTTCTGCACCAGAGAGATACCCGCGTCGGTGTACGGCACCTTCGGGCGGGTGACGAACAGATTGACAACGCGAAGCTGCATATCGTTCTTCAGCCAGTCGCGGAACCGGATGATGTCCGCCCACTCGTTGCCGATGACCTTGCCGTTCATGCTCAGGTTCTTGCTTCCAACCGTGATGAAGTAGTTCAGGCTCTTGTCAGCCAGAGCCTTCATCTCCGTGCTGGTCAGCTTGGACGGGTACACAGAAGCAAGCTGCTTGAAGGCAGTCGTCTCGCTACCGGACTCGTAGTTCAGCCACTTCGCAACGAACGCCACGTTGATGTAGCGGTTCGCGGGCGGGATGTCCTCGTCGGCCTGATCCGTAGTCTCGCGGCCATAGACGCCCAGAGTACGGAAGTAGACGTTGCCGACGGACGGCTGTACCAGATCCTCACCGTCCTCGCGGACGGTGCCGGGGGCTGCGAAGCAGTTCAGCTCCGTGTAGCAGAAGAGCTTCTCCTGCGTTTCCATGTACGCGGCGATCTCCTCGTACTTGGCGGGGTCAACGCCCGCGGTGCAGAGCACGTACCAACCGGAGGTAGCCAGAGCGCGGGCGATGGTGGTTGCCGGGGTCTCCAGTTCGGTGTCCGGGGTGTTGGCAGGCTCGTTGTCCTCGGCGGCCTGCGTGGCAGGCGCGTCGGGGTCGGGGTACGAAATAGCCACGGTGTAGAGCACCGCAGTACCCCCGGTCTTATTCACCGCGACGGTGAACTGCTCCTCCCCGCCCTTGTCCAGCTTCTTCAGGCTGTTCCACACAGGGCAAGCCTTGAAGCTGGCACCGTCGGTGATGGCGGTGTCCTCGATGGTCGCGGTATAGCCGTCGGCGATCAGCGCCGCCAGCATATCGAAAAGGCCGGTGTTCTTGACGCCGGCGATTGGGCCGTCCAGAACCATGCTCAGCTTGCGGGCAGACTCCTTGAAGGAGATGGCGCAGCCGGTAAGGCCCTCTTTCTTGCCCGCATACTGCGCGACCGCAGCATTGGTGTCCTTGATGGTCTGGCCGGCCACAACAGCGCCTTCGGAGAGCTGCTGAACAGCGATATACACCGCCGTCGGGCGAGGACTCTGAGCGAAGGCCACGCTTGCGGCAAGGCCGACGGGGTCGGCATCCGCGCCGCTTGTGACGAAGCCGGCGTCTTCCACTTCGCTGATGTCAGAGTAAACCCCAACGCGGGACGGGGACTTGGCGCCAGTCTTCGGCGCAGGACCCATAATCAGCAGATTGTCGAAGCTGGTATCATCCACAATCGGGGTTGCGATGTCGATGTCTACCGTGGCAATCATGTCGTAGTTCTTACTCATTGCCTGTTTCCTCCTTTATCTCAACTTCGGTGAAGTAGCCGGTTTCTTCCTTTGCCAGCTCTTCGGTTCCGCCACCGCTGGCGGACGGCTCGAATGTCGGAACGACGATAGGCTCCTCCTCGTCGCCCCAAGGCCCGGACTTGCTATCAGTCTCAGGCGGCTCGGTAGGCGTGTAGGTCGGCTCCTGCGTTTCCGGGTCTTTCTCGCCTGTGGGGTACTGCAGGCTGCTTTCCAGCAGCGCCGTGGAAGCTCCCACTGCCTTTTGGGTAAAATAAAACTGAACCGTCAGGCGCGAACGGAACTCGTAGCTCGTATCGTTCACAACACCTGTCAGGTTCAGCACATCGCCGTCAATCAGGATGCTCACATCGTTCTGATGGCTCCATTGGACGGTATGCTCGGAATTGAGGAAGTCGGCAAAGGACAGCATATCGTCCACCGCGTTATCCTCGTATGCCACGACCTTCCCTGATGCTTCATCGACGACCGGCGAACCGTTCGTGAACAGATCCACCGTGATCGAGAAGCGGGAGAGGTAATGCCCGACGACCTCACCATCTACGAACGTGTAGTTCGGAGCCTGCGGGCGGTGGACGTTGCCGGGGGTCAGCACCACAAGCGGCTCTTTTTGCTTGGCCGTGCGGCTCTGATTGGCGAATACGACGTTGGCGCCGCCGAAATACTGCTGGGTCAGAGCGCGGAACAGCTCCTTGGCCTGCCCTACTCTCATGGCGTATCACCTCCGTCGGTCGGCTTTGCGAGCGACAAGAAGCCCTCCTCGTCAATCACCAGCCCGGAATCGTCCTTGATGCGCACCACGCCGACGGTGTCTGCGGACGCAATGGGGAAATTCGTAATGGGCGGGATCTCCTGCTGGGTCTTCCCCGCTGTTGCTGGGTCATCCTGCGGCGGGTCTTCGATGTCCGAAGCCCGCGCGCCGTCTGTCGGCACGAGGCAGAACTGATAGTTCAAGTGCGACAGCACCGTATGATCCCACGGCTGGGCGGCAGTACACTCGTACCAGTCGCCCATGTAGTACAACAGGTCGCCCTTGATGCCGGTAGCTTCGCTGGCCGGTATCAGCACATCGGTTCCGTGGCCTTCCAGATGTTTCATCTTGCGTTCGCCCTCAGGCAGCGCAAGCATCGCATCCGAACCCATCGGGTGGATATGCAGACTGGCAACAAAGTCCTCGTGGTCTGCGGTGATGTAACCGCGAATGTTCTGCGGCTCTTTGAACCGGCGTACCCAGTATTTCTTGTTGAACAACGTAATGTTCACGGTCAATCACCTCGTTCCTTGATGACGAAGTCAACCGACTGCCTCATGTGGCCGGTGTCTATCAACGGCTGCTCGGACTTTTTCTTCTTGATGGTGGATGGCTTATTCGCCACGAAACCGCCATCGACGATCTCCTGCTGCACAAGGCCCTTGCAGAAGACGCCCAAATCCTTTAGGGCCTTTTCGGTCGTGCCGCCCTCGGCCAGCGTCTTGTTGACCTGCTCACAGGCCGCTTTCAGTTCGGGCTCGTGGTTCTCGAAGCTCTGTCGCATGAACGGTCTGGCTGGGCTGTCAGAGGTGCCGAGTTCGTTGTACGCGGCCACGTCCGCAAGGGATGTGCCGTCTTCGTAGGTCTGGCCCTCTTGGAACCCGACCTGCACTTCAAGCCGGGAGAGCTTCTGCAGTTGCTCGAAATACCTTCTGCCCTCAGGCGTCAGGTCTGAAATGCTCAACGCCATTACGGTTCCTCCCTATCAACAGAGAGCGTCCCGTCCGGTTCCAGCTTCAAGCCAGAGCCGGGGCGTACCTTGATGCCGCCGAGGACGGCGTCAGAGGCGACAGGCACGATACACGGATTGTTCTTCCCTTTGCCGCCAGAGCTGTCAAGCTCACCGCTGCAATGGATTGGGACAATAACCATCCGTCGGAGTTGGAGAAATTGAACGCCGTAAGCGGTCAAACCGAGTTCGGCATCCGTTGCGAGGTTGGAACTCTGATTCGCCCCGAAGCTGATGCTGCTCCCGCCCTCGGACACGCTTCCAACAGCGAAACCGATGCCGATAGCGCCCATATCTCCGAGCGGATTCTCGCCATACCCGGCCATCTTCAGCTTGTGGCAGACGAGATAGGCAATCGCCTGTTCATACAGCTTCCCGAACTGCTTACGGCTCACCATAGGGCGAACCATCTCCACCCAAAGGTGAAGCTCCGCGTCGGTCAGGGAGATGAACTCTTTCCCGATCAGTCGGATGTACTGGATGGCCTTCATGGCGCTCACTCCTTACTTGTTCTCGTCGGCAGCCTTTGCGGCAGCGGCCTTCTTGGCGGCGTCAGCCTTGGCCTTATCCTCTGCGGCCTTCTTGGCAGCAGCTTCCGCCTCAGCCTTGGCCTTCGCGTCAGCTTCGGCCTTTGCCTTGGCTTCTGCCTCGGCCTTCACCTTGGCATCCTCTTCCAGTTTTCTCGCAGCAGCCTCTTCGACGGCCTTCTGGAAGGCGGCCTCGCTCTCGTCGGTCTCCAGCAGCCCCTTGGCGATGAACGCCTGAATGGCGGGCAGCTTGAGAGTGGCCTCGTTGATGTCCATAGACGCATCGGGCATGAGGATCGTCGTGCCGATGTTGATAATCTTGGAGCCCTTATTTCTGATCTTCATGATGAACCTCCTGTTATTCGTGGGCTGCCGCAGGGTGGCTCCTCGACAGCCTGACGTTATTCTCGATTGGCGCAAATGTTATGGGGAGATTGCCGCGTGGCAACCTCCCCACAAAAATTTTCCCCTCTTAGGACACGCCGACCGCGATCAGAGCGGACAGCGGGTAGTAGACGATGACGCCAGCGGTGCGGGCCTCGCAGAGAATGATGGTCTCCAGCTTCTCGACCTGCAGGGGGTACTGGTAGAACGGCATCGGGTTCTCCAGAGTCAGCTTGCGGGGGTCGTTCTTGAACAGGAACGCCACGCCCTGGGGGTTGCCGCCGGTCGCGTAGGGGTTGGTCTCAGGAGAGTCGGCATCCAGCTCAGCGGTAGACACGACGTTCTTGATGTACGGAGCGTGCTCCTGAATGAACGCCAGAACCGTAGTGCTGGTGTCGGGAATGCGGCGGGTGGAGATGTCCATGAACACGTCAGCGGGGACACACAGGGTATCGGGGCGCTCGACGTTCTTGGTGATCTTCGCAACCTGCTTCGCCATGCCGTTCACGTCGGCGAGGATCTCGTCGGCGGACTTTTCGGCCCACTTGGTCTTGCCGCTGGCATTGGCGCCGATGGTGTAGAGAGGAATATTCTGGCCGTCGGACAGAACGCCCATCAGGCCGCTTTCCTCGTCGCCGCACCATGCGATCTTGTTGGTCAGGGCGTCGATCTGGTAACGAGCAGACTCACCCTTGCGGGCGTCCAGAGACTTGCCGGCCAGACGAGAAGCCCGCATCTCCTGAGCGGAGTAGCCGTAGCTGTCGCCAATGGACTTGATCTTGGCGAAGCTGGGCTTGCCGGTCACGTCCGCACGGGGCAGGTCGGTGGAGTAGTTGTCGATAATCTTCGCCAGACCGGTCTTGTCGTAGGTGTAGTAGGTGATGGTCTCCGCGCCGGGGTCGGCCTCGGAGCTCTGCGGGAACAGGTGCAGGGCCGTCAGTTCGGGGTACTCGACGTCGTAGGACTGAGCCTTGACGTGGTCGAGTTCACGGGCGAAAAAGACGGAAGCATCCTCGGCACTATCGAAGCGAGTGCCCTCGGAAGCCATGATAGCCTTGGGGATCTTGGAGCCCCGCAGGGTCATGGCCTCGTCGCTATCATAGTTCATGTGCTTTTTGGTAGCCATAATTCACGTTCCTCCTTTTCTTACGCCTGAGCCTGATTGAACAGCTCAATCGGGGCAATCTGGGCGTTGGTATCGACACCGCCGACAAAGCGGGCCTTGACGGCGATGGTGGCGGGGTCGCCCTGATGGCTTTCGCCAGAAGCAGGGGTGCCAGCCTCGTTGGTGAAGCAGCCAGCCTCTTCGCCCTCGGTAATCAGGTAAACGCTGTCACCGTAGGCAGGCTCGACGCCCTCAGCCACGCGGCCGTAAATCTTGCCGTAGCGCATGACGCCAACGGCAGCACCCTTACGAACGGCGAGCTTGCCCTCCAGATCGTACTCGGTGGTGCGGTTGTTGGTGGTGATGCCCTCAAACTTGGCGGCGGTAGCGGCCTTCTTGGGCAGGGCGATATTGACACCGGGCTTGCTGCCCTGAACGACGCCCGCGCCGAACTTCAAGACGCCGTTCTCCTCTTCATTGAGGAAAGTGTCGATCTGGTGCGGCGCGACATCAACGATACCGCCAGCCGCGCCAATAGGGGTGGAATAGCCGTACTTGGTCTGAGCACTCATGTTACTTTTCCTCCTTTGCTCTATTCTGGCGACGCTCGATCATCTTCTGACGGGCGGAATCAGCAGAACCGACGCCGTTGCTGACAGGGGTGCGAGAGTCGCGGTTGAACATCTGCTTCTTCTGGTAGCCGACGTCCTTCTTGGAGCGGGACTCGACATCGGCGACGGCGTACTCGAACGCAGCGTTCACGAACGCATCGCTCTTGCCGTCCAGACGCATCTCGGGACGCACAGCCTTGATGATGGCCTTCTTGGCGGCGGAGATGCTCATATCCTCAACACCGTCGAGGTTCAGGGCCTTACCGATCATGCCGATCTTCACGCGCTGGCGGATGATGGCGTCGATGCCGTCGGCGTTCAGGACTTCGCCCTGGGTGTGGTCGGCGGGCGTAGCGGTGGGGATTGGGTCATCGTCGCTGTCCTGATTGTCGGTGTCGTCGTCGCCCTCGTCGTTGTTCTCGTCGGTGGTGTCATCACCTTCGTCGGTCTGAGGATCGGTGCAGCCAGCCTCGTCGAACTCCTTCTGCGCGAGCAGAGTGTCGATGATGTCGAACAGGATGTCCATGTCCTCGTCCTGATTGGCAATGACGCCCTTCGCGGACTCCAGATCCTCAGGGTCGCCGTCAGCATCGCGGCGGTCACGGTTGTCCTTGACAGCCGCCACCTTATCCTCGACAGTCTGGGGCTCCTGACCGGCGGGAGCGACAACGGTATCGTCGTCATCCTGCGCGGCAGCGGGGGCGTTGGTGGGCTTGGCGCTTACTACGGGATCAGTACCCTCGGTGGGGTCCTCGTCGGTCTTGGCGGCGAGGCGCTGAGCACGGCGGGCCTTGTACTCCTCGATGGCCTTGGCGAGCTCTTCCGGGGACAGAACGCCATCAGCGCGACGAGCATTCTTGGGAGCATTTTTCTTCTTCATGACTTTTCCTCCTTTGAGAGTTCTTGCAGGATCACGGCCATCAATATTTAACCGCGCCTGTTCACCGGCTCTGGCTTCCCGGACCAAGGCCAAGTGGTTGATGCGGATGTCCCGCTGGATGGCGTCGTAGTGCTGGCCGTTCCACTCACCCGGCGTTTCATCGAGCGTCAGATTGTAGCCGAGGGACAGCTCCTTCAGGCCGCAATACCGCATCTCGTCGGTGTTGTGAATAACGATCTCCGCACGGACGTCATCCCCGCTTCGATACCCTTCCGTCAGGATGGTGCCGATCTGATGCTTCTGGACGTTGTCCTTGTCCACCAGACCCGCATCATGCGTGATGATGATGGGCTTGCCCTGATACGAGGCAAGACTCTCAGCAGCGAAGACTTCCTCAGGGAGCCGAAGCTCCCTCCTGACGCTCCCGTCAGGGTTGGTGTACTCGAAGATACCCGTGCTGGTCAGGATCGGCCTGTCCATCAGGTAGCCTTCGGGAGTGAAATACGTCTGGTTCAGCGGGAGGCTGTCCAGACGGATCACCTGAGATAATTTCGGGGCCTCACTCATTGGGCCCACCTCCTTTCGGAGTGTTCTGCAGCGTGAGCATCACTTCTTCTCCTCACTCTGCCCGTTGTCTCCGTCACCGTCCCCGGCCTTTTCAGCGGTCAGGTCGCCGGCAGCGAAGACACTTCCGCCCTCGTCGGCGTTGGTTTCCTCTGCCGCAGCCACAACGGCTTTGGTGAGTTCCAGCGTCAAAATCTGGACGTGCTCGATCTCGTCGAGAAGCAAACCCTGATACACGTCGGTCAGGTCAGGGGCGTTCTGCTCCACATCCTGCACTCCCATAGCGAGAGAGTCGAGCTTTTCGCTCACCTTGCCAAGCTGACGTGCAAGACTGCTGATTGCACAAGCGTTCTTCACGGCTCTTCCTTCCTTTCTTCTGAATTTGGCGCCGGGTGCGCCCCTATGGGGGCGTCACGGCTTCGGGTGGGTCTATATCTGGTCATCGCACTCACCACCTATTCGCTCTTTCCGAAGCGGTCACGATGGAAGGTGCGTTCCCATTCAGCGAACTTATCCCTCTCGACTACCTCAGGCGAGCAGTTCTTGCCGCAGCGTTTGCGGCTGCGCTTGCAGATGCAAACGGTCTTACCGTTCTGGAAGTCGATGAAGACCTTGATCTTCTCTTTCGTTTCCATGTCCTCTCCTCCTCGCCTGATTATTTCATGGGGATATTCACCCCGTCGTAGTCGAACACGGGGATTGCCACACAGCGGCAACAGTAATCCTCGCCGGGGTGGCATTTGCGGCCGGTGTAGACTCGGCCAGCCTTGGTGTCGTACCACATCTCAGGCGGGTCGTTCCAATCGAAGGTCTTCCCGTTCAGCGCCGCATGGCACGGGCGGACGCGGGAATCGTGGGACGTAGACCACCGATACTTCTTGCAGCCGGCGTCGGTCTGCTGCATCTTCGTGATCTGTGCGTTCAACGTCGCAAGCTGGTCACGGGCCAAAAGTTGGGCGTGGCGCTTGGACGTGCCGTACTCGCTCTGGATGTCCTTCTGGATGTCACGGATCGGTCGCCCGTTCAAGTAGCCATCCAGAATGATTTGCCGCATATTGCCGAGCGTCTCGGTCGGCAGGCTCTTGATGTAGGCCACGTTCTCGGCGATCCACCTCTGGATGGCCTGCTCGTACAACTCGCCCGAGTAGTAGTCGTCCAGGATGTCGATGCCCAGCGTGTCCTTGACGGCGCGTTTCCACTCTCGTACTGAGGTGTTCTGCGTCATCTTGGCGATCTGCTGGATTTTGCTGTCAAGGCCGAACTGCGCGATGCGCTTTTCCAGAGCTGCAGACACTTCCTGAAGCATCTGACGGATGCGGGCGTCGAGGTCGCGGCTGTCATCCAGTCGGGAGTCTCCACGCCGTTCCCGCTTGTACTCGTTCATCATGGCGGGCAGTTTCTTCTTCAGTTCCTCGTTCAGCAGCCGCATATAGGCGCCGGCGATGCGCCGGTACTCACGCTCTGCAGATTGCGGGTATTGCGGGGTGGTCTTCGCAGGAAGGGGTCTATTTCCCCGAAACTTGGGGCGTACAGCCTTTTTAACCACCTCTTGGTATTGGTTGTTGGTCAAAGACAAAGCCCCCTTTACGGTCATTTACGCAGGTTTGGCGATGGGTTGCGGGCAAAAGAAAAGCAGGGCGGTCATTGTCCGCTCTGCCTATTTCCCATCTACCTCTGAAACAACTTCGAGGCAGTAGACGTCAGGTATGGTGCAGATCCTCCGATTTCACCCGGTCTGCCCTCATGTCCAAAATTTCCAGATCCGGGGCCACCGTCGAGATCGGAGGAATCCCCTCTATTTCCGACTTCCTCAAGCGTAAGTTTCACGGCTTTGTATTTCCCAACGGAATAATCAGGGTCGGTATCAAGAACCTTGAATCTTGCCTTCTTGGAATACAGGACTTCATCCATGTCGACGTCGGCCACATCCTTGATGGAAACACCACTCTTCGACTTGCATTCAAGCACAACGTTGTACGAATCAGGGTCATCACCGTCTCTGGATCTGAACACTCTCTTTAGAGCATCATCCCCAGTAGACCAGCTTGACAGATGACCGAGTCCGAACGTGCTGCCCCCTGACGACTCTGCGATGAACTTATCAAAGGCATCCTTGTCCATTGTCATCGCGCGCTTGGTCGTACCTGCGTACTTGTCTGAGAGTGAAATCGCTTTTTCAATGGCCGCTGCGCTCTTTTCGGCGGTAGCCTTTTCTTCACTGTCCATCAGTGAACCGCGCGTCGCATATACACCCGAGTACCCAGCAGAAGCCGCCACGACATCCTTATAGTTCCTTGTGTAGTCCGATGTCGCATCGACCATTTCCTGCACTTCACGGTCGCTCAGCTCGCGTCCAGCATTCTTACTCCACTCTGATTTCTTTGCAGAGTAAACGCCTCTTTCGAGTCCATGGCTGGTTTCGCCGTTATATGGGGAGGTGTTTCCTTCGCGTTCCTCCGAGCCGCCGATCTCGCCTTTACGTCCCTCGTGTCCAAAATTGCCACTCCCCGGTCCGCCATCCTCTTCAAAAGGGTCGCATTCACCTCGAAGAGTCGCCTTCAGGAGCTTCACATCATCCGCAAACGGCTGGAACAGCGACGGGGTCAGCAGCTCGATTTCCTCCAGCGTTCTGAACTGCGGGTCGGCCATTTCGCCATCCACGCAATTCGGCTCGCCTTCGTACTCAGTACACAGGAAGATGTACGGCTGAATGCCGGTGTCAGGCTCCATAGGACCTCTTCCGAGCGGGATCAGCTCTTTCGGGCTGATGCCGAACTCTTCCTCTGCTTCACGGAACGCCGCCTGCTTCGGAGCCTCGCCTTCCTTGATGTGACCGCCGGGGCCACAAATCAGGCCGTGGCCGAACTCCGTCTTTCTGGTTCCACTCAGAACCTTGCCCTGAGAGACCACCAGAACGCCTACACAGGCTTTTGTATCTTCTGGGGTAGATGTATTCCCATCACCCTTGACATCCTGTACCGAGGCTTTAGCGCGATTTTGCGGGGCGTTGGCGGCTGACTGTTGACGTTCCTCGTCGCTCATGTCCTGCGGCAGCTTGGTCGCAGCAGGTGCGGCGGCGGGAGCTTCACCGTCTCCGCCGGGGTCTTTCTTGTGCTCTTCGGTGCTGGTGCCCTCGGCATAGTCAGCGAACTGGCCCTGCTCGAAAATGCTCTGCCCAACGTCACCGGAAACCTGACCGCCCTCTGCAGGCTCGTCGGGGAACAGATCCTCGTCGTCGTATTCGTCGAGCATATTCTCGACGTCGAACTCCTCGCTGTCGGCCAGCTTTGCGCGAACCTCGCTCGGGTCGATAACCTGCTTGTCGATGTAAAGCTGGGCAGTCTGCGCTCTGGTGAACTGTGTCTGCGCCCGCTTCTGGTCAAGGTCTGCCTGCTCCGTGTCGCTGAGCGACCACAGTGGGTTGAACTCCACCTTGATCTTCGGCACTTCATCCACTTCGCCGGTACGGACGCCTGCTTGGAAAATGACCGACAGCAGATAGCGCAGGTTCTTCTTCACCATGCGCTTCTGGATGCGCTCCAGATAGTTGTACCAGTTCTCCAAATCGGCGTCGCCGGTGGCGTTCATGCCTGCCGGCGAACGGCCAAAAAGGATGGTCTGAGGAATCGAGGTCAGCGCCGACAGGAAGTTGCAGGTCGAGTCGATGACGTCGGAGACGCCGCTGAACTGGAACTGCCTGAAGTCGTAGTCCTCGCCTTCGCTGTCAATGGTAATGCTGTTCAGCAGGCCGCGGGCCATGTCAATCGTCTGCAGACGGCGCAGGACTCTGTCCTCGCCCTCTTCGGTGGCAAGCTCTGCGGCCAGATCCTTCATCTTGTAGACCGCCTGAACGGAGCGGTCGAGCAGCTTCGTTGCGCTGCCGTGGGCCACTTCCGCATCACGGATGGCCCTGTTGATTCGCACATACTCGGGGATGCCCCATAGCTGGTAAATCGAATTGGTCGTGTTCTCGGGCAAGATGCCGTTCTGGAACACCAGACACCGGCTGTCGTGAACGGTGAACGAACCGGTGCGGCTCGTCACGTGGTAGAACTCGGGCATACCGAGGCGGGAGCCTCTGGTGCGGAACGGGTCACGCGGGTCGTAGGAGAACATACTCTGGTAGTCGGGCTGGATCACCGAGCGGTCATAGACGCGAATATCGTCAATCGACCGGATGTTGCGCCAGTCCAGAGGCTCGTCGATGCCGCGGCCGTCGTTAATCATCATCACGGCGATGGAACCTCCGAAGAGCCGCGCCCAGCGGATGGCGGTCATGGCCGTTTCTTCCCAGTCCAGCTCGTCGAGGGCTTCCGTATAGAAGTCCTCGATTTTCTGGTCTTTGGTGCTCTCCAGCGTGAAGCCGTGCTTGATGGCCTCCTCTGCGGGCGTGTCGATGATTTTCGCAAACAGGCCGTTGCCCTCGTAGTACATGGTGAGCAGTTCATCGGGAACCACAGGCTCGGCACGGAACCGATACCCTTCCGTGGTGTCCTTGCTCGTGCCGTACTTGTTCATCATGTTCACGTAGCCGTCGGCTCGGTAGGGGCGAACGGCCTTGCCGGTCTGCATCTCGATCAGGTGGGCGTACCTCTTCACGATGCGCTCGGCTTGGTCTTTGCGTCTGTCGTCCATACCCTCTCACCTCTTTCTCAAATCAGGTTGCCGACGTTGAACGCCGTCTTCGTTTCGATCTCCGCAAATGCGTTGGCGCTTGCATCGACCATATCCTTGAACTTTCCGTCGGGAAAGTTCTCAAGCTGCGTCAGGTACGCCTCGTTCCATTCGCCATACATGATGTCGAAGTTGCCGGCTTGCCATTGGGCGGCCATAGGCTCGGCTCTGGCCTCTTTACTGCCGCTTTCAGCGACGGCCGTAACGTCGAAGCCAGACAGGAACTTGATGTAGGACTCGGCCTGCTCTTTGCCGGCTTGTCCGGGGTCTTTCGGCAGGCGGACGCGGACGCGCTTGTACGCCGCACGGTCTGCCTGAGCAGTCAGCTTTATCGTCTTTCGCACATCGGAGGCGTTCATCTGCTTGTTGATGACGTCCGCGATGACGTATCGGCCGTTCTTCCGCTTGCCCATCAGGACGCCTGCGGTATAGGCCGGGTCGCCGTTCTCGGTTTTCTCGGTTGCCGCCAAGTCCCAGCAGCGAACCCACTGGATGACGTCCTGCGGCATGATGGTCAGGATCTCGCCAAGCTGCGTTCTCTTGAAGAACAGGCCGGCGGCGGCCCTGATCTTCCAGTTGCCTTTGAGGAGTCGCTCGCGCTGGATGACCGACAGTGCCTTCAGGTTGGACAGGTAGCCGGGGTCGATACGCAGCAGCTCTTGGTTGTCGTACACGGAAGACATGATGAACGTCACCGACTTCGGTTCGTTCTTCTCTTCCGGTGTGGTCAGATTGAAGCGTTCCCAGAGTTCCTCTCTGGTGTCCGCCCAGTAAACGACCTCGTCACGCCGAATCATGTAGCGAATGAGGCCAGAACGCTCAGAGATGGGATAGCCGGTGTCTTGGTCGATCCACCATGCGATGAACTTCGCCACCCAGCTATCAGCGTCAGGGTTGCAGGTCGCTCGAACGAACGGCTTGACGCCGCAGGTCGAACGGTTACGGGACAGCATATAGAAGAAAATCTCCTCGCTGAAATGCGTCAGCTCGTCGAAGCCAATCTCGCAGATCTGAGCGCCCTGCCAGTTGTCCAGCTCTTCCGAACGCTCGATGTGCGCGAAGGACACCTTGGAAACCTCGTTGCCGTTCTTATCTCGAAACGACCACGTGCCGTCGGAGATTTTGCGCTGTGCCCCGTTGATACCGTGGTACATCTTCTGGGCTTCATCCCACAGACCGCCTTGGGCGAAAATCTGCTTGTAGTTCTTCCTGAAGATCGTGCAGCCGAAGCCCTTGACATTCTTGTATCTCAACGCCGACAGCAGCAGGCCGTAGGTCTTGCCGCCACCGGCCGCTCCGCCGTAGATGCAGATGTCCGCAGGGGTTGCAAGAAACTTCTCTTGCGGGCCGAACTGCGGCTTCAGCACACGGACTTTTCTCTCAGGACTCTTGCTGGTCGCCATCGTCCCTGCCGTTTGCGGGGAGATAGATCAGAACATCTTCGGAATCATCGCCGGCGGAGAGGGCGACTTCCTGCCGCTGCGCCCACTGGGTACGCTTGCGGTTGTTCAGCCAATACATAATTGCCATAGTGTCTGGCACTATGTTCTTCGTCGTGTTCTTGATGCGGACGGGCTTCGGGTTGCCATCCTTATCCATGTCGATTGTTTTCTCGGTGTCGGTAATCTGGTAGCCCAAAGCCCTTTGATAAAGTGCCTTCTCGACCTTAGAGTCGGCGATGTTCTTTCCTCGCTCGACTGCGTCGTTCAGGCTCTCATGCTCCTGCTTCCAGCGAATAAAGGTGCGCGTCGAGATGCCGAAAGCCTCGGCAATCTCGTCGTTCGTGGCTCCCTTGATTGCCAGCGACCAAGCCCAATCGTCGTGGTATTCGGGATTGTACTTGCTGAGGGCCGGCATATCACATCACTCACTTTCCTGCCAGATATTCGGTGGCAAGCATTTCGATCAACTGCCAACGGTTCTTGCTCGTGATAGCACCGTCCTTCTCGGCCTTCTTGATGGCCTTCGTAATGGTAGCTGCAGACTCCGCAGGGATGGCGTTGCTGCCGAAAATCTTCGTCAGATACGTCCACTCCTCGTCGTCCTTGAAGCCGACCTCGTCCATCTTCTCCGTGACGCTCTCAATCATGGAGTGGATGGCGGCGCCGACGTTGCGGATGTCGGAGAACTTCTGGTAGCGGGCCAGCGCCTCGATGAACTGCTTGCACTGCTCGTAGGGCGCGACACCGATAATCTCAGGTGCCGAGGACTCAAGGTTCTTCACCAGCGCGTCCATATCCTTCACCTGATGCGGCAGGAACGAAAACGTGATGTTCTTGAAGTCGAAATGCACCGCCGGTGACAGCAGCTTATCGTACTGCTCCAGAGGCTCCTCCATGATGTCCTTGCCGATGAAGCTCTCCAGCATATCATCCACGTCGTCGAGCATCTTGCAGATCTCGCGCAGGATGGACGGGTCATCGAAACCGCTGATGGCGTTGTGGGCCAACTGCTTCGACGCGATCTTGGAGCGGGACAGGCCGCTCACGTCGATGATGGCGATAATCTCCTTCATGCCGGCGGCGCGGGCGCTCTTGATGCGGTGGTGGCCGGAGATAATCTCCAGAACGCCGTCTTTCTCCACCAGCAGGGGCAGGCTCTCAAGCTGGCCGCGGTTCTTGATGTTCGCGGTGAGCTGATCCTGCATTTCCTTCTTCATGATGCGGGCGTTGATGTCCTGCTCCCGCACCTTATCAAGCTGGACTTTGGCGATAATCAGGCCAGTGCCCATGTCGTAAATCTTCTCGTAGCTCATTGCTGTGCTCTCTTCTGCTGCCATTGTTTCTCCCTCCTCAGCCATTCGGCCAACGTAGCCTTCTCGTCACGGCCAGCCACAAGGGCGGCCTCATAGGTCAGCTTGTACCCGTTCTTCGCGTCCTCCTGCCGGTTGACCAGCTTCATGATGCCGCGAACCTCTTTGTTCTCGGCGTACTTCGTGAGCATGGCTGTCCGCATCTTCGTGACCTTCTCTTGGTCGATGTCGTCGAGCAGCGTGTCCACGAAGCTCTGGTTCTGGGCCAGCATATAGCAGAGACGGCCGAGGCGGTACAGCTTGTGCGGTGCCTTCATGACGTACCACACAAAGATGGAGTCCGCAGCCATCTTCGAGATGCCGAAGACCGCAGCCACATAGCCGTCAATCAGGACAGCGCGGTTGTAGGTCGCCTGCGAGCCTACGAAGTTGTGCGTCCAGAGCATCCGGTAATACTGCGCGTTGGCGCCGGCGATCTGGATAATTCGGATGTCACTGTCCTCCGTGATCTCATAGTCGAGCGGGAGCATACTGCATTTCAGAGGCTCCAGCTTGCCCTCCTGAGGGCGCTTGATTTTCTTCCCTTTGGCGAGGGCCACGGCTTCCTCTTCCCTGTTCGTCGTGATATACGAGTTCAAGTCGGCGCGTGTCCCAGAGCGGGCAAAGATGGTGTGGCCGACGGCCTCACCTGCCCGTTTCTCCTGATAGCACAGGAGCAGAGCGGGAGCGTCCATCATCATGTCGTAGAGCTGCTGATGGCCGGTCTCAGGGTCGAACATACCGTAGGGCGGCTCTTTCCAAGTCATCTTGCCCTGTGTGTCGTAGAACTTCTCATAGCCGGCGAAATACGTCGGCGGATTCGCCACGATGATCGTATGCGGGTCGTCCTTCACCTCACGGAGATGATCCCACATATCCAGCGGGCGGTAGCTCATACCACCGAGCAGGCTCTTCGTGGCCTCAAGCTGTCGGCGTATGCTCTCGATGTGCTCTTCACGCCTGTCGTGCAGGTCGCGCAGGATGTTGTGGAAATACTCGTTCCCTGCGCTCTTCGATGTCCGCAGATAGATTTGCGCGTACAGAGCTACGGCCGGGTCTAACAGCTCTTCATCGGAGAAGCCCTGCGCGTGGATCTGCAGCGGTTCGAGAGATTGCCCCGTGATGGCGTAGCCCATCACCGAGGTCATCATGTTCACGTCGCTGGTTTCGATCTGCTCAGGCTTGAACCCCGACTGGATTGCCAGATTTGCCATAGCGAATGTACCGGCGCATGGCTCTACGAACCGCGTGTACCCAGAACGCCGAGCGGTCTTAATGAGCTCAATCAAAAACTTCTGCTCAACACCGTTCAGGCACCCGAGGAACATCGCTCCGGGGTCCATAAAAAACGCCATTGTACTGACCTCCTATCGGTTTCGAGAACACGAAAAAGAGGCGGCGGCCTTGCGGCCGTCACCTCTCAGACGTGGTCTTCACTTACATCTCGTCGATCAGCTTATCGACGATGTCCAGACAGGTCATCGCTGTCCTGCCCTTCTCGTTCCAGTATTCCGCAGCGCCACCCCTAACGCTGTCGGCTACCGTTTTCACCATCAGGCACGGAACGTCGTTGCGGTCGCAGGTCAGCAGGATCGCCGCTGCTTCCATGTCGCACACATCCGCGCCGAACTCTCTGTGGAGCCAGAGCTTTTCCTTGGCCTTGCCCATGAACTTATCGCCAGAGGCGCAGCACACATGACGCAGGTTCGGGAACACTCGGCTTGCCATCTCCATGAGCCGTTCATCGGTCTGGAGCCGCCGGCCTGGGTACTCCATGTATCGGCCAACAGGCACACCGTCCACGTCGGATAGGTCGTACTGCCAATGCACCACGCAGTCAACGAGGCAAGGCTCGTCGGCCATCAGGTCTTCTCTGCAGCCTCCCACTACGCCGTAATTAAGAACCGCAGCGACTTCGTAGCGGTCGATAAGGTATTGTGTTGCGGCGGCCGCGAAAATCTCACCTGCGCCGCTATACAGGGCGTAGACTTGGCTTTTGGCGGTTTGATAAAGCACTGTGCCGTAGCCGTCGTTCAAATCGTAGCCTTCGCCGTATTTCTGGCGCATGGCCTCTTCCTCGACTGCTACGATCAGTCCGATCTTCCTCATGGAGTCACTCCTCGATGCAAGAGAAAAGGCAGCCGGTTCTCCGACTGCCTTTCTCGTATTCTGGACCGGGCTCCAGCTTGCGAGGCTGGAACGCCTGCCGGGTAGGCAGGAATGATGCACTTTCACCAAGCCCGGATATGGACTGGGAATCCGCTTACGGGGCGGAAACTCTCGACAGGATGCCGAGCGTGATACCTTTCACTATTCCCGGATGTTGCCCCGATGGTCGGGGCCTATGGCACGGACGGTTGGGAATCGAACCCACCACACGCGGTTTTGGAGACCGTGTCGCCACCTTGGGACATTCGCCCGTATATGGACCGGAACCCTACTTGCGAGGTAGGAACTCCCTCAAGGATAGAGGGCGTGATGCTCTTTCACCAGTTCCGGGTATCTGATGTGCGGGCGGGGATTTGTCACCCCGCATAGCGCAGGCAGCGTACAACGTGCTTTCTTCCCGTCCGAGGTAGCTACTTAACCCCAATAGGTCTGCGTTCTGTTGTGCCCTTCTGCGCCGCATACCCTTGCTGCGTCTACCTATTCCGCCACCGCACATCACCGGCCTGCCGGTTACAGCAGGCTCAGTTGCTCAACTTTCTCTTCAGGCGGTTTTGCCGCCTTAGGCTGCTTCAAAGCGTCAGCCTCAGGCATCTCCTCGATGACCTCGCCGGTGTGGGCCAGCCACCACTCCGCAAACAACGTGCGGTGACACCAGTTCTCAGGCTTACGGATGTCCTCAAAGCAGAGCAGAACCAGCTTCTTGTCCTCCTCCTGAGCCTTGGCGTCAAGTCGCTGGACGATGCCGATAATCTTATCGACGCCGATCTTATCCAGCTTCTTGAAATACTCGGCCTTGTACTCCTCATAGCCCAGCTTCAGCATATCGTACCGCGGAGCCAGCGCGTAGCACTGTTCACGGATCTCGTACCCAGTTGAAAATCTGGGCTTGCCGACGCTGATGCCGACGGGATAATACCCATCGTTTCGGAGTTCCTTGTTGCTATACCGACCTGTCATAATTGCCATGTGATTGCCTCCTGAATATCTTTACTTTATTGTACCATACGGCCTACCTAAAGCAAGGTTTTACGGTGTCGCTACGCATTTTTGTGACCTTGTTCGGATGCCTCGCGCCTCGCTGCGGCAGGCTGTGAAATCCCTTTTTAGGGGTGACACATACCCAGCCGATGGCCCTCCGCCTCACCGTTCCGCCGTCATGGCGTTTTCGATGCAGGTTTCAGGCCCTCAGGCGCCGTGTGGTTGTGATACTCAGGGGTTCTCACCAAGCAGCGCCTTGCTGGGTCTGTTGCGCTTACTTGATGGCTTCGAGCAGTTTCTCTGCAGCGTCCGTCTTCTCCCAAGTACGTTCCTCGCCGATGACGTTGCCGAAGTGGCCGTAGGCGGAAGTGTTCTTGTAGACGGGCTTGCGCAGGTCAAGCCAGTTGATAATGCCTCTGGGGGTCAGATCGTAGACGGCCTCGACGGCGTCACAGATCTTATCCTCGGCGTACTTACCTGTGCCGTAGGTATCGACGCGGATGCTCACAGGATGCGCAACACCGATGGCATAGGCAAGCTGAACCTGACACTTATCAGCGATGCCGGCAGCCACGATGTTCTTTGCGATGTGGCGGGCTGCATACGCTGCGGAGCGGTCAACCTTGGTGGGGTCTTTACCGGAGAAGGCGCCGCCACCGTGCGCGGCATAGCCGCCGTAGGTGTCCACGATGATCTTGCGTCCGGTGAGGCCCGAGTCTGCGGCAGGACCGCCCTTGACGAAACGGCCCGTGGGATTGATGAACAGGGCGTAGGTGTCAACATCCATATTGGGCTGGTAGGTCAGCAACTCGTCGAGGACGGGCTTGATGACGTGCTCCTTCAGAGGCTCCTCCAGATCCTCGGGTGCGACGCACTCCTCATGCTGGGTAGAGATGACGACGGTGTCAACCCGTACCGGGTTGCCCCCCTCGTCATACTCCACCGTCACCTGTGTCTTTCCATCGGGGAGGATGTGAGGGATCGTGCCGTCCTTTCTCTTCTTCATCAGCAGGTATGCCATCTTGTTCGCCAGCGTGATAGGCAAGGGCATCAGATCCGGTGTCTCGTTACAGGCGTAGCCGAACATCATTCCCTGATCCCCCGCTCCGCCGACTCCGTCGTTGGTTCCCATTGCGATGTCGGGGCTCTGCTCGTCGATGGCTACCATCACCGCGCAGGTGTTGCCGTCAAATCCCGCCTTGGGGCTGTCATAGCCGATGTCCTTCAGGACGCCGCGGGCGATACCGGCAAAGTCGATGTAGTGCTCCGTGCTGATCTCGCCCATGACCAGCACCATGCCGGTCGTGCAGCAGGTCTCGCAGGCCACACGGCCATTCGGGTCATGCTTCATGACCTCGTCGAGCACTGCGTCAGAGATGCGGTCGCACACTTTATCGGGATGGCCTTCCGTGACCGATTCCGAAGTGAAGAGTATCTTGCTCATGCGTTGAACCTCCTTGTTGTCTTTCCGTTTCGTCTGGATTTCTTGTCCCCCTCGGACTCTCCAGATTTTCTATGCTACACGATAATACAGGTTGATGGTGAACTTCAATCCCGTTCGCTCCCCATCAATTCTTGTTGCTCTCTTTTAGTCTCTTTTCCTGTCTTTTACTCCCCGATACAGGTATTCAAACGCGCTGGCGGTGAACGGTTTCGCCGTGGAAGCAGCACCCGCAGTAAACCCAGACGCCATCCTTGAAGGCGAACGTCATAAACGTCGGGCGCCAGCGGCCATTCTCGTCTACCATGTGGTCGTATGCCTCGCCCACCTGCAGATACCCGCTCGACATGGATGCGGGCGGGACGCAGTCGCGGAAGTCATTGACGATCTGCTCGTCCACGGTGTCTCCGGGCTGTGCCGCTTTGTAGAAGTCCCCGGCCGCCGCCCAAACCTCCCGAGTGATGTGTTTGCTCATGCCTTATCCTCCTTGATGTAGTTTTCATTGAGCCAGTCGATCCATCCAGAAATACCTCCGCAGGCGTCCAGCACGTCGTCCGCGTCATCCACGACGCTCGACCCGTGCCAATGCCCTTTCGGGTCTTTCACAAATGCCTCGATCCAGCTATTGTTCTCAAAGGCCACCTTATTCTCGGCCTCTTCGTCTGCGTTGAGGGCGTCCCACAGCTCCGCGTCGCTCTTGAAGGTAGTCCTCAGAGTGTCAGATGCCGCCATGTTCATCGCGCCGGTGTTCTGCTTGTTCTTATACAGGAAATCGTGGCCGTTCATGAAGCCGACGATCTCGACGTCTCCATGTACCTCGACGGACACCTCATAGCCCTTGTATCTCAGGCCACCGATATGGCCGCCGTACCACACGCAATCGAGGTGGTCATCGTCAATGAAAATGCTCTCCTCGGTCAGAAGCTCCGCGCCGAACGCCTTCGCGTCGGCCTGCATCTTGCGGTAGCGCCGCTCGATCTTATGCCGGCTCATAGCCATCTCTCCTTCACCATCATATAGGCGTACACTGCCTTAACAGTTTCCTCCAGATTGCGGTTGCTGAACCACGCATCTGCCATGATGTGTAGGTTCTCGAACTCCTTGACGTCGAAGTGCAGACGCTCTTTGACCGCCTCCGGTGTATCTCCGCGTTCGAGCATTCTCTCAGCTCTCTCCTCCTGTGGGGCATAGATGGCAATGACTACCACCTCTTTGCTGCCGGAATATCTCTCCCACATATACCGGATTCCAGCGGGGTCGATCACATAGATGTCGTTCTCCTCAATGGCAGACTCCGGTACGCCGTAGCGGTAGCCATCGTAAAGCGTAAACGCGCACATCTTGCCAGCCGCATCGAACTGCTCGGGCGTAACGAAGATATGGCCGGGTTCTCCATCATAGCGAGGTGGACGTTCCGTGTACGACCACACCTCCTTCAGACCATATCGCTTCGTCAGCTCGTGGGCAACGCTGGATTTGCCAGAGCCAGACGGACCAGCCAGCAGGTAAATGTTCTTCATTCGGTTTCCTCCATCTCTTTCCAGCTCTTTTCGTTGCAAAACAAGTTAGCAATATCATCCTCTTCATCGGGGAGTTCTGCCGTGACGCTGTTCAGCCCGCTCATAGCACCCACTGACCCCGGTGAATAATGCTTTGTCTGTTCTCCGGTTTCATAATAGAATCGCACCCGGCTATCTGTAAAATGTGGCTCGACCGTCAAAACTTCCTTATTGCTCCATTCCCAAAAGTCGTCTGGGTCGTCACAGTCGTGCAGAATGATGTCCACCTTTGCGCCGACGCCGCGCGGGCCAAGAACTTCAGCCTTTTTACCCTTCTTGGCGGCGATAGAAGACGCCAGCGACCTAATGACGTCAACCCAGTCCGCTATTGGTACTGTGCGTTTCATCTTATCAGTTTCTTCAGCCATCGCATCGTATTGCTCGGCTATATTTCGGAAATTGATGGCAATGTCTCTCAGGCGCTTTGCCTCAGCGTCGCACTCTCTTATGACACTCTTGGACATGGAGAGTAGCTTCTTATATTGCGCCGTTCGCTCGCTTACTTTCATACGCCCTCCTCGGATTTTGACACTGGACGGAAAATCTCCGACCAACTCTGGCCGCAGTTGAAAACGAGGTACAGGTGCTCACCGTAGTCCTCGATCCTGTCGCCAGACTCTTCGAGCCCGTGCAGATACGCCGTGTTCACCACGTCAACGGCGAGCCGCAGCTTGCTTGTGACGATGTGGAAATCGTACCCGACCAGAACGATCACCTGATGGATGTCATCAAGGAAGCCGTTCAGGTCAACCTCCACGCTGGTCACACCGTCGATGCTTAACAGGTCGCGCTCAAGCGATGCACATTTCTCGGTGATGCCGTACCGCTCGGCAATCCGTGTAGTCTCGTCGTTCATCGAACCGCTCCTTTCACGTAGTACCGACCGGCCTCCGCGACCGTGGTATCGTCGAAGCAGTCGGTCATCGCACTACTGACCTTTCGGATCATCTCCGGGTCAAGGCCAGCACGTTCCATTGCCATGATGGCATAACCCTTGCAGGCGTCGTTGTTCCACGGCCCCTCAATCATCTGGGCCAGTATGCCGACTCTACCGGCCGCATAGCCCTCCGCTCGGATGCGCTCCACCGTTCTCTCAGGCAGGGTGATGCGCATGGATTTGCAGTCGAAGTCCTCGTCGTCCGGGCTGCAGTCGAGCAGGTCAGCGAGCTTCGCTTCGATGGCGGCATCATCCGCCTCTTCTTCGATGTCTGTCGCCTCGAAAGCGTGGTAGGTTTCGTAGGTATCGTGGCTTCTCTCGAAGCCGTAGTGCAGTTCAATTTCGTATGCCATATTCACTCCTCCTTGCCGTACTGCTTGAATGTGCTCAGATCGTATGCCCCGGCCACGCCGTTACACTCGATTTCTCGGTCGATGAAGTCCTGATCTGTCAGGCTGATGGTTCCGTCGTTACTCAGGTCAGCCGCCTTTTCCTCTGCCCCTTCGTGGCTGTCAGCCCAGATAATCACGCTTCTGGACAGCGTTTCTCGGACTGTCACGCTGTACGGGCGCAGACCGTCCGCTGTCGCGTCCGTGGACTCCGTCCATCCGTTCGCAGCGTCTACGAACTTGGCCGTCAACTCCTCAGCCGTCACATGAAGCGTCGGTCGGTCTGCAGTAGGCTCAACACCTACCCATTCAAACCACGGGTGGTCTGCCGCGGTGACGCTGCCAAAGCGGTCATCAGGCAAACCAACCTGCGACGGGATGAAGTAAACACCTTCATCGAGGCTGGCCTCGATGGCCTTTTCCTGTTCCTCGCTCATGCTGCCGGCAATCACAACCTCGTGACGCATCTTGTAGTTGTCGGCGTCGCGGTACAGGTAACTGATCTTGGTGTTGACCCGCGCCAGCCAGCCAAGCGTGTCGTTCATCGCTTCATCAAGCGACGCATACGGGTTTCGGACGTTGGCATTTTCATTGAAGCCGTTGACCACGTGCAACATGGCCTCCTCAATGCTCCGATAGCGCCTGCAGATGGTTTCCGCCGTTCCCTTGTGGTGCCCAGCAACCCCGAATGTGAACGGCTGGTAGCTGTCGTCCTCCTTGTGGATGCCGAGGCTCCAGTGCTTGTACTCGAACAGTTCGTTGTGCCCTGCCTCCCAGCCGGCAGCCTCCTTGAGCCACTGCAACACCAACTCTTTCGTCAGGCGTCTGCTCATGCTTCTTCCTCCTCGTCCAAATCGTAGTGATGGATGACAGTCGGTTCGTCATGCCCAATGTCATACACGGTCGTCAGCATCCTGCCGTCGTGGCTGTCATATTCGACGCAGGCGATCATCTCTGGGTCGCGTCCCTCACGGATCAGGTCCACATACACGCCGGGATAGTCAGTCAGAATATCCCCGCCGCCGTGCTTTGCTTGGATGCGCAGCTCGCCCAGCGGCGTCTTCACGCGGAACTCTCTTTTCTGCTGGGGTGCCTCCGCTTCGTTGAACATCTCCACTTCCTTCTGGCGGTAATAGTCGAGAGCATCGCGGAACTTCTCAGCGGAGAAGACTCGCGTCTCTGTCGTGTGGGCCACCTTGTCCCACGCGGTCACGAGTAGCTCAATGAAACCCTTCTCGCAGTCGATGTTCTGCTTCATGGTCAGGTTGAAATCCTGCTCGTCCCGGACTTTCAGAATCATGTCTTCTCCCTCCTCAATACTTACACTTGATGCCGAAGTCATTCTCGATACAACTCTGAATGAGCTGGCCCATTCGCCACACCTGATCTGTGACCAGCGTAAACCCGCTTGCTCCCCAGTGCCACGAGAAGCTCTTGCCGTTCTTTCGGAACAACGTGCAGGTCACATCTCTTCCTTTCGTCAGGCGCATCATCACTTCATCTCCATTGAAGCAGCCGAGCGAGATCAGGTTCATTTCCTGCCCGTCTTTCACCTTCAGTACCACGCAGGCATCGTTGTTTGACAACAGTTCCACCATGTCCTTCAGTTTCATTTCGCATTCCTCCTTATCTCTTATGTACGGCATAGACCGTCATCCCTGCGCTGTTCTTCACAACGCGATCCTCGAACTCCTGCTCCGACATCGGTTCAAGATAGAAGCGGACCGTGTCGAGATCCCCATCGCTGTCGTATTCTTTCACGCCGTACAAGACGTGATCTGCGCCGGTCTCTTTCAGGACCTTGATGGCTTCAGCCTCAAACTTCTGAAGCTCCCGCCCGACATCTCGGATAGGCATCTGCCCGAACGCGACCAGCCCTCTCTCCGTCCAATGTCTCCACCGGACCCACCCGCCATTTTTCATACCGCATACCTCCGTCCGCTCAGGACATCGACCACCGTAGTTCCGGCGCCGAAAACCGATCTCATTTCGTGCATCTCTTCGCCGCTGGGCTGCCGACTGGCGTAACCTTTCAGAGCCTCCCGCACCTCTGCTTCGTAGGTGGCGCGAGTGGCGGACACGTTCACGCAGTCAGGAGCGACCAACTCGACCTTTTCGAGCATATCGTCGGCCAGCGCGCGGCCAATGCTGTTGCGGGCAACGCCGTCGGCGTCAATGGTAATCTTGCACGAGTCCAAGTCGGACTTCACGCGCTCAAGTTCCTTCTGGGCTTCATTCTGCCAAAACTGGCCGAGCTTTCCGCTGAGTTCCATCTGAAATCTGGTCATCGTTATTTCCTCCTACTGGTTATCTTGGATTATCCATCTGGTTATCTTATGAGTATATTATACTGCATTACCTACCTAAGTCAATAGATTTACGTTAATTGTTTCATATTATTTCTATAATTATAAATCATTCCGTTAATACTCTGCGCAGGCAGAAAAAGAGCAGGCCGCGAAGCCTGCTCTCGGTTTCCTATTCAGTTTCGTCGTAGTCGTCGGGGTTCCACATCAGGCCGTTATCTTCGATGTACTGGGCCATGCTCAATAAAGCTCTGCCGTGGAGTTTGAACACCCGCTTGCGGTACATATCCTCCCGTTCCAACAGATCCTCCTCGTCCCCGTACAGCAGATCCACCACATCGCCCCAGCTTGCCCCGTCGAGGTATCGGCTTCGGATGACAGCCCGCTCGTCGGAGTGTTTCAGCCGACGGATGATTTTCTCGAAGAACATCCTCTCCCGCCGTCTGTGTTCCAGCGTCGCCCGGATGTCTTCCTCAAGGTCGAACTTCTGCTGCATCAAGTCTGAGATGCGGTCGTTGGATGGGCTCGGCGATTTTGGCATATCCGTGAGGGCTTGGGCTCCCACGCCTACCAGCTTCGTCTCCAACCGCTCCAGCCTCTCGGACTGATTTTCGATTTCACGCCTCAGATCACGGAGGTCTATCAGCCGTTGCTTGACGGCCTCGACGTCGTAGTGTTTTTCCTCGTTCATAGAGTTCGGAAGCCCCGTTCACCTCACTTTCGCTCTGGCCCCGCGAGGCTCACGCCTGCTTGACCCACTCATACCTCTTCTCAAAGGGTTCAAAGTC
Source organism: Oscillibacter sp. (assembly GCA_003487665.1). Lineage (GTDB taxonomy): Bacteria > Bacillota > Clostridia > Oscillospirales > Oscillospiraceae > Vescimonas. The sequence continues at coordinate 124,701 of DNFA01000015.1, forward strand.
CTTCTCGCCGAGGATGCCCTTCAGGTTCATGTCCATCTTGATCTGCCAATAGTCCTGCTCGTCACCCTTCTCAAGAGCGCCGTGGTACTTGTCGAAGACCTTGCCCCACGCCTCCACCACGCGGCGGATGCGCTTTTCGCCAAAGACATCCTTCCCCATGACGGCCGGGTCGTTCAAGGTGAGAATGAGCGTATCGGTCATAAACTGGATGTACGTCTCTTTCTCAGCCTGCCGGTAGACGTTGACCGTGTTCCTCTGCCGTTGCAGGTATCCGTTCTTTCCCATGACTATCCCTCCTTATGACGATGCTTTGAAGTTGTAGATGGGCTTGATAATCTCCAGCACGTCGCAGGTCGGGCCGATGCAGCCCATGATCTCCTTCATGTCCTTGTAGGCGAACGGCGCCTCGTCTATGGTGTCGTAGCTGATGCAGGAGCTATGCACGTTCCGCATCGTCTCTCGGTAGGCTCCGAGGGAAATTGACTCGCGGGCCTTGCTGCGGGACATCAGGCGGCCAGCTCCATGCGGTGCCGACTGGTTCCAATCGTCGTTGCCCTTGCCGACACAGACCAGAGAACCGTCGCGCATATTCATCGGAATAATCAGGCGCTCACCCTTCTTGGCAGACACGGCGCCTTTCCGCAGGATCATGCTCTCGTGGTCAATGTAGTTGTGCACGGTCGTAAACTGCTCCTGCGGGACGATGTGCATAGCTTTCAGGATGGCCTTTGCGATGGCCTGACGGTTGGCCTCCGCGTAACGCTGGATGATTTCCATGTCGCTCAGGTAGTCATCCATCAGCTCGCCGGTCAGGTACGCGAGGTCGGGTACTCCGAAGTCGCTGTGCTGCTTTCTCAGTTCTTCCAGCGCACCGGCGATTTCCTTCTGTCGGCCAGCAGCCTTGTACTCGGCGACGACACGGCTGATTTCCTCGCTGGTGGGCTTCGTCATGGCCTCCATCGCTCTGTGCTGATGCCAGTTCGCCACCTCAAGGCCGAGCTTTCGGCTGCCGGTGTGGATCACCAGCCAGAGGCCGCCGCTCTTATCCTTGTCAACCTCGATGAAGTGATTGCCACCGCCGAGCGTCCCGATGCTGAGGAGCGCACGGCTGTTGTCGATGCCGACGCATTTCAGGCCGCTCAGGTCGAACCACTCCTTCGGGTAGTTGTGGGTGCAGAACCCGGCCGGCACATTCCAGCGGATGGCTTTATCCAGCTCGTCAAGGTCGAGCCTCACCCGTCCCAGCTTGACGGCCAGCATACCGCAGCCGATGTCCACGCCCACGAGGTTCGGGCAGACGCGGTCGTGAATGGTCATCGTCGTTCCGATAGTACACCCAGCGCCGGCGTGAACGTCGGGCATGATCCGCACCTTGGAGCCGTCACTCACGGGATGGTGGGACAGCTTCTCGATCTGCTCCGTCGCTTCCTGCTCGATGGTCTTCGCAAAAATCTTCACATCATTGGTCATCGTCTTTTCCTTTCACTCGCTCCACGGAAACTCTGTGATAATGTCGTCCCCCCAAATGGGCTTCATGCTGTCCTTCATGAAGACCGGCTTGCCGAGCGCCTTGGCCTGCTCGACCACGCCCTCGATCCACTCGCGCTTCGGGACGACCTTATCCTTGCGGTTGCCAGTCTCCGCGCCGAGGATGAACCAGTCCATCGACTCCATAATGTCCTTCTTGGGATTGCCCAGAGGCCCCAAAATCGGCTCGATGCTGGCGAAGGTGTGGTGTTCATCCGACCAGAACATCGGCACATCGCGCTCGGTCGTCGTTGAGCCGTACCAGAACTCGTCGCCGGCAGGCAGCAGGCCCGCCTCGTACAGTCGGATGTAACGCGCTGGGTTTTTGGTGAGGAACAGGTATCTGTGCCCGGAGGCGGCCTTGCAGGCGTCGAACACCTTCTTGATCCACTCGTCAGGCACCCAATCCCCGAACAGGTCAGCCATCGAACAGACGAAAATCGTCTTGCCGAACCCCTTCGTCAGCGGGTCATTGAGGCGGTACTCATGGAACGTAGGCGTGAAGCCGAAGGGGTACGCCGCATTTCGGACGACGCCGTCCTTGCTGGTAACAGTCAGCCGTTCCTTCAGGTACACCACATTCTCGTCGGTCTCTCCGCCGGCCGCACAGTCGCAGCCTTTGAAGCGATTCGCCGTCGATCTGGCGTAACAGTACGGGCACGGATGGTAGCAGCCGCTCACGGGGTTCCATGTGCTGTCGCACCACTCGATCTTACTCTTTTCCATTCGATGCTCTCCTATCAGAACGGCAGTTCGCCGGCGTCGTCATCGGGAATCTCGGAAAAATCTCCGCTGGGCTGCTGGTAGCTGTTGTCGTAGCTGCCACCGTAGCTTCCGCCTCCAGACCGATTACCGCCGTCCTTGTTGCTGTCCCCGAAATAGACATTGTCGGCCACAACCTCCGCGCTGCGGCGGTTATTGCCCTCCTTGTCCTTCCAGTCGCGGATCTGGAGCCGGCCTTCCACGACGGCCATGCGGCCCTTGGCGAAGTATTTGCTCACAAATTCGGCGGTGTTGCGCCAAGCCACGATGTCGATGAAGTCCGTCTCTTTCTCGCCCCCCTGCCCCTTGAAGTCGCGGTCAACGGCCAGTGCAAACGAGGTCACGGCCGTCCCGCTTCCGGTGCGCCGCAGTTCGGGGTCACGGGTCAATCTGCCCATCAAGATTATCTTGTTCAGCATTCTCGGTTTCTTCCTTTCGTTTCAGTCTGTATAGCTTGCACAGGTGCTTATCCAGCAGGACGCCTCTCGTGAGGTGGTGCTTCTTCTGGAACGTCAGCCACCCTATCACGTGAACTTCGGAATGGTGCTCCCTGCAAAGCGGGAGCACCTCCATTCCCTCGTGAATGATCTCCTCGCGGTCGCGGCCTGCGCCGACATGATCGACGTGGTGCAGGTCGCACGGTTTCCCGCAGATGCAGCACTTCTTGCTCACCAAGCAAGCGTACACATAGTCCTGAACATCATCCACGAAATCGAGCAGAGAGAAGCTGCACGGAATGTCCCAGTCGAGGATGAACCGCACCAAAAACCGCTGGAACGCACACACAAGGCTCATAGGGGCGTTGCTCAGGGAGAACATCTGGTCAGCCGTCTCCTGCAGGTCTTCTGCGATGAACTTCAGCTTCATGTACTCCTTGGTCGGGTCAAGCCCCATGCCGGTGTAGTTCGAGATCTCTCGAATGAGCTTGTAACAGGTGCGCCTCTGCTTATCGGACAGCGGGCGACTGTCGATCATCTGGATATTGCACTCCTTGTACTCGCGCTTCAGGAGCATCGGCCAGTCGTCGTAGCGGGCCTTGATGGTCACGATGCCGTGCTTGTCGATGTCAACGATCCTGCCTCGCACTATGTCGATTGGGCTTTTCATGCCAGCCCTCCTCTCTGCTCAAATCGCGGTTCGTTGCGCCTCGGGTTCGTCGTACTCGTAGCCGTTGGGCTCGTTCTCGTCAGCAGGTTCCTCGGTGACAGGCTCTTCCTCTGCGGCAGCGTCGGTCGCATCCGTCTCCTCGGTCGGCTCCTCTTCGCCCGAAGCCTCTTCCTCGGCGGCATCCTCCATGCCGACATGGGGAGAGTCGATGTCGAACAGAACCTCGCTGCAATCCTCACACTCAATGGAGATGTTCACGATCTCGTCATCGCCATAGCCGATGCACACGACGGCGTGACCGACATGGGGGCTCAGCTTCTCAGCGGAGCAGTAGAACGGGTTCTCGGGGCTGGTCGCGGAGGACAGGACAACCTTGTTGCCCTGCGTACGGACGGTGTAATTGCCCATCGCCTCGGTGACATTCATCGTCTCACCGATGAACTGGCGGAGCCAACCGAAGGGCTTGGACGGATCATGCGCGGGGTCGATGGCTTTCTCCTCAAACTCGCCAGCAGCGTCAGGAGTAGCGTCTTCTGTGTCCGCAGGTCCAGCTTCCTCCCCGTCGATTACGCTGCTTTCATGGGCCGCAGGAAGCCCTCTGGGGCCTTCGTCAACGACGTCATATTGGGTGTTGGCGAAGTCAGCAGAATCGCCGTCACCATCAAAGAGTGTGGTCTGGCCGTTGTCGATGTCGCGGTAGAAATACTGGCCGCTGGCCTTATCGAAGACCAACTCGAAGTTACCGGAGAAGCTGCCGCTCTTCTTCTCCTTGCGCTGGATGACGTAGGCGACGGTGTGGTCGAACTTCGGCTTCGTCACCTCTCTGGTCTGATGGCCGCCGGCCACGGTGTAGTCGGGGGCCGAGTCATCGGTGAGGGTGATTTTGACCTTAATGTTGATCTCGCCGGTGTTCTGCTCCGTCTCGATCATGCCAGCCAGCACGTCACGGAGCGTGGTGTCGAAGTCGGCGCACAGGCTGTTGAAAGCCTCGCCTCTCAGGGACAGAGAATAGTCCTTGCTCATGGTATTTTCCTCCTTCATTTTGTCGTGTCGCGGATGTACTTGTTTCGGCAGGCTTCACAGCAGAAGTCGTGCCACTCGCCATCCACCTTTGTCGTGATCCATCCGAGCCGCTCTCGCAGCTCTTTCCGGTGGGCCTTCGAGTCGATGTCCTCGCTATCGAACGGGAACGAAACGTCCTTGCCACAGCAGTCGCACGAGTACACGGCTTCGCCTTCCCAATAGCCGCTAAACTCCAGATCTCTCATTCGTCCGTCCCATCCTCACCCATGAAGACCGAGCCGGCCCGCATCGCTCTGCGCTGGATCTCCTCCAGCAGCGTCGCCGTGCTGATGCCGTCGAGGCTGGGCAGGCCCTTGCCGCCGCAGTAGTCGCATTCGCCGCAGCAATCATCCTCAACCTCGTCGTCCAAAGAGACCAAGAGGTCAGAGTTAAGAAGCAAAGCGGGGCGGATGCCGTACGAGTTGGATGCGCTGTAGTAGCTGTAGTTGCCATCGGAGAGGACGTACCACACGTTGTTGGCGTTGACGGTGTACGGGGAGCGGAGCCACCGACACGCCCAAGGCGTGACGAGCCAATACCAGTCATCCTCGTTCAGCGGAATCAACTCCTTGAACTGGCCGTACTGCCAAAGTGTCAGGGGCGCCGCCTTGACCGTGATGGTGCCGTAGCTCTTGCTACGGTCGGTGCAGCTCAGATCCACCTCAAACGGGAGAATGGCCGCGGCCTCCTCCGAGGTGCGAGGCAGGGACTCCACCCACTTGTCGATGCGCTCTTTCAAGGTGGAGCGGGTGTAGTCGTTGCGGTTCTCCGCATCGTCCTTGTCGTTGAACGGGCAGGACTCCTTGCTCTGAGCCAGCAGGACGAACGCAGCGCCGTCGCGCTGTTCCATGACGACGAACTTCTCACCGGCGAAGTTGAAAATGCGGCCGGGGCTGAGTTTTGCGAGTTTCTTCATGATTGCCTCCTATTCTGCTTCCTGAATTGTCACGACAACCCTCGGGTCGTCGCTGAAGAACTTTCTTACCTGTGCGTCCACAATCTGGGCGTCATCGTGATAGGCGATGTCGTTCAGGGAGTCGCACACGATTTTGCTGATGTTGTCGAAGTCGGGCTTCTTCATCGGTCTGATTTTCCGCTCGCGCATGAGCTGCGCTTTCTTTTTGCTGACACTTTTGGGGATGCCGTAGTACGCTGTGATGCGCACATCAAGCGGTGTGTCCTTGGGGAACTTGAAGTCGTTGCATTGACGGCGGTATTCGAGCCTGACGAGGTTCTCATAGCTGACCGTCTTCTCCGGTGTGTAGGTCTGAACAAACGCGCCAGCGTTTCGGAATCGCGGCCTGCCTTTGCCCGCCGGCTCTCCAAGGACGGAAAACTTCAGCTTCATTTTGGTATCTCCGCCCCCTCCACCATCGTCTCGCCAATCCAATACTTGACGAGGTATTCGTTGCTTCTCCCGTCCTTCTTCTGCTTCACGGGCTGGACGGAATACCCGTTTCGGAACAGGATGGAGGCGACCGTCACGCGGTCAGCCTCACTCCCGATCTTGAGATAGAAGACCTCTTTACTGCCCGCCATGTTCAGACTCCTCGCTGAGTTTGAACTGCGGGCCCCACGTTGCGACGATGTGGCGGCTTTCCTGATCGACGAACGCGAGCTTCCCGTCGTAAATCGTCATGTTCAGCTTGTACTTGATACAGGCCCTCTCGACGTCAGCGATAAGGCGCTGTACCCGCTGTTTCATTTCCATTTGGCTTCTCCTTTCAGTCAATATCGAACAGCTTCTCCATCTCCGTGAACCGCCGGCTGGCTTCCTTCTTCCGCCAACTCGGGCCGGTGAACTGCATCGAGTAGCAGGTCTCGAAGATGCGGTCATAAATGCGGCTGTACCGTCTGTCCTCCTCGTCCTTCATCTCGTCGATGGTCAGGTTCGTGGTCAGGAGCATCGGGAGCTTCCGCCGATACCGGCTGTCGATGATGTTGTAAATCTTCTCAAGCGCATAATCGGTGTTGCGCTCGGCACCCAGATCGTCGAAGATGACCAGCTTCGCGCTGTTCATCCGGGCGATGATGTCGCTCTCCTTCTCCTCGCCGCCCTGAATGAGCTCCAGCAGCTTCACAAGGGAGGTCATCATCACGGGGACGCCGCGGTTCAGCAGGTGGTTGGCGATACAGGCAGCCGCAAAACTCTTACCCGTACCAACGCTTCCCCAGAAAATCAAACCCTGATTTTTGGACACCATCTCGTCGAACGCCTCAGCGTATCGGCGGCACAGCTTCAGATTTCGGGCGTTGTACTTCGTGACTTGGAAGCTGTCGAAGGATGCCTCGCGGAGCTTTTCATCCATGAGGCTTGCCTTTTTCAGACGGGCAACACGCTCCATGTCCTTTTTGTTCTGCTCTGCCTGCTTCTCGGCGGCCTCCTTGTCTCGGTCGCACTTGCAGGAACGGGTGGCCTTGAACGTCATCTTGTTCTCGGGGTTGCCCTCCATCGGAGCGGACACCGTCACCATCCCCTGCCTCGGCTCACCGCACTTCCCGCACATGAGCATTCCGTCATCGTCGAACCAATCGCCGGGGCGGATCTCCTGCCGTTCAAGCCCTTGGGCGGCAATACGGGGCAAAATGGTCTGCGGGTCAAATCCTTGCATTTGTCATTCCTCCCCGTATTCCGCAAACGGATTTTTGTTGTCGGGCACCGCGTCCTCGGGCGGCTGGGCCTTCTTCTTATCTGGCAGATAGTCAAGGAACGGCCGGCTGTCGCTCAGGAACGTCTTCGGGTGCTTGATGTACTGCTTCTCGGTGCCGAGCCTCTTGCACTGGGTCGCATAGTTCCGAGCGGCCATCAGCAGCTCCTCCGGTGAGAAGCCCTCATGGATGCGGGCCTGATACTTCTTGAAGGCGTTGCCTTTCTCAGCCTTTTTCGGGTATGCGTCCCAGAACTCGTCGAAGGTCGGCGTGTACTTTGGCGTTGCCGGTTCCGCAGGGGGCTTCGGCGGTTCAGGAGGCTCGGTCGGCGCTTTTTCGGCTGTTGGAGTCTCTCCCCCGTCGATTTTAAGCTGCTTTTCCTCGCCGTCCGCAGGACCGTCCGTGTGACCGTCCTTCGCCGCATCCGCTTTTTCCTCGTTTTGGGCCGCCGCTTTGCTGTTCCGCCGACTCTCGCGCTTGCGGGCAGCGTCGCGCTCTCGGGCATCCTTGGCCTTTTGCCATTGGGCTTGCCAAGTCTCCCAGTCGTGGATGCAGATTCCGCGAGGCGACCAGTCGAGCCAGCCGCTATCGAAGAGTGCATCCACGATTTTCTTCGGATCGAGCACACAACCTGCGCCGACGCCGTACAGGTATCGCTCGATGTCCTCTTTTTCTGCATACAGTATGAGCCCGTCCCTTTCAGCGTTCGTAAGCCCCCAGAACCACAAGAAGTTCAGGATGCCCGTCGCCTCGAACTTTGAGCAACCGAGCTGCTTATACAGATTCCGCAGCTTCGGCCCGTCGATACTTTCGTGTACGCTGATCCATGCCATTTTCTCACCTGCCTGTCTGTGTGACGGCTATGCCGTCGGATCGCATCACTCTTTACCGGGGAAATCGGGCTGGTCGCTGGCAGGAACGGTATCGCTGGCTTCCTGCGGAGCTTCGGGTTCAGGTTTCTTCTCCTGAGCCATTTCCATGACCTTTTCGGTGATGCGGTGATACACAGACGTAGGCAGGCCCTCCGTGGACTCGTAGCCATCGGCGGCCAGCAGGGATTTCAGGACGCCGTTCGCTTCCTGTCCAAAGGCGCTCGTCGCCATCTTGAAAAGCGTCTGACGCTGATCCTGCGTGATGGGTTCATCCTTTTCAGCCTCGGTCACTTCGCCGGTGCTGGGATCGACGACCAGCGCAAAGCCGTCCGTCGGGATGTCGCCCATGTCAAGGACTTCCTCCTGACTGTAAATGCCCATAATCATGTCAGGGCAGTTCATGCGGCCGAAGAACGAAGCGGCGCGGTACTGGATCATCACGTCGGGCATGGTCTTCCACTTGCTGCCGTTTTTGCTCGTCCAGCCCTCCTCGTTCGCCATGTTCATCGTGATTTTCGGTCCGTAGACCTTGTGACCGGAGTAATCCTCCGCCCAAGCGCGGCAGCTCAGGCCACCGTCGGCCCTATCACGCCCGAACTCGAACTGCAGCTCGGTCTTATACCGGCGGCTGCTGTTAATCATGGCGATGATCCACTGGCTCGACCACGCAGGGCGCCCGTTGACGATGTAGAGGTTCTGCATCACCATCATCGGACTGGTGTTGATGCGAGATGCCATCTCAATAGCGATCATGCAGTTGCCGACGTTTCCGTGGTACTCCTTGGGGACTACCGTAGACGACGCAAGGCACTGGGCCATGCGCAGAGCCGTATTGAAGCTCGCGCCGTCAGCGAAGACGCTCAAGGCTCCCCCGCCGGCCGTTTTCTGAGCCACAGCCCCAGCGGGTGCCGTGCTCAGTTTGTTTTCGTTGCTCATGTTGACCTCCTGTTATTCTCCGGTTTTACCGGGTGCTGACGCTGGTGGTGTAGGTTTCGCGGAACTTGATACCGGGGATCTCGACCTGGCCCTTGGACATCTTAATCAGGCGGAGCACCGCGGCCTTATCTACCGGCCGCAGCTCAATGCCAACGAGAGACACGGGAACCTTAGACCAGTCGCACTCGGACTCGCAGATTTCCCACGTCTTGCTCTGGGAGATGCCCTTGACCTTGGGCGTCTGATGCTGGACGCCACCGGCGATGGACACCCCTTCCATCATCTCGGCTTCGGCCATAGCGTACTCTGCGCCAACAGCGTCACCGTTAGCCTCGGCTTCGGCAGCTTCATTCAGGTGGCGGTCGATCTCGGCCTGAGCCAGTCGGCGCATGGCCTCCTCCTGCTCACGGCGCTTGCGCTCCTGCTCCGCGCTGTACTCGTTCACCTTGACCTTGACGATCTTCTCCGCCTTTTCCAGAGGCTCAATCATTTCCTTTCTGTGGTTCAGAACCTCGTCGTAGCTCTTCTTGGCGGACACGCGGAGAGGCTCCCAATAGTCCTTGACCTGCTTCTGGGCCTGCTTGATCTGCTTCAGGAACAGGCCAGCGTCCTCGAAATCCGCTCCAGAGGCGACGACGACCGCTTCGGCCCGCTGCTCAATCAAGCTGACTTCTTTGCCGAGCTTGCTCTCTTCAGCGTTCATCACGGTCACGTTCTCTTCTGCGGTGTCAAGGACAAGGGCATTGCTTCCGATGGTCTTTGCGTCGTTCATACTGACACTCCTTTTCGTTTATTTGTAAGACTGTTCATAGTCGTACAGACATTTTAGCGCCCCGACTACGCGGCATCTGGCGGGGTCTTTGGCCGGGAACTCGCGGAACGACCACTTCCCGTCCTTTTTCAGATGCAGGATGTGCTTTCTTTGCGGTGTGATGCCGTGGGAAATAAGTGCCTGCGAGTAGGCTTCAAGCTGGACGCCGCAGGCCATTTCCAGCAGCGTGTACGTCGTCTTGAAGTCGATAAGCTCCAGCAGGCCGCCGATCTCGCAGAGCAGGTCAATCGTCCCGCCGTAGCGCATCAGCTTGTGGTAGATGCGCACCTCAGAGCCGAAGACCCGCGGTTTATACTGCTTCCACCACTCCACGAAGCCGTTGAAGTAGCCGCGATGCTCCGACGGAATATCGTCGATGCCGAACTTGATCCAGTTCTCGATGCTGTTATGCACCGCAGAGCCTTTGATGGCGGCGTTCTCAAGCGTCCGCTTGCTGATACCGCCGTAGCACTGATCTTTCAGCGGCTCCATCAGCTTCGACACGCTCGGGATGATGTCGCCGTTCAGCCGGTAGATATGGCTGGCCTCGTCGAAGGTCAGCTCGGGCAGTTCAGGAACCTCAACCGTCATACCCATCGGGAATGTCCTCCTCGCTCGCAGTTTTCCAGTCATGGCCGCACCGCTCTACCAGATCGCTGAGTGGCGTGTCTTCGAGGCATCCCTCGCAGAAGGCGTCCCCGTCGATCTCGCCGTATTCCTCTCCAACCGGGAGCGGCTCGGTGTCTCCGCAGCACTTGCAGTCCACGCACTGGACGTTTTCGCCCTCCTGTACCGTCTTCCACTCCCAACCCAACTTCGGGATCAGGACGCAGAGCGGCAGGTCATCCAAGCATCCCTCACACCACGCCTCACCGTCGATGTCGGCGTACTCGTCGCCGGGGACAATCGGCTCGCCGCAGGAACGGCAGTACGTCACCGGCGTCGGGTCTGGCGCGTTTGGGCAGCCGCTCAGGCAAGGGCTGTGCATACAGATGTCGCACATAAGTTTCTCCTCCCAATCGCATTGATTCTCTCGCGCATCACATAATCTTCCAGCTCGTTTCTGAACAGGAGCGGCACATACGCCTCGTCCTTGCCGTTCAGGTCTGCCTTGCGGACGGTGTGCTGCATGATGGCGACCATGTCATCCACATCGAACCAGAAGCCGGTCTCGTTCTGGACGTCCACGATGATGTTTCCCAGCTCCTCGGTGTTCAGCTTCGCCGTGTCGATCATGCCAGCACCTCCGCCCATGCGTCCGCGTATTCCATCACCGTGCGGCTGTACGACGTGGTCGTGTAGCCTTTGCTGAAGACGTGCTCCTGAGCGCCGCCCTCGCCGTAGTTGTAACAAATCAAGGCTTTGTGCCAGTCCCCGTACTTCCCATACAGGTCGCTCAGGATGAACACACCAGAGCGGATATTCTGGTACGGGTCGGTCAAATCCGTGACCCCGATTTTCTCAGACAGCCATTCGGAATTGATGCTGTTGATCTGCATATAGCCGTAGCAGCTTCCGTTTGCGGCTGTGGCCGTGAACGAGCTTTCGGCCTGAATGACGCCCAGAGCCACGTTCTGAGGGACGCCGTATTCTTCGCAGACCGCAATCAGATGGCACTGCAGGTCGAAGTCCAGCGGGATCTCCTCATGCAGATAGCCTTGCTCCAGCAGAGCGGCCTCGATTTTCTCGTTCTCGTCCTCTTCCTCTACGGGTTCCGGTTCCTGAGCAGGCTCGGCCGTCATCTGGACGGGCTGATATGTACTGTCGTGCTCTGCAACCAGCAGAACCGGCTCAGCCTGCAACGCGGGCGGCTGCGGTGTTGGTTCGGGCACCGTTTCGGCTGCCCCCCCTGTCAGGGCTACGATGCTGGCCGTGGTCATCGCCAGCACGGCCGCTGTGGTCGCCAGCTTGATTCGCAAGATGCGACGGCGTCTTCTTCGCCGTTCCATTCGGGTCATGATGCTTTGTCCTCCTTCGTTTTCTCAGGTGTCGCGCAGAACGGGGCCAGATCCAACGGTTTCATCCGCCGAATAGCCTCCGCAAGCTCCTGTTGGCTTTTGATGCCATACTCTTCCGCGAGTATAGCCATCAGACTATTTTGATCCATGGGCATCACCATCTTCGTTCAGAGCCATCTCGCCGATGGTCTTCAACTCGCTCACGGTCTTCGCCAGATCATCGAGGTAGGTCAAAACCTCTTGAAGCGCCGGCTTCTCGTCATCGGTGATTTTCCCGTCAGCCGCAATGTCGAGGAGCGTGTCCTTGACCTCTCCGAGCTGTTCGGTCTTCAAGCTCTTCAGCAGCTTGACCGTCACGCGGTCAATGCCCACCACTTCGTCGGAGAGCGAATGTCTGCATCCAATCGGGCACTCGTTCAAGCAGTAGTGGTTCAGCAGCCACGGGGCGTTGTACCTGTCAGCCATGAGCACCGCCTTATCGACCGGCATGAACTTTGTGTTCCCCAGCTCTGCATCTGCCAGCGAAGATACCGACATTCCGAGTTGCTCAGCCGCGCTCTCACGGCTACATAGCCTGTCATCATATTCAGCAGCCTTTTTTCTGGCTTGATACCACGGATTTCCCGCCGCTTTCGTAGCGTCACGTCCCATTTTCTCTGAGCCTCCAATCGCCTATAATTACCGTAGTGGCAAGATAAATTATCCAAGTGGCTAATCATCGAGCAAAAAAATATACACCGACGCCGATGATGGCCTCGATTAACCAGTTGGCAACTTGCCGTCGAAGAAAAAGTCGTTCACCTGCGCATTGTTCAGCGTGAGCAGGCTGGCGACCTCCGGGACTTCATCCAAGGTAAACTCTACTTCGCCTCTCTCTTTTCTCCCATAGGAGACTTCCGTGAGGCCGAGCTTCTCTGCCATGTACTTCTGCGTAAATCCAAGCCTTGCGCGGGCTCCCTTGATTTCGAGTGGTTTCATAATGTTCACCCCTTTCTGCCTATCTTTTTTTGAAGATAATTGACCTATGTGGTTATTATAATTATCCACGTGGCTAATGTCAATAGTTTTTTGCAGTTTTCTCGCAAAAAATGTTTGCGATTTTACCCAAAGAGCTTTACAATGGCTAATACAAACAATCACGCTGGCAAAGGAGAAGCACATCATGGAACTCGAACTCGATTTTACCGCCTTCAAGAAGAACCTGCGCGACCTGATTGAAAGCAGGGGCCTCTACGCCAAGGACATCGCCGCAGAGATCAACGTCTCGACGCCTACCCTGTCGAGATACCTTCAGGGCGTCCGTGAGCCTGAACTCAAGTACGTTGTTCGGCTTGCCCGCTACTTCGGCGTTTCTGTTGACTGGCTGCTGGGCCTCAGCAACGACCGCTACGAGGCAGTCCCCACAGAAGTCCGCGAGTTTGCCACTCTGTACGCTCTGGCCTCGCCAGATGACCGTACCATCGTCGAAACTGTACTCAAAAAATATCGAGAGGAGAACTAACCATGATCTTCGGCAAAGACTGGGGACGTTCTGCCTTCTTTGCCGAAATCGGCTCGGAGGTTGAACGTCTGGACAGCATCCCCAGCAACTACACGAACCTCGTCTGCATCGGGCAGAGCGTCAATCTCACCGACACCGTCGGGCGGGAGTATCGCATTGACCTGTTCATCTCGCCTACCGGCTGTGTCGCCGTTCGGCTCCCCCTTTCCCTTACCGGTGCGTCGCCGACCGACGCTGATCCCAAGCATCTACGGCGCGTCGCCTCCATTGTACGGGCGTGGAGCGTGGAGCAGCTCAACGAGGTCTGTGCCGACCATTTCTACCGCGCCGAAGGGCAGGCTGCTGACATCATTGACGTCCTCGTTCGCGCTGGCCTCGCCAGCTTCTCCGATAAGGGCAAGATCAGCAAGGCTCTCGCCGCAACGCTGGCTGATGGCGAACTGCTCTTCGAGGTCATCGACTCAGCCTCCGCACACAAGGTCTTTACCAGCCGTGAACTCATTGACCGCTTCTCTGCAGCAAAAGGCGTTGACCCAGACGACGTGACCGAGTTCATCAGTGCCCTCGAAGTCATGGACGGCTTCAGCGCCGTCTCCATCGGCCGCGAGATCATCGTTCAATATGCTCCGCTCGGCGACGGCCGCCCGTACCAGCTCTTCAAGTTCACCATCGGGCAGCATCGCTCGGACGTGGTGGCCGAGCCCCGTGTCACCCGACACCAGCTCCAGAGCAACGGGCGAGGTCCTGCCGAGGCCGACAGTTTCTTCGAGGCCCTCATTCCCTATGCGGACACGGCCTCAATGCAGCCTGCACCCGACGGCTCCATCAGTGTCTTGCCTCTCAGCATTGACGCCCTGATGGATGGCACGATGGGGCTTGTGGCAGCGGCCAGAGGCTTCGCAAAAGCAGTCTCGCAATAAAAACACATACGGGGCATCGCAGCAGCGGTGCCCCAAAACTATATCTAACGGTTACGTTACGTTTACGGTATAGGTTACGGTTACGGTATGGTTACGGTTATACACGGAACGTCCGTGGATTTTTGGTCGGACGTTCCTATGGAATATCCCGAAAAAGGAGGACTTCGTATGGCTTCTCGCATCGCCGAGAAACTGGCCGCGAAGAAGGCGGCCATCTATATTCGCGTCTCTACTCATTGGCAGGTGGACAAAGACTCCCTCAAAGTTCAGCGCCGCGAACTTATCGCCTATGTCACGCTGGTGCTGGGCATCACCGACTACGTCGTGTTTGAAGACCCCGGCTACTCGGCCAAGAACACAGACCGCCCAGAATATCAGGCCATGATGGATCGCATCCGCACAGGCGAGTTTACCCACCTTGTCGTCTGGAAGATTGACCGTATCAGCCGCAACCTGATCGACTTCGCCGCCATGCACGACGAGCTGCAGTCCCTCGGCGTCACCTTCGTCTCCAAGAACGAGCAGTTCGACACCTCCTCCGCCATCGGTGAGGCCATGATGCGCATTATCCTGATCTTCGCCGAGCTGGAGCGCAAGACCACCGCCGAGCGCGTCACGGCCGTCATGCTCTCCCGTGCCTCAGACGGTCAATGGAATGGCGGCCGCGTCCCCTTCGGCTATTCGTGGTCGAAGGAAGCGAAGACGTTCTCCATCGTTCCCGAAGAGGCCAAGGCCATCCGCCGCATGGCCGAACTGTACGAGCAGTACCAGTCCTTGCTCTATGTCGCCAAGTACCTCAACGACGCCGGTATCGTCACGAAGACGGGCGGCCAATGGACGCCAACCACGGTGCGCACCATCCTGACAAACCCGTGGTACATCGGCCAGTATGTCTATAACGTCCACTCAGACGGCAAGGGCATCGAGAAGCGCGACTCTGACGAATGGATCACCGTCGAGAACCACCACGAACCCATTCTGAACGAAGATGTATTCTGCCGCATGAAGTTCCTGCTGACTCGGAACAAGCGCGGCGGCGTTCCATCTCACAAAACATACGTCAGGAAGAACATCCACGTCTTTGCTGGCCTGCTCCGCTGCGGCCAGTGCGGCTCCAACATGACGGCCAACCTCGACCGGCGGCGAGCGAACGGCTTCCGCCCCTCCCAATACGCCTGCGGTAGTCGGCGGCGCAAAGGAACCTCCTGCACCAACAAATACATCTCAGACACCACGCTCGGCCCGTTCGTCCTGAACTACGTTGCCAACATCATCAGGGCCTCCAAGAACTCCTCTGAGGCCACGACGCCCGAGGTTCTGGAGCGTAAGCTGCTCCGTGGCGAAGCGTTCGAGGACGTGGCCTCCGTCAGCACCGACGCTCTGGGCCAGCTTCTCGATGCGTTCCGTTCTGCCGGTGACGCCGTGGAGTACCGCCCGCAAATCGCCTTCTCCGGTGATGACAACTCCATCCGTGAAATTGACACCCTCCGCGCTCGGCGCCGCAAGCTCGACAACGCCCTCGCCAGATTGAACGCCCTGTACCTCTACGACGACGAAGCCATGCCAGAGAAAGACTTCGTCATGCAGCGCGGCCAGATCACCAAACAGCTCGAAGAAGCCAACGCCCGCATTGAGGAACTGCAGAACCAAGAGTCCAGCGAGGAACTGGGCGACGACTTCATCGGCAAGGCCAGCTACTACATCATGGCGAACAAGCTGATTGAAGACCGCTACATCGACTACGAGAAGTATATCCGAGCCATTGACCCCTCTATCCCGCGCAGCTTCCTCCAGCAGATCATCGACCACATCGTTGTAAACGATGGCCGCGTCATCTCCATCACTTTCAAGAACGGATCGACCCACACGTTCACCTACAAGACATGAGAAAAGCCCCGGCCTCATATACTGAGGTCGGGGCCATCTTATGCAGTCTATGCAGTATCGCCGCAACATTATGCGTCAAAAAAGTTGTTCAATTTTATAAGCATCCCCTCAAAGCTAACGATGCGTGATGCTTTTCAGTTATCCATGCGGCTTTTTCTGCTTTTTGCGCCGGTTAAGCCGTTTCCCACGAAAACCCTTATTTTTCGGGCTTTTCGCCGTTTTCAGCCTTGGATGGCATCACGTCTCCAATGAACATCGCATCGCCGAAGGAAAAGAACCGATACCGCTCCTCCACCGCCTGCCGGTAGGCGTTCAGAATATGCTCCCGCCCGGCCAGCGCCGAAACAAGCATGATCAGCGTGGACTCCGGCAGGTGGAAGTTGGTGATGAGCGCGTCCGTTACCTTGAAGCGATAGCCCGGATAGATGAAAATATCCGTCCACCCGGCGCTGGCCGTCATGGTGCCGTCCTCCGCCGCATGGGATTCCAGCGTGCGGCAGCTGGTGGTGCCAACGCAGATCACACGCCCGCCATTTTTCCGTGTCTCGTTGATGAGCTCCGCCGTCTCCTGCGGTATCACGCAGTATTCGCTGTGCATGGCGTGGTCGGTGATCTCCTCCTCCTTCACCGGGCGGAACGTGCCCAAGCCCACATGAAGTGTAACGTACCCAACCTTTACACCCATTGTCTGCACTCGCTCCAGCAGCTCCGGCGTGAAATGCAGCCCCGCCGTGGGCGCTGCCGCCGAGCCGTTGACCTTGGAGTACACCGTCTGGTAGCGTTCCTGATCCTGCAGCTCCTCCTTGATGTACGGCGGCAAGGGCATCTTGCCCAGCCGCTCCAGCACCTCCAGAAAGATGCCCTCATATTCGAACCGCACCAGCCGGTTGCCGTCCGGCAGATCCTCCACGATCTCTGCCGTCAGCTCTCCGTCGCCGAAGGACACCCGTGCGCCCTTCCGCAGCTTCTTTCCCGGACGGACAAGGCACTCCCACACGTTGTCGCCCCGATCAATGAGCAGCAGAATTTCGCAGGCGCCGCCGCCGGGCAGCCGATGCCCCAGCAGACGCGCCGGCAGCACCCGGGAATTGTTCAGGATCAGGCAGTCGCCGGGGTGCAGATACTCCGGCAGGTCGTAGAAATGCCGGTGCTCCACCGCGCCGGTGCTCTTGTCCAGCACCAGCAGGCGGGAGCCGTCCCGCCGCTCCAGCGGCGTCTGGGCGATCAGCTCCTGTGGAAGATCAAAATAGAAATCATGTGTTTTCATGTCGCATCACTCGTTTATCTCAGATTTGCATGCCACGGTGCATTATAGTATATTTCTTCGCTTAATGCAACGTTTTTCCCGGAAAAGCCGCTGTAAGGCGGGAATGGCTGCGGCAGAGCCGCAGCCATTCCCTGATGGAGATTATATTATGATGATAGCATCATAAGCGAAATGGATTTCCGGCTCACACCAGAACCGCCTTGTGGAACACCTTCTTGCCCTTCTTGATGACTACGCCGTCGCCGGTGAACTGCTCGCAGCCGAAGGTGCTCTCGATGGCTGTCACCTTCTCGTCGTTGACGGTGACGCCGCCCTGCTGCACCAGCCGGCGCGCCTCGCCCTTGGAGGCCGCCAGTCCGCACTTCACCAGCAGGGTCAGCACGTCGATGCTGCCGCCGCCGAAGTCGTCGTTGGTCAGCTCGGTGGTGGGCATGTGCTCCGTGTCTCCGCCGCCGGCAAACAGCGCCTTGGACGCGGCCTTGGCCTTCTCCACTTCCTCCTCGCCGTGTACCAGCTTCGTCAGCTCGTAGGCCAAAATCTCCTTGGCCTCGTTCAGCTGCGAACCCTCCCAGCCGGCCATCTTATCGATCTCCTCCAGCGGCAGGAACGTCAGCATACGGATGCACTTCAGCACGTCCGCATCGTCCACGTTGCGCCAGTACTGGAAGAACTCGAAGGGACTTGTCTTGTTGGGATCCAGCCACACGGCGCCGCTGGCGGTCTTGCCCATCTTCTTACCCTCGGAGTTCAGCAGCAGGGTGATGGTCATGGCATGGGCGTCCTTACCCAGCTTCTTGCGGATCAGCTCCGTGCCGCCCAGCATGTTGCTCCACTGATCGTTGCCGCCGAACTGCATGTTGCAGCCATAGTGCTGGAACATGTAGTAGAAGTCGTAGCTCTGCATGATCATGTAGTTGAACTCCAGGAAGCTCAGACCCTTCTCCATACGCTGCTTGTAGCACTCGGCGCGCAGCATGTTGTTCACGGAGAAGCAGGCTCCCACCTCGCGCAGCATTTCGATATAGTTCAGCGGCTTCAGCCACTCGGAGTTATACAGCATCAGCGCCTTGCCGTCGGAGAAGTCGATGAACTTTTCCATCTGGCGCTTGAAGCACTCCGCGTTGTGCTTGATGGCATCCTCTGTCAGCATCTGGCGCATGTCGGTGCGGCCGGAGGGGTCGCCGATCAGGGTCGTGCCGTCGCCGATCAGGGCGATGGGCTTGTTGCCCGCCATCTGCAGACGCTTCATCAGGCACAGTGCCATAAAGTGCCCCACATGCAGAGAGTCTGCCGTGCAGTCAAAGCCGATGTAGAACGTGGCCTTGCCGTTGTTGACCATCTCGCGGATCTCATCCTCGTTGGTGACCTGTGCGATCAAGCCGCGCGCCACCAGTTCCTCATAAATACCCATAGCTTCGATTTCCTTTCTGTATTCTCATTTGTGTTTTTTCTGACAGGGAAATAAAAACGCCCCCTGTCCACTGACAGAGGGCGATGCTAACGCTCGCGGTACCACCTCATATTCGCCATGCCCTCGCAGACACGACCTCGTCGGGTGCAGACACACCCTATCGCTGTAACGGGCGAACCCGACACATCCCTACTGGCTTATGCAAACGTTCGGGAGGCTGCTCCGGGATGTATTCACCCATTTCTTCCTCTCCTCCTTACACCGACCGGAGGCTCTCTTGGCAGGTCTGAAATGCGCTACTTATTCCCTTCATCGCTGTTGCGGTATCAAGTTGAGGCTATTGTAGCAGATTTTTTTCGTTTGTCAACTATTATTTTTCACGCTGCGAAAAAGCGGTCACAATTCCGCCCGGAACGCCTCTGCCTGCGCCAGCAGCTCCTCCGCGCCGTCCAGCATGGTCTGGGACACGTGGCTGCCGCCGGTGAGCCGCGCCAGCTCCTGCCGCCGCTGCTCCCGATCCAGCCGCCGCACCTCCGTGTAGGTGCGTCCGTTCCGCTCGCCCTTTTCCACAGAGAAATGTGTGTCCGCCATGGCCGCCAGCTGCGGCAGATGGGTCACGCACAGCACCTGCTTTCTGCGGCTGATACGCGCCATCTTCTCCGCCACCTTCTGTGCCGCCCGACCGGAAACGCCGGTATCCACCTCGTCGAACACCATCGTTCCCACGCGATCCTGCTCGCTGAGCACATTCTTCATGGCCAGCATGATGCGCGCCAGCTCGCCGCCGGAGGCGATCTTGTGGATCGGCCGCAGCTCCTCGCCCGCGTTGGCGGACATCAGGAACCGCACCGCGTCCATGCCGTCGCTGTCCAGTGGCTTCTCCGCAAAGTCCACGGCGAAGCGTATCTTCCCCATGTCCAGCTGCTGCAATTCGCCCAGTATCTGCGCCGTCAGCCGCTCCGCCGCCGCTTTTCGGGCATCGGACAGCGCCTGCGCCGCCTGCCGCGCGTCCGTCTCCGCGCGGGCAAGCTCCTGCTCCAGCCGCGCCAGTGTGTCGCCCGCGTCCTCGATCTGCGCCAGCTCCTCGGTACAGCGGTGCAGATAGTCCAGCATGTCCTCCACCGTGGCGCCGTACTTCTTTTTCAGCCGGTACAGCTGATCCATGCGGCTCTCCACCCGGTCCAGCTCGCCGGGCGACACATCCAGCTCGCCCCGCTTGTCCTCCACCGTGGCTGCAATGTCGTACACCTCGCTGTACGCCTCGCCCAGCCGCTCATACAGCTGGCCGAAGGCGTCGTCCAGGTGCCGTACACCGCCCAGCGCGTCCTGTGCCTGCCGCAGCGCGCTGAGCGCACCGCCGCCGCTGTCGTCCCCGTTGAGGGCGTAGTCCGCCCCGGCCACGGCATCCAGAAACTTCTCCGCGTTGCGGAGCATCCCCCGCCGCGCCGTCAGCTCCTCCTCCTCGCCGGGCTTCAGCTTCGCCCGCTTCAGCTCCTCGATCTGGTATTGCAGCGTGTCCACGCGGCGGGCTTTTTCCGCCTCGTCCATCTGCAACGCGCTGATCTGCCGCCGTATATCTGTAAAGTGTTTATACTTTTCAGTATACGCATTTATAAGGGATTCCGTCTTTCCGAAGCTGTCCAGATATACAATATGCTGCTCCTCGTCCAGAAGCTGCTGCCCGTCGTGCTGCCCATGGATATTCAGCAGCCGCGTGCCCAGCGCCCGCAGCTGCGACACCGTCACCGGCCGCCCGTTGATACGGCACACGTTTTTGCCGTCTGTCAGTATCTCCCGCTGCAAAAGCAGGGTGCCGTCCGGCTCCGGCTGTATGCCCAGTGCCTCCGTCAGCCCCGGCTCCACGCCGGAAAACGCCGCGCTGACAAAGGCCTTGTCCGCCCCGGTGCGGATCAGCTCCCGGCTGGTGCGCTGTCCCAGCACGGCGCTGAGACTGTCGATCACAATGGACTTGCCCGCGCCCGTCTCGCCGGTCAGGGCGTTGAACCCCGGCGCGAACTCGATGTCTGCCGCCTCGATGATGGCGATATTCTCAATATGCAGCAGCTCCAGCATACCGCTTCCCTCCTCAGTGCAGCATCAGCCGCACCTGTTCACAGAAATCCGCCGCGTGCGCGCTGTCGTGGAACACCAACAGCACCGTGTCGTCGCCCGCCAGCGTGCCCACGATGTCCGTATCCTCCATGCTGTCCAGCGCGAAGGCCGCAGCATTGGCCATGCCGTTCATGGTCTTGATAATAGCCAGATTCTGAGCATTCTCCGCCGACAGCACACATTCCCGGAATATGGTCTGTAATTTTTCCTCAAAGTTCAGCTTTGGCATCCGCGCCGACACCGCGTAGCGGTAGCCGCCCTTGCCGTCCGGCGCTTTTATCAGGTGCAGCTGCTTGATGTCCCGGGACACCGTGGCCTGCGTGCAGGCGAAGCCCCGCTCCGCCAGCAGCTGCATCAGCTGCTCCTGCGTCTCCACCGCCGTCTCCTCAATGATCTGCAGCACCGCTGTCTGTCGGTCATTTTTCATGCTTTCTTGCCTCCGCTCCCATTTTTGAGTCCAGTATCTCGCAGAAGCTCTTCTTGCTCAGCCGCACCAGCTTCGTTACGAACTTGGACTGTCTCACCCGCACCTTATCGCCGTTTTTCAGCGAGAACGCCTTCCCACCGTCCACGGACAGATATACGAACTTCCTGTTGGCGTCCGCCGTCTCTACCACCAGGGTGTGCTCCGGCGCCAGCACATAGCTGCCCGCACGGGTGGAGTGGGGGCAGATGGGCGTCAGCAGCAGGTTGTGCGCCGTAGGCTCCACGATGGGGCCGCCCGCCGCCATGGAGTAACCCGTGGAGCCGGTGGGCGTGGACACAATGGCGCCGTCGCCGGTGATGCGGGTCAGCCGCCCCTCCTCGGTGGACACGTCCAGCCGCACCACCCGCGCCACGCTGCCCTTGGAGATCACCGCGTCGTTCAGCGCGATGTTGCTGTACACCGGCTTGCCCTCCCGCAGCACCGTCACGTCCAGCATCATCCGGGATTCCACCGCGAAATTCCACTCCTTCAGCGCGTTGAGCCGTTCCAGCTCGTTGGGCTCCAGCTCGGACATAAAGCCCAGACTCCCCAGGTTGATGCCCAGCACCGGCACACTGTGCAGCGCCACCGTCCGCGCCAGATGCAGGATCGTGCCGTCGCCGCCGAAGGCGATCAGCATATCCGCCCGCTTGATCTCCTGCTGCAGCTGCCGGATAGGTACGCCCAGCTGGTCGTCATACCCCTCCCGGCTGAAGGGAAGGCACACCACCGTCTCAAAGCCGATGGCCTCCAGTATTTCCTTGGAGTGCTTCGCCACCGTTAATTCACCGTCCCGATAGGGGTTCGGGCACAGGATCACTCGTTTCATTCTTCTCCATGACCTTCCTTCAGTTCAGTATGTGAGGCGTCCACCAGCGCCCGCAGATCAGAGATGCGATCCTCCTCGGCGCTTTTCCTCAAATAGCCCAGATACTCGATATTCCCCTCCGGTCCTCGAATGGGAGAGTAAGTAATACCAAGCACTGTAAAGTCGTTTTCCTTCGCATGCGTGAGGAAGTTTTCCAGTACCTCCAGATGCACCTTCGGGTCGCGGACAACGCCCTTTTTCCCCACCTTTTCCCGTCCTGCCTCGAACTGCGGCTTGATGAGGCACGCCACCTCGCCGCCCTCCCGCAGCAGGGCATACAGCGCCGGGAAGATCAGCTTCAGCGAGATGAAGCTCACGTCGATGGAGGCGAAATCCAGCTCCTCCGGTATCTGCTCCCGCGTCAGGTACCGCGCGTTGGTACGCTCCAGACACACCACGCGCTCGTCGCTGCGCAGCTTCCAGTCCAGCTGTCCGTAGCCCACATCCACCGCGTAGACCTTCGCTGCGCCGTTTTGCAGCATGCAGTCCGTGAAGCCTCCGGTGGACGCGCCGATATCGGCGCAGACCTTGCCCTCCAGCGTAATGGGAAACGTCTGCATGGCCTTTTCCAGCTTCAGTCCGCCCCGGCTCACATACCGCAGCGCGTGACCACGTACCTCCACGGTGGCGTCCTCCGCCACCGGCGTACCGGGCTTGTCCGACCGCTGGCCGTCCACAAACACCAGTCCCGCCATAATGGTGGCCTGCGCCTTCTGGCGGCTCTCACACAGTCCACGCTCTGTCAGAAGCACGTCCAGTCTCGTTTTTTTGCTCACTCCAGCACCTCCCGCACCGCCTTCGCCATGCCCTCGGCATCCAGTCCCAGCACATGCCGCAGCTGCGACGTGCCGCCTTGCGCGGGCAGTGCCTCGCCCGCGTTCCGCAGTGCATATCTCTCTATACCCGCGCCCCGCTCCAACAGCAGCGCGCCCAATCGCTCTCCTACCGCGCCGGCGCGGAGCTGATCCTCCGCCGCCACCACGCGCTTCACGCCGTCCAGTGCCCGGCAAATGCCGTCGCCGTCCAGCGGCGCCACCCGGTTCAGCTTCACCACACGGAGGGAGACGCCCTCCTTTTCCAGCAGCTCCGCCGCCCGCAGCGCCTGACCTGTCAGAATGCCGTAGGTCACGATAGCCGCGTCCGTTCCCTGACGGAGCACCGTCACCGGCTCGTCTCCGCAGTCGCCATCGTATCCGTCCTCGCCGCCCCGGGGATACCGCACCGCCACCGGCCCCGTCGTCATGTCCAGCACCGCCCGCCGCAGCATACGCCGCAGCTCGGCAAAGCTGGCAGGCGCCAGCACCGTCATGCCCGGTATCTGGCTCAGATAGTCCAGACAGCCGTGGTGCGTCTCACCGTCCGCCCCCACAAGGCCGCAGCGATCCACCGCCAGCACCCCGTGGAGCTTTTCCAGCGCCATATCCTGCACCAGCATGTCGTAGCCCCGCTGCAAAAAGCTGTCGTACACCGCGAACACCGGTATCAGCCCCTGCTTGGCCATGCCTCCGGCCATGGCCACACCGTGTCCCTCGGCAATACCCACGTCAAAAAACCGCCGCGGGAACTCCACGGCAAAGCCCGTCAGTCCCGTGCCGTCCGCCATAGCCGCAGTGATGGCGCACACGCGCCCGTCCTGCCGCGCCAGCTGGCGCAGCGTCTCGCCGAACACATGGGAAAACGTCTCCTGCGCAGGCTGCCGTACCTGTCCTGTGGCGGGATCGAACGCGCCCACGCCGTGGAATTTCTCCGGCTCCCGCAGCGCCGGCTCGTAGCCGCTGCCCTTCACGGTGTGTACATGCACCAGCACCGGCCTTCCGGCCTCCCGCGCTGCCCGCAGCACCGCCGTCAGCCGCTGCACGTCGTGGCCGTCCACCGGCCCCATGTAGGAAAAGCCCATGTCCTCGAACACGGTGCTCACCGGCGGCAGCAGCGACTTTTTCAGCGCCGTTTTCAGCTCATGGCTCCACTCGTACAGTGTCCGACCCGCCGGCAGCTTCTCCAGCGCCTTCCGGTATTTCTTCTTGAAGGCGTAGTACTCCGGCTCCGTCCGCATCCGGGATAAATGCTTCGACAGTCCGCCCACATTCTTGTCGATGGACATGCCGTTGTCGTTGAGGATCACCACCAGCGGCTCGCCGCTGCCGCCGGCATCGTTCAAGCCCTCGAAGCTCAGGCCGCCGCCCAGCGCACCGTCACCGATGACGGCTGCCACCTGATACTCTGCGCCCAGCAGCGTCCGCGCCCGCGCCATGCCCAGCGCCACAGATACGGAATCCGAGGCGTGCCCGGCCATGAACGCGTCGTGTACGCTCTCGTAGGGCTTGGGAAAGCCCGACAGTCCGCCGAACTGCCGCAGCGTACCGAACAGCTCCCGCCGCCCGGTCAGTGCCTTGTGTACATAGCACTGGTGCCCCACGTCCAGCACCAGCCGGTCGCTGGCCGTGTCGTACACCCGGTGGATGGCCACCGTCAGCTCCACCACGCCCAGATTGGATGCCAGATGCCCGCCGGTGCGGGACACCTGCTCCACCAGAAAGCGCCGCAGCTCCTGACACAGCCGCGCCGCGTCCTCCTCCGACAGCCGCTTTACGTCCGCCGGACTGTTGATCGTCTCTAAAATCAAAACCTGTCTCCGTCCTTTATCTCACCGGCAGATGCCGCAGCGCCTACCGCCCCAATTTACAGTGTACCATTTTATCATACCCCGTCAGATTTTACAACCGTTTATGCAAAGTATTCTGCATATTCATGTAACCCCTTGTTACCGCACTGTAACGACTTACTACGCAGACAGTGGTATACTGTTGCCAGCTTCAAGGAAAGGACTGAGTTCCATGACAAAAAAGGAAAAGACGAAGCTCATCGTCTGGAGCTGCATCGGCGTAGCTGTGCTGGCCGCCATTCTGCTGTTCTTCTTCATGCCCCGCCGTGGGGACAAGCTCCTCCGGCTGCCCGATGCGGAGCGCGTATACGGCCTTTACATGGTGGATTCCACCGTCACGCCCTATGGCTCCAGCCATTTCTACGAGGTCAACAGCACCACCACGAACGCCGGGCTGGTGCAGGAATACTACGACCTTCTGGCCCGTACGAAGCTGTACTTTGTCAACACCACCGGCGGCGTCAAGTATTACGCCGACGAGCCGAACACCGGTGAGCTGTTCATCGTCTACATCTGGTGTGACAATGCGCTGAAGCCCGTCACCTTCCGCACGGACGGCGTGGTCTATTACGGCAACTTCAGCTACCGGATCAAGGACAGTGCCCTGCTGTCCGAATACCTGGCGTTCTTCGAGCGTGTCAAAGCCGCCTCCGATGCGGAGGGCACCACCTCCGGCGACATTCCGCAGGAGCAGTTTGACGCCTATCAGCAGCTGTTCGATGCGCCCAGCTGGTACGCCCAGGCCGTGGCCTCCCCCTTCACCGACCGGGCCGTGAACCTGAACAACATGTTCTATGACGGTCTGTCCTACGATGAAAACGGCGTCCCCGTTTACGGTGGCTTCGTTACAGCGGCGGACGGCGATGAATGGGCGTGGGTGCAGGAGAACGTCCCCGGCGCCACGGAGACGGATGTCTCCCGCCTGCCCCGGGACGGCATGTATCAGGTGCTGCGCGACACCCTCTACGGCGAGACACCCATCCCTGACGATCTGGCTCCAGAGGGCTGGACGTACTGGGACAAGACTGATTGCTGGTACCACGCCCACGGCGACACGGGCATCAACTCCGTCACCCTGAGCTATGCCAGTCTGGACGGCGGCGGCACCGGTTACTTTCAGTTTGAAAACGCCTTCGGTCAGATCTGCAGCATCGGCTTTGTTCTCGGTCAGACCGAAGCGGACGCGGGACATGTCTACCTCCGCTACTGCATCGCCCAGTGAGCCCCGAAATATCGTGCCTGTTAGCTTGGCTGACAGGCACTTTTTTCGCCCCGCACACATAGGATATACCTGTAACGAACCCCATAAGGAGGTATTCCCATGAATGAACAGGATATTGTCAACAAGCTGAAAAGCGATCCCCGGGCGCTGAAGTCCGTTATGCAGTCTCAGGATGGGCAGGCGCTGCTGCGTATGCTCTCCGGCGGCAACAGCGCTGCGCTGGGTCAGGCGGCGCGGCAGGCCGCCTCCGGCGATACGGCGGCGCTGAGCGCCATGCTCTCCCGTGTGCTGTCCAGCCCGCAGGGTGCAGAGCTGGTGCAGCGTCTGGAATCAAAGCTCCAGCAGTAACGGAAAGGAGGACGCAGCGTGTCTGAACTGGACGAAAAACTCAATGCGCTGCTGTCCGATCCCGGCAGTATGGCGCAGATCATGCAGCTGGCGCAGCAGCTCTCCGGCTCCATGGGCGGTGACACGGCGCAGCCTGCCGCCGCATCTGCGGCGGCTTCTCCCCCGCCCCCGCCGCCTGCACCGCTGGGCGGCATCGATCCGCAGACCATCGCCAGATACCTGCCGCTCCTGCAGGAGCTGACCCGCGACACCAGCCAGACCACGCAGCTGCTCTATGCCCTGCGCCCGTTCCTGAAGGACGGCAAGCAGGATAAGGTGGAGCGCGCCGCAAGGCTGGCGCGGCTCATCACCATCGGCAAGCGTTTCCTGACGGAAGGAGGCGGTCTGCCTGTATAACCGCTATATCCGCAGCGACAGCGGCGCCTATACCCGCGTCCCCATGGACGACGCTCCCCCGCCGCAGGAGCCGCCGCGCCATCACGCGCCGCCCCCTCCGCCGCCTCCGCCGCAGGGCGCACCGGAGCGCGGCTTCTTCAACGACCTGCTGGAAAAGCTCCATCTGGGCGATCTGGACGCCGGCGACCTGCTGCTGTTGTTTCTGCTGTTCTATCTCTCCCGGCAGAAGGCCGACGAAGAGCTGCTCATCGCCATCGGCCTGCTGCTGATCCTGTGACTTCCAGCATTTGCATTTGCAAAATGGTTACAAAATGGTTACAATATACCCATCCTTGCAAGAGAAATCCAGACATAGGAGGTCACAGTATGTGTAATTTTGACTGCGCTTCCCTGCTGAAGCTGCTGTGCAGCTGGTTCGGTAAGTGCTGACGCACCTGCGCACGCATAGAAAAACATCCCCCGACAGACTGTCGGGGGATGCTTTGCGTGTAAAATGAAATTACTTCACAGCCTCGGCCACCGCAACAGCCACGGCCACGGTCGCGCCGACCATGGGGTTGTTGC
>DNFA01000015.1:152197-152350 GCA_003487665.1 Oscillibacter sp.
GGAAGCCCATCATCTCCACGTGCGCGGGGACGGAGCTGGAGCCGGCGAACTGCGCGTCGCTGTGCATACGGCCCATGGTGTCGGTCATGCCGTAGGAGGCGGGGCCGGCAGCCATGTTGTCCGGGTGCAGCGTGCGGCCGGTGCCGCCGCCGG
>DNFA01000015.1:152533-173534 GCA_003487665.1 Oscillibacter sp.
ACTTCTTGCCCTGCTCGATGCACTCCTTCTTATAGGTACCGGCCACCGGGTGCTGGAAGCGGGTGGGGTTGGTGGAGTTGCCGGTGATGGACACGTCCACGCCCTCGTGGTGCATGATGGCCACGCCCTCGCGGACGTCGTCCGCACCGTAGCAGCGCACGTCGGCGCGCTCCGTCTCGGAGTAGCGGATCTCGCGGACGATGTTCAGCTTGCCGGTGAAATAGTCGAACTGGGTCTGCACATAGGTGAAGCCGTTGATACGGCTGATGATCTGCGCCGCATCCTTGCCCAGACCGTTCAGGATGACCCGCAGGGGCTCCTTGCGGGCTTTGTTGGCGTTGCGCACGATGCCGATAGCGCCCTCGGCGGCGGCGAAGGACTCGTGACCGGCCAGGAACGCGAAGCACTTGGACTCGTCGCTCAGCAGCATAGCGCCCAGGTTGCCGTGGCCGATACCGACCTTGCGATCCTCGGCCACGGAGCCGTCGATGCAGAAGGACTGCAAGCCCTCGCCGATCTTCCGGGCAGCGTCGGCAGCGGTCTTGACGCCGGATTTCAGCGCGATGGCCGCACCCACGGTGTACGCCCAGCAGGCGTTCTCGAAGCAGATGGGCTGGATGCCCTTGACGATCTCATAGGGGTCGAAGCCCTTCGCCTTGCAGAGCTCACGGCACTCCTCCACGGAGCCGATGCCGTACTGCGCGAGGACGCCGTTGATCTTGTCGATACGTCTTTCGTAACTTTCAAACAGAGCCATTTTGTCGTCCTCCTTCTCTTATTCCTGACGCGGGTCGATATACTTCGCCGCGTTGTCCCACTGACCGTAGTGGCCGGTGGCGTTCTTCAGCGCTTCGTTGGCGTCCACGCCCTTCTTCACGGCGTCCATCATCTTGCCAAGGCTGATGAACTCATAGCCGATGATCTCGTCCTTGTCGTTCAGAGCCAGCTTGCTGCAATAGCCCTCGGCCATTTCCAGATAGCGGGGACCCTTCTCGCGGGTGCCGAACATGGTGCCCACCTGAGAGCGCAGACCCTTACCCAGATCCTCCAGAGATGCGCCCACGGCCAGACCGTCCTCGGAGAAGGCGGACTGGGTGCGGCCATAGACGATCTGCAGAAACAGCTCGCGCATGGCGGTGTTGATGGCGTCGCACACCAGGTCGGTGTTCAGCGCCTCCAGAATGGTCTTGCCGATCAGGATCTCAGAAGCCATGGCTGCGGAGTGGGTCATGCCGGAGCAGCCGATCGTCTCCACCAGAGCCTCCTCGATGACGCCGTTCTTCACGTTCAGCGTCAGCTTGCAGGCGCCCTGCTGCGGGGCGCACCAGCCGATACCGTGGGTGAAGCCGGAGATATCCCCGATCTGCTTGGCCTGTACCCACTTGCCCTCCTCGGGAATAGGAGCCGGGCCGTGATAAGCGCCCTTGGCCACAGGACACATGTGCTGCACTTCCGTCGTATAGATCATAGTGACGATCTTCCTTTCTGCGTTATAGTAGTGCCTTTCGGCGGTCAAACCACCTGCATTATACCAAATGTCCCCACAAATTGCAAGAAACATTCCAAACATTTGGCCGTTCCCGAAAAAGCGATGCAGGCGGCACGCCCCGTCCCTTGTGTTTTGCGGCGGAGGCTGGTATAATCACCTTATTATGCGAAAGGAGTGCCGCCCCCATGAAACGCTGTCTCGTGATCTCCGATTCCTTCAAGGGCACGCTGTCCTCCCCGGCTATCTGCCGCATCGCCCGCAGCCTTGCCGTCCCCGGCTGGCAGGTGGACGCCCTGCCGGTGGCCGACGGCGGCGAGGGCACCGTGGACTGCTTTCTGGATGCCTGCGGCGGGCAGCGCGTGACCGCTGTGGTCAGCGACCCCTTCGGCACAGACGCAGAGAGCTTCTACGGCCTGCTGCCCGACGGCGCGGCTGTGGTGGAGTGCGCCGCTGCTGCGGGGCTGCCACTGGCGGAGGGACGGCTGGATCCGGAACGCACCACCACCTACGGCGTGGGACAGCTGATGGCGGCGGCGCTGGACAACGGCGCAAAGCGTTTGATACTGGGTCTGGGCGGCAGCTGTACCAACGACGGCGGCTGCGGCGCAGCCGCCGCGCTGGGCGTCCGTTTTTTCGACCGGCAGGGGCGCAGCTTCGTACCCACCGGCATCACGCTGGCAGACATCGCGGATGTCGACCTCTCCCGCCGCCATCCGGCGCTGGACGATGTGCCCCTGACCGTCATGTGCGACATTGACAACCCGCTGTACGGTACGCTGGGCGCGGCATACGTCTTTGCGCCCCAGAAGGGCGCGGACGCGGCCTGCGTGCAGCGGCTGGACGAGGGACTGCGGCATTTTGCCGCCGTTTTGCGGCAGCGGCTGGGTATCCCCGTGGATAAGCTGCCCGGCGGCGGAGCCGCGGGCGGCTTCGGCGCAGGGTGTGCAGCGCTGCTGGGCGGTACGCTGCGCTCCGGCATCGAGACGGTGCTGGACACCGTGGACTTTGACCGCCGCGCCGCCGGATGCGATCTGGTCGTTACCGGCGAGGGACGGCTGGACAGCCAGAGTCTGGGCGGCAAGGCGGTGTCCGGCGTGGCGGGACGATGCCGTGCGCTGGGCGTTCCCGCGGCGGCGCTGGTGGGTGCGCTGGCGCTGGAGCCGGACGATCTGGCGGCGCTGGGGCTGTGCAGCGCCCGCAGCATCAACCCCGCCGGCGTGACCCTTCAGGACGCAAAAGCCCACGCCGCCGCCTACTACCGCGACGCCCTCGTAAAACTGCTGGAGGAGATGAGCTGATGCCCAACGTCATAGAGATAACCGATTTTCTTGCACCGGAGCTGGACGTATACGCCCGCGCCACCGAAAACCAGCTGGTGAACCGCGCCGACCCGTCTAACGCCCTGTTTATTGCGGAGAGCCCGCTGGTGATCGGGCGAGCGCTGGACGCCGGGTGCGTGCCCGTTTCGTTCCTGATGGAGCCGCAGCACATCACCGGCAAGGGCGCGGAGATACTGACGCGCTGTGACCCGGATATCCCCGTATACACCGCGCCGCTGGACGTGCTGACGCAGCTCACCGGCTTCCACCTGACCCGTGGTATGCTGTGCGCCATGCGCCGCCCTCCCCTGCCCACGTTGGACGAGGTCTGCGCCGGGGCGCGGCGCATCGCCGTGCTGGAAAACGTCATGAACCCCACCAATCTGGGCGCTATCTTCCGCTGCGCCGCTGCACTGGGCATGGATGCGGTGCTGCTGACCAGCGCCGGCAGCGACCCCCTGTACCGCCGGGCGTCCCGTGTCAGCATGGGCAACGTGTTTCTGGTGCCGTGGACGTATCTGCCGGAGGGTGACTGGACGGCGCTGCTGCGGCAGCAGGGCTTCACCACCGTGGCTATGGCGCTGCGGGAGGACTCCCTGCGGCTGGACGACCCGCGCCTGCTGGCGGCGGAAAAGCTGGCGGTGGTACTGGGCACCGAGGGCGACGGGCTGGCGGACGGCACCATCGCCCAATGCGACCACACGGTGATGATCCCCATGACCCACGGAGTGGACAGCCTGAACGTGGCCGCAGCCGCAGCCGTGGCCTTCTACCAGCTGGGGCTGATGTGCCAATGAACGAAAAAGAAGCGCCTGCGGGCGCTCCACCCGATCAGCAGGAGCCGGGCAGGGAAAACTTCTTGCATTACAGGCGGTTTTACGGTATACTATTAAGGCAACACCGCACAATGAAAGCTGCGGCGCTTTGCGGTATTGCCTTAAAAAACACACAGGAGGGCTCCGCCTATGTTCTGGGATTTCTTATTTTATGGTATTATCGCCGTGGGTGCGATCCTGTTCGTCTCTCTGACGATCTACCGTATCGACTGGGCGCGCCATCCCGAAAAGTACAAGGATATCGCCGGGGACGAGGATCCCCAGAAGGCCGAGTACCGCAAGAAAAAAGAGGCGGACAAAAAGGCTGCCGCACAGAAGGCCAAGGAGAAGGAAAAGCAGCTCAAGCGGCAGAAGCGCGTGGACAAGCTGAACCACTACCGCGCCATCAACGGCAAGGGGCCTGTGGGCATGGACGGCAAGCCCATTGACAAGAAGAAAAAGTAAAGGATATACCACGCCCCCGGCACTCGCTTGTGCCGGGGGCGCTTTTTCATTTTCGCTTCCGAAAAACAAATGGCAGGCCGCCGATGAGTACCGCCGCGATCAGGGAGACCGCCGCCTTAAAGGGCCAGAGGATTTTCAGTGTTTCCACAAAGACCACGGCCGGCTCCGCCTCCAATTTGATGCGGAATCCGGGAATAGCAAAGCTCATGATCATGTATACCGCGATAAAGGTAACGATGGCTAAAATAAGGGAACATATTTTACGCTTCATAGCAAGCCCTCCTCGTACATGACATACCGATGCTTCTGCCTCTCATTATAGCAAAAGTATACCAAACAGCAAAAAAATGTCAATTACAAAAGGGTTACGCGGCAGTAACAGTTGATTTCATAGAATGACGTATGATAGGCCAAACTACGGCAAAGGAGTGATGGTATGATCCCCTGTACCGATACCTGCTTTTGGCAGCGGGGCGGCGAGTGTACGCTGGACACCTGCGACAACGCCGTGGGGCAGCCCAGTGCGGCGCATCCCTGCGCCCACTATCTGCCTATTTCCCCTGCGCCAACAGCCGCAGCGCCCCGGAGATATTCGCCACCGGAAGCAGCTCCAGACCGGCGGGGGATTTCAGATCCTTGATCTTATGGGCAGGCACCATGCACTGTGTAAAGCCTAAACGCTTTACCTCAGAGAGCCGCTGCTCCATGTGGGTGATGCTGCGTATCTCGCCGGAAAGTCCTACCTCCCCTACCGCCGCCATGGTGCCGGGCACCGGCTTGTCCAGATAGCTGGACGCAATAGCCACCACCGCCGCCAGATCTGCCGCCGGCTCGTCCAGCGTCAGTCCGCCGATGATATTCAGATAGGCGTCGCACTGGCTGACCTTCAGGCTGCCGCGCTTTTCCAGCACCGCCAGCAGCATGGAGGCGCGGTTGTAGTCGAAGCCGTTGCTGCTGCGCATGGGACGTGCCCCGGCGCAGGGCGCCAGCAGCGCCTGCACCTCCGCCAGCACAGGCCGTGCGCCCTCCATCACGCAGGTGACGCAGGTGCCGGAGGCATCCGCCGGACGGCCGGACAGCAGCATTTCCGAGGGATTTTCCACCTCCCGCAGCCCGGCGTCCAGCATTTCGAACACGCCGATCTCGTTGGTGGCGCCAAAGCGGTTTTTCGCCGCCCGCAGGATGCGGTACGTCATGTGCCGGTCGCCCTCGAAATACAGCACGCAGTCCACCATGTGCTCCAGCACCTTGGGGCCGGCGATGGAGCCCTCCTTGTTCACGTGGCCGATGACAAACACCGTGATCCCCTGCCCCTTCGCCAGCTGCATCAGCGCCATGGTGCAGTCCTTCACCTGTCCCACGCCGCCGGCGGGGGAATCCAACTCCTCGTTGTACAGCGTCTGGATAGAGTCCACGATGAGAATGTCCGGCTGCTCCTCGGCCACGCATTCCAGCACGTCTCCCAGCCGGGTTTCCGACAACACGAACAGGTTTTCGCTGTCCACATGCAGCCGCCCCGCACGCAGCTTCAGCTGCCGGGTGGATTCCTCGCCGGATACATACAGCACCTTGGCAAACTGCCCCAGCTGCTGGCAGATCTGCAGCATCAGGGTGGACTTGCCAATGCCCGGCGCGCCGCCTACCAGCACCAGCGAGCCCTTCACGGCGCCGCCGCCCAGCACCCGGTCAAGCTCCCCCATACCGGTGGAGAAGCGAATCTCCTCATCCGTCTGCATCTCTGTAATGCGAGACACCTTTACAGGCGTTTTGGGACGGGATATCTTCCCACCCTTGGCGGGGCGCTCCGTCGCCTGCTCCACCATGGAGTTCCACGCGCCGCACACGGTGCAGCGCCCCGACCATTTGGGACTTTCGCTGCCGCACTCGGTGCAGAAAAACACGGTTTTGGCCTTCATATTTTATCCCTCATTCGTACAGTATTGGCAAAAACCCGCTGCGATGGCAGCGGCTATGTGCAGTTGATAGTCCGGCTGCTGAAGCAGCACCGTCTCCTCCGGATTGGACAGAAAGCCGCACTCCACCAGCACGGCGGAGCAGTCTGCGTGCTTCATAAGATAGATGCTGTCGTCAATACGCTTGGCAGCCTTGTCTCTTTCGTTGACAGCGTCGTTCAGCGCCTGCTGGATAGACAACGCCGCGGTCTCGGCTGTTCCCTTCCCGTTGTGGAACGACTGCGCGCCGCGAACTGACGGGTGCCCCGGCAGGCTGTTCTGGTGGATGCTGATAAGAAATCCGTGCGGGAAGCTGTTCACCAGCTCCACACGCTTTTTCGTATCGCTGACCTTCTGCTGCCGCAGGGTACCGGTGCCGTCGCACAGGGCGTCCTCCCCCTCCCGCGTCAGCGCCACCGTGTGGCCGCAAAAGGACAGAACGCCGCCCAGCCGCTGCGTAATGGCCAGATTGATGCCGCTCTCTGGCACGCCGCTGTCGGATACGGCGCCGCCGTCCGCGCCGCCGTGTCCTGCGTCCAGAATGACTATCTGCCCTGTGCTGGCTGTCGCCGATACCGTGGCCGCAGACGGGCGAGGGCTTACAGCCGCTGCGCCCAACAGCAGTGCCGCGCCGGTCACGGCAGCCAGCAGGTGTTTTTTCCGTATCAGCAGCACCATAGCCATCCCTCCGTTCGGGAAAGTCTATGTGCCGCACTTCCATTGTAGCACAACCCGGCCAAAATGAAAACGGTTTTCTTTCCAAGCAAAGGGAGAGGGCGCTGCCCTCTCCCTTTCTTTCGTTCATTTGTCGAAGGATGGATTCATGAAATAGACGTTTTTCTCGTTCAGGCGATCCTTGGCCAACCGAAGCCCTTCGCCAAAGCGTACAGGATGGCTACGCCCGGACTCATATACGCCATTCGATCCGGACGTGATCGCCGGTAACGCGGATGACCCGGATCAGATGCTCCACCACCTGCCGCTTGTCGTCAAAGTTCAGCATCCCCCACAGGGCGGAAGGGTCGCCGATTTCCGTGCCGCCCTCCTCCCTGCGCTGATGCCGGGAAATGCGCTCTGTAAGCTCCCGCTTTTTCCCGTCCAGCGCCTCGATTCGCTGCTTGATGTAGCGGAGCAGAACGCCGTCCGCCTCTGGCAGCCGTTCCAGCAGCGCGGCTATCTCCCGCTCCACCTGCGCAAGCTGCGCATTCTGCTCCGGCAAATCGCTGTCAATTGATTTTACTTTACACTTGACGAGAGTGCCAAGCTGCGTCAGCTTTTGCCGTATCTCATCGCCGATGATTCCCTCAATCTCGTCGGTGTAGATCGTTCCCCCGCCCTTGCAGTCTCCGGAGTTCATTTTGCCGGAGCACTGGAGATAGCGGGAGCCGGAAGCCGGATAGTGCTTATCCACCAGCGCGTACCCGCAGACGCCGCACTTGATCTTCCCTGCCAGCCAGGTGTTCTTCGCCTTCTGGCGCGGCCTGACCTGCTGCCCCTCCGCGCACTTGGCGCGGCATTTTAACCACAAATCAGCGGGAATGATCCCCTCGTGGGGTGCCAGCACCAGATAGTCTCCCTCCGGCGGCGCATGTGCGAATTTCCTCCCCTTGTAGTGGTAGCATCCGTTGGTGCCGATGAAGTCACCGGGATCGTTGACAATGACCGTGCCCCGGTCACGGTAGAACCTGTAAACAGCCAGATCGGCGCGGACGTAGACGGGATTGCGCAGGATCTCCGCAAGGCGCGTGCGCACCCATGGCTTCCCGTTTTTCAGCATCCCGTTGGCCTGCAAACAGCGGGCGATATCGCCGCAGGAGCACTCCGGCTTTGCGTACAGCTCATAGATCAGCCGTACCTGCTTTGCCTCCTCCTCGTTGACGGCGTACATAGAGGTTCTGACGCCGTCGACGGTCGTGGGGCTCAGACGGAAGCCGTATGGCACCCGGCCGCCCATATAGAGACTTTTCTGGCTGCGGGAGTAGTAGGCGTCCGCCACGCGCTTCTGGATCGTCTCCCGCTCCAGCTGGGCGAATACGATGCAGATATTCAGCATGGCGCGCCCCATGGGGGATGAGGTGTCGAACTTCTCCGTGGTAGATACGAATTCCACCCGGTTGGCCTCAAACCGCTCCATCATCCGGGAAAAATCGAGAATGGAGCGGCTGATGCGATCCAGCTTGTACACAACGACCCT
Organism: Oscillibacter sp.; assembly: GCA_003487665.1. Taxonomy (GTDB): domain Bacteria; phylum Bacillota; class Clostridia; order Oscillospirales; family Oscillospiraceae; genus Vescimonas. The sequence continues at coordinate 160,768 of DNFA01000015.1, forward strand.
GCGGATGGTTCCGTTTTCCATGTCGCGCATCATCTCGCCAAAGGCTGGGCGATCGGTATTCTTGCCGCTGTAGCCCCTGTCGGCGTATACCTTGTATGGCTCCCCCTTCAGCTCATAGCGGCAGAACTCGATCTGGCTCTCGATAGAAATGCTGTCCGCCCTGTCCACGGACTGCCTTGCATAGATGGCATTCATTTCCTCCCCTCCGCATACCTGACGAATACCTCAAACAGCCTGTCTTTGATGCCGCGCCGCCGCGCTGTCCTCTCCTCGTCGGGCAGCTGCGGTACGAGATTCTCCACCTGTATTCCGCCCTTCCTGCCGGGTACCGTGCGTGTATTGCTGTCGTATGTAAAGCTTATCTCCTTCACAGCATCACCTCCGGTGACGCTGCCATTATATGCCCCAAAAGCCCGCTCTCAGAAGTAAAAACCTAACCATTGTGGAATGGTCGCCGCAAAGGATCCTTCGTACAATATGCTATGATTACCACGTCACAGAAAGGCTGGTGTGATATGAAAGAGCAAACAGAAAAACTGACAGATGCCCAGCTGTCCCAAAAACTGGGAAGCTGCCAGAAAGCGGAGAGCATCGGCATGCTGCTGGGGATACTCTGCGTTGTGTCCGGCTGCATCCTGATGTTTGTGAAGCGCGATATTATCCTGATCTGCGTTCTTGTATTTGTTGGTGTGGCGCTGTTCCTGCTGGTGGCGAAGCCCGCCCAGACGAAGAAAAAAGCGCTGCTGCAGCAGCATCTGGGCAGCTATTTCCACGCGGAGCTGACCCGGATGTTTGGTGTGGAACCGGCAGCGCCGGCGCTGCCCATCGACCGGGCGTACCTGAAGGCGGCGAAGCTGTCGGCGGTCGACTTTACAGAGTGTACCGTGACGGACTTCCACGAGGGCGAGCACAAGGGGCTGCGGTTCTCCGCGGCCAACGTGGAGCTGCGCCGCACGGTGGAAGAAAAGTCCGGCCCCGACAACGACAACTGGATGACCCGAACCGAGACGCTGTTCCGCGGCATCGTGGTTCGCTGCAAGGACATCTGTGACCCGGCGCTGGACATTGCCCTGAACGATATGTTCCGGGAGCGGAAGAAGGACGACATCACCGACCCTGCCGCCTTCCGGAAGCACTTCGCCGCTCACACGGCGGATGGCCGAGAGGCGGACGATCAGGTCACACCGCAGCTTCGTGACCTGGTACAGAAGCTGGAGGCATCTTCCGCCAGCGCCAAGCTGTGCGGTCTTATTCTCCGTGACGGCGATCTGACGCTGGCTCTTAACACAAGATATGTTTTCGCGGACGTCCCCGACGAGCTGGATCTGCGGGACATCGACGGTATACGCAAATGGTACACAGCCTCGCTGACAGGCATGGAGCGCCTTCTGACGCTTCTGCGGGAGAGTCCCGCGCTGTCCGGCGCAGGAGCGAAGGAGTGAATTATGGCTAATAAAACGAATATGACAGACGAACAGCTGGCGCAGGAGCTGCGCAAAAGCAAGGGCGGCAAATTGGGCGGTACGCTCCTCTCTCTTTTAGGCGTGGTCGTCGCTATAGTGGGTATCGTGCTGGGCGGCAGCATCGTATTGATCGTCATTGGCGGCGTGCTTCTCGCTCTGGGACAGATGGTGCAGGGAAAGCGCAAAGAGGCCGCTGACCGGCAGGTATTCGATACCCTCGCGCCGGAGGTAGTGAACTCTGTTTTTGAAAACGCTGACCTCTCCCCTGCCGAGCATACTCTGCATGTTGAGGATTCCCACATTCCTCTGCCGGCCCACTCCTGCCACACGGGCAGCGGATATATCCGCGGGCTTTATGAGGGTCTGCCCACGGAAATGTGTACCGTCGTCCTGACGGACGTGGACGAGGTACAGCGGGAGGAGACGGGTCTGTGGGAAAAGAACGAGCGCGTAGTCTATACCGGTCAGTGGATGCTCTGCCGGTTGGGTACGCAGCTTCCGACCGGTCTGACGCTCTGGCCGCGCGGGAAGCTGGATAAGCTTTTCAACTCCCGCACCATCAAAACGGAGTATGAGGACTTCAACAAGCGCTTCAATCTCAGCTGCGATGACGAGCAGTGGGCACTGCGATTTCTGAACCAGAGCCGCATGGAGCGGATCCTCCGCTTGGCGGACAGTGCCTTCAGCGAGTTCGCCGTTACGCTCTGCGGCGATGGGCGGCTGTATATCGCCGCCCACAGCGGACACAGCTTTTTCGATGCCGGCAAGGGTCGTGAGACACCGGACGCTCTGCGGCAGCGCTTCACCCGTGAGCTGAAGTGGTTCACGGACGTGATCGACACCTTCCGTCCGGTGTATAGGAGGTAGAGATATGCCCCTCTGGTTAGCCGTCGTACTGCTGATAGCCGCGCTGACAGGGATCGCGCTGGCCTGTAAATACCTGCAAAAGAGCAGACCGGCGCGCATGCTCTGCATCATCGGCTGCGTGCTGCTGGCGCTGGCCTGCGCCGTTTACATCGGTCTGACCGTGTTCTTTGTTGACGCGGTCAGTCATCAGGAACCCATATTGTAACAGCGACAGCGAGGGAGGGCATGCGCACCCTCCCTCTTGTACGCTTTGCTTCGCCAAAGCGCTGGAAATGGACGATCTCGCGGGCGCGCAGGAACTTGATGGCGTCGTTCACATCCGGGTCATCGCTGAGCCGGAGGATGTTGTCGTATGTGAGCCGCGCCTTCTGCTCGGCGGCCAGATCCTCCGTCAGATCGGCGATCATGTCGCCGGTGACGGCGATGGAGCCAGCCGACCACGGGAAGCCGGATGCCGCGGTGGGATAGACGCCCGTCGTGTGATCCACAAAATAGGTGTCGAAGCCCGCCGTCCTGATGTCCTCATCGGACAGGTTTCTGGTCAGCTGGTGCACGATGGTGCCCACCATCTCCAGATGCCCCAGCTCCTCTGTGCCGATATCGGTCAGCAGGCCTTTCAGCTCGGCGTAGGGCATGGAATACCGCTGGCTGAGATAGCGCAGCGATGCGCCCAATTCCCCGTCCGGCCCGCCGTACTGCGAAATAATGACCGCGGCCAGCTTGGGGTTGGGATTCTTGATCTTCACGGGATATTGCAGCTTTTTCTCATAGACAAACATGACTCAGTTCCCCTTTCCGTCCCACGGCCACGGATCGCTGAGCCATTTGTAGCTGCCCGGCGTGATATCCGTCTGCATCAGCGGCCCGCACTGCTCCTGATACTTTTTCCGGCCTTCCTGCCCCAGCCGGATGTACGACCAGTACAGCTCCAGCGCCTGCTGGTCGTCGGAATGGGTGGTCAGATACAGCCCCAGCTCGTCAATGGCGAAGTCCAGTGCCATCAGCTCCAGCAGCGCGCCGTCCACCTGCGGGAAGCGGGAGCGCAACTCCTTGTGAAACGGCAGATCCAGCCCGGGGAACAGGGTGCCCTGCCGCAGAGCCTCCTGATCGTCGTAGCGGACGGGATCCTTGCCCTGCACCGCCACATAGGGGAATGCCAGCGCTCCGCAGGACGGAAGCTGCCCGGTACCGTCACTGCAGGCCGGCTGCGTTTCGGCACGTGCCGCCTGCATCGTTCTCTCTGTATACAAGAGAAGTTCCTCCTTTTTCGTCGGTAGTCGAACCGCTTTGCGGCTCGATACATCCTATGTCTGCGCTGCCGGCTCGGTTCCTGATAGGCAAAAGCAGAGAGGGCGTCTGCCCTCTCTGCTTTACACGTTTATGCGATGTTATCCGCGCTTTCCGCGCCTGCGCAGCCACAGAGCCGCCGTGCCCGCGCCGCTGGCGGCGCACATGGCGCAGTAGGCCAGCGCGCCCATATCCCCGGTCTTGGGCGACCCCACCGGCTCCTCTGTCGCAGACGAGGAATAGTGATAGATGGTCACGCTGCACACGCCGGAGAAACCGGAGGCCGCCGGAATATCCACATCCGTCAGGCCGTCTACCGTGCCTACGGAGCGGGAAGCCGTCACGGTCGCTATGCCGCTCCTCCCCGCCTTCAGGGTGATCGTCCCCAGCAGGAACCGGCCGTTTCCATCGAACACCGCGCTCTCCTCGCCATAGTAGGACAGCGTAACGGCGGTGCCGTCCGCGGTGATCTTGCTGTTGGCCGCCGTACCGGCGCTCGTTGCTTCTACGGAGGCGTTATCGCAGTCGATATGCATCTCCGCCGCCGGGAGTATGTTCGCGCCGGGAGTGCCCGTCAGAAAAACATCCACGGTGAACGTGTTATATCGCTCAACCAGTGTCTGGGATGCGGACAGCAGCAGCGCCGGCTGCGTTTCCGCGTCGGCCAGTGCCGTGACCGGCAGCAGGCACACCAGCGCCGCCGCCAGCAGCGCCGTGAAAATACCCTTCAGCTTCATTTTGTTGCCCCTTTCCTTTTCACTATCAGCAGCACCGCACAGGCAATGACCACCGCCGCCAAAGCTACCCACAATGCGGTATGCGTCTCCCCTGCCGGTGTATCATGGGCTTCCTTATCCGCAGCTGCTGTATCTGTGCTTGCAGCTGCGTCTGTATCCCCTGTGCCCGCGCCTTCAGATGTGTCCTCCTCCGGTTCATAGACAGCGCCGGTACCGGCCACCACTGTCCCGTCGATGGAGGCGGTGCCGTCCTCGGCTACCTTGACCTCCGGCGTAACAGTCGCACCGGAAATGGCGACCGTCACGGCCTGCGGCAGCGTGACAGATACCTCCTCGCCGCCGGCCAGTGCAGCGCTGTCGCTGACAGTCAGGACACCATTGGTGCTCCCCGCTGTAAACGTAGCGGTGCCCAGCGTAAGAGCACCGTTTTCATCGAACACGGCTTTCTGCTCCAGATAGCTGATGCACAGCCGTCCCTCCGCGTATGTGACCAGCGCCCCCGGCACCGTCACGGCAGCATCGGTACAGACGCACCCGGCGTAGATCACGTCCACCTGCAAGGTGGAGGGGGCGCTCTCCCCTGCCCTGCCGTGCAGTGTGATACCCGCGGTAAAGCTGTCGCCGGTGTGCAGCGTCCCGGCAGGCACGTCAATGGAGATGGTATAGCTCTCCGCCGCAAACGCCATTGTCATGCACAGAACAGCAGCGCACAGCAGCGCGGCCAGCGGTAAAAGTCGTCTTTTCATTCGTTAGCCCTCCTGTGGAGCGGTAAGCAGCTGGTACAGCTGCTGGTAATCCAGAATATCCACCGAGCCGTCGCCGTTGCAGTCGGCTCTGTCGTGTATGTCCCCCTCGTCCGTCAAGCCGCCGGACAGGTAGTCGTAAAGAAATTGCAGATCAGAAATATCGGTAACGCCGTCGTTGTTCAGGTCAAACTCTGACCTGATGTCTGGCGCAAGATGGACGGTAAGGTCGTGTACCGTCACCTCCGCATCGCCGCCGGAGGCGGTACCTATCCCGTGCCGGTAGACGGTGATCTCCGTGTCCTGCGCCGCAAGCGGGACGAAGGTCATGGTCAGCAGCACGGCGGGATTGTCCCACGTTCCCTCCATTCCCAAGGAGCTGTTGCTCAGCTTTACCAGCCGCCGGGTGCTGCCCCGTACAGCGCCGCCGTCTATCGCGGTCAGATCCTCATGGGCGGCGGTATTCTCCAGCCGCAGCACAGCCGCATCGTAGCTTATTCGCGTGGCTACGGCGTAGTGCTCCAGCGTCTCCCCCTCCGGTACGCTCAGCAGCAGCGAAACGGTCAGCGGCTCGCCCACGGCGGCACTGCCGCTCATTTGCAGCGTAAGCGTGTACTCCCCCTGCGCGGCAAAGGAGGGGCGGATGCACAGCACACATAGAAGCAAGCTGCACAGCGCACATATTGCTTTTTTCACAGACTCCCTCCTCTGTCAGAAATACACCGGCGCCCCGTAGGTGCGCATCATGCGCACCTCCGGGGAACGGTCATAGCTCAGTTACCGGCCGGAACGGTAAAGGCGTTGTAGTGAACGTAGATCTGGATGGAATACGCATCCTTGGCATCCACCACGTTGTCGTGGTTCACGTCAGCGGCCAGCAGACCAGCCACAGACACCGTTTTAGTGCCCTCGTAGACACCCTTGCCCACATCCAGCGCGATCTGCGCGTCCACGATGTTGATCTTGCTGTTCCCATTGACGTCGCCGTACTTGACAGCCACGGCAGCGCTGTCGCTGACAGCGAAGGAGCTGTTCTTCAGCTTGTCGGCAGCGTCACCGCTCATCAGCGTCACGGTCTCGTCGCCGTAAGCCAGCAACATACCCTTACCGTTGCAGGCGATGGATTTGCCCTCCGGCACGGCCTTGATATACGTGACCAGATACAGACCCGGCGCAAACTCGGTCTCGCTGACCGTGTAGACCTTTTCGACCTCCACGGCGTCGGCGTTGATCACGGTGACATCCTCATCAGAGAGGCTGCCGCTGATACCGGCCCGCGCGTTGCTGACGGTCAGCTTCACCTCATCCGCGAAGTCGCCCACGCGGACGGTAACGGTGGCCACCAGAATGCCATTAGCGGCAGGAGCGGTGTTGCCCAAGAAGGACATCTTGCTGTTCTCGCCCTTGAACTTGCCGTCGTTGCCCAGCGCCAGACCGCTGCCCTGCTGGATGGCGGTGATCTCGCCGCCGGTGACAGCCAGCTTCATCTCGGCGCAAGCCAGCCCGCCAGCCGCGTTCATGTAGATGCTGAAGGTCACGTCCTTGCCGGCCTCAGCGCTTTCGGGAGCTGCCACACGAGCCACGATGTCGGCAGCTTCCGCCTTCTGTGTCTCGGCGTCCGCGGCGGAGCCGATGCCCTTGCCATTCTCTACGGTGCCTTTGGCAAAGTAGCAATTCCTGATAACGGCACCGGCCGCCGCACGGCCTGCCACAGCGCCGCTGGTGCTCTGGCTGCAATCGATCTTGCCGCTGTTGTAGCAGTTGCTGATCTCAGCCTTGGCAACATCGCCTGCAATGCCGCCCACATTGGCGCCGGTGGACTTAATGGTGCCGCTGTTGACGCAGCCCGTAATAGCGCAGCCGTTGCCCACATTGGCCGCCATACCGGCTGCGCCAGAGCCGGCGCAGGTCACATTACCGGAGTTGGTGCAGTTGATGATGGAGCTGTTGCCGGAAAGGTTGCCCGCAATGCCTCCCGCATAGCGATAACCGGTGACATCCCCGCTGTTGGAGCAATCCTTGATGGTCGTAGAGTTATTGGCATACCCGACAAGTCCTCCCAGATTGTCCCAGTTGCCGCCCACGCGCTTCACCGTCACGTTCACCTCGGAATGGACGTTGGTAATATCGGCATAATCCACGCGGCCGATCACGCCGCCGGAGTGCGCACCAATCACATTCTTACTGGAGGTGAGCACCATGTTGCCCTGCACCGTCAGATTTTGGATCACGGCGTGCTTGGAGCTGCTTCCTTCCACATAACCAAACAGACCCTTGTAGGGAACCTGGGTATTCGTGCCGATATAGTCGATGGACAGATTGCTGATCTTGTGACCCTGTCCATCAAAGGAACCGGCAAACTTCTTGCCCCAGCTGTTCATGCCAATAGGCGTCCACTCAAAACCTGCCAGTTCAATATCGTTGGTCAGCACAGCAGAGATCTTGGCGTTGCCGCCCTTGTTGACCTGCTGGGCAAACCACGCCAGCTCCGCGCCATTGCTGATCTGATAGACACCGTTGGCGTCCTTGGCAGGCTCAGTGGCGGTCTTGCCGTCCCATGCGCCCTCGGCGGCCTTGACCAGCTTGACGCTCTTGGTCAGCTTGCCGTCCTGCACGCTGGAAGCATCCGCAGAGCCCAGCTTGCATTCGCCGTTATAGCACACATAGCCGTCCTTCGCGACAGAGTAGGTGTAGGAGCCATAGCCCAGCTTGTAGGTACCATCCTCCTGCGGCTCGATAGCCTTGCCATCGCTGCCCTTCAGGACAACAGTCGCGCCGTCCACCTTGCCGGCCTCGTCGGTGATGTTCAGCTCCAAGTTGTACCAGACCTTTCTGGTCACGGGGATCTCCACATCCGCGAAGTGCTGGAAGGCGAAGGTCACGGTAACTGCGTTGAAGTTGGTGCCCTTACCGGCATCGGTCATGTAGTACATGGTGCTGAAGGGGTTGGCGGCGGAGTACATACTGCCGTACACATAGCCGTTTGTGGCGGTCAGAACGGTTTCGTTCTTGCCGTCCTCAAAGGCGATGTCCTCAGGGACGGTGAAGGTAATGCGAGAGGTGTCCATCTGCTGATACTGCCCTGTTGTGCCCTCAACCTCTTTCCCTGCCACAGTATAACGGGGCTTGAAAGTCGTGGGGTTAAAGACGCCGGAGATCTTGTTGATAGAGCGGTACATGCCGTCGAAGGACAGCGTCACCTTGTCGCCGGGCATGATGGACTCGCCCTTGTTGGAGGCATTCTCCACATTAGCGGTCACTCCAGCGACCTTCACCAGCTGATAGCTGTACTTGCCGTCCTTATCCGTCATCCGGATGATAACGGTGCCGCCGTAGTTGTTGGCATCCTTATTCATATCCCTGAGAGGAACGGTGTATGTACCCTCCGCATCCGTCAGCGCGGTGAAGTCGGATACGGTGCTCACCATGGTTGCGCCGTTCGTCAGACCGAGGGCGTACTCCACCTTCACTGCGTTCAGCGTGGTAAAGGTCATCTTGGGGGCGGCATCCGTCCTCAGGTAATACCATGTGTCGTAGATATAGTCCCAGCCGGGCAGACGGGAATTGGCTTCAAAGTCACCGTTGAAGGGCACCCGTGCCTCCGCCTTGCCCAGCTCATCCGCCACGATGAAGAAATTCACGCGGTCGGGGTTGGTGGCGGGGTAGAAACCGCCATGGGTCGCTTTGTTGCTCTTGTCCACGTCGATGGCGTCATAGCGGACGGCAAACACGCTGGTGCCGCTGTTGGCGTTGATATCCGCCCAGTTGTGGCGGCTGTTGCCGCCATCGATCTGCGTACCGGTTATCTCACCGGCCGCATCCTCGGCATAAGAAATCGTAGCGGGGCCGGACAGCTTCGTCCAGACAAAGTCCGGCTCCATCATGATATTACCGGCGTCGCTGTCGATCAGCTCCCACATGCGGTAGGCGCGGATGCGCTCGGTGCCGCTGCCCAGCGCCTTGGCGCCGGAAGCACTGACGAAGACCTGCAGGTCGGCCTCATCGCGCTTGCTCGTCTGTGTGCCCAATTGGGAGAAGTCATGGCTGAGCTTGTTGGTCTGTCCGTTGACAAAGTCAAAGCTATAATCCGTATCCTTCGATACGCTGGACAGCCAGCCGCCCTTGGTCACATACGTACCGGTGGTATCTGTCATGCGCCAGGTATAGTTGCCGTTGCTCTTGGAAACGGCATAAACAGCCGTCTTGGTATTATCCCCGTTATCCTTCCAGTCGACCAGCGTCTTCTGCTGTGCCGTATAGAAGTTGTTGTACTGGAAATAAAGCCCGAAATCTGCCGTCTTCGGCACGGTGACGGTCAGCTTCACAACAGAGTCTATCTTGCCGGATTTGGTGTTTACAGAGTTGCCTGCCGTAAGCGTCTGGTTGATCTGCTGTGAGAAAATGTAGGTTTCCGTATCGGTGGGATTGTAATAGACATTGAACAGGCAGGCATTGCCGCCGGCATAAAACAGCGTGGGATAATAGGCTTTGCCACTTTCCGTATAAGGCGTGCCCATCACGGCGTCGCACTGCATGATGGGGCAGCTTACCCGCACCGTAAAGTCCTTCTCACCGAAGTAGCTCTTGCCGTCAGCCATTCTGGAGGAAGTGTAGATCGACAGAAGCCGCAGATAGATCTCCGTACCGCCGGCGGCCGCGCCGTCTACGTTGCTGTCGGCGGGCAGCTTGATCTGCATACCGCCCAGAGGAACGTCGTATGCCTTCGTCTCGGCGTTCCAGCCATAGCCCTCATAGACGTACCAGCCGCCCTTCACCGTGGCCTTCATGCAGTTGTAGCCGCTCTTTGTATCCTCTGCATCGGTCACTGTGATCTCGTCGCCCACCTTGTTGGACTTGCCGTCGCTCTTCCACAGCTTGATGATGGGGAGCTTGCTGCCGTTGGTCTTATAGTTCTGATCCCTCCCGATGTAGAAGTTCACATCGAAGTCGAGATTCTCCGCCTTGTCCACATGAAGCGTCAGCGTCCAATAGGTCTTTTCCTCGCCGTTACCGCGGGAGTCACCGCCGAAGTCATCCTTTGCATAGAACCGGTACATATAGGTGCCCGGCTCCGTTTCCGTTAGGGAGATGGTGGTTCCACCAAAGAGCGACGCGCTGAAGCCCAGCTCCTCGCCCCACGTCTGCCCATTGTCGGTGGATCTCTGATAGAAGTAATTCTTCTCGGCGCTCAGCTTGTCATCGCCGTCCTCGAAGATCTTGCCGGTCTGCAGGTCGCGCAGCAGATACGCCGCGCCGATGATCGAGTTGTCGGTAACGTCCTTCACGCCCTCCACCAGCTTGGGTGCCTTGTTCAGGTCTGCGCCGCACTTGTCGCACTTTCTGTCCTTGTTCTCGTCTGTGTGGACGCACGCGTTGGGATCAAACCGCACCGCCACATCGTCATAGGCGAAGTAGGCGGGCTGGGAGAAGCCGTAACCGTTGTCACTGGAGCCGGTGACATTGAACTCCACCTTAGTGACGGCGCCCAGACCGGACAGGTCGAACTTCGTCCAATCCGTAACGATGTTCTTCGGGCCATTGCACAGATAGATGGACGCTTCGCCGGTCTTCGCTTCCCCATCGTAGCCGGTAGCGATCAGCTTGACCCAGTCATCATCGCCGATTTTGGCGGTCAGGCCGTTGCCGTTGAGATAGCAGTTCAGCGCGTAGCAGATGTTGTTGACATACATGTGGTCGATCACGCGCGCCATGCCATCGCTAAAAGACAGCGCCGGAAGCTCTTCTGTCTTATTAAACTGAGAGCCATCCTTGTAGCCGTAGTGTACGGCAAAATTGTTGGAGCCGTTGTGTCCGCCGCCGGTGCGGACATCGCCCTCGGCGCCCGCTTTGTACACGGTCAACTGGTGATTGAAGTCGCCATTGGTAACATAATCACTGGATGCATAGTTGGACACGGCATGACCGCCGCTCCAATAGCAGTATGAACCATATCCGTTACATAAACGGGAAGACAACTCTGTATTTCCGGAATCTGTCCACTTATAGGCTTTTTCCAAAGTGTCAAATCCGGAGCCATCGCCATACAGCATGCTGCCGCCGTACTGCGGGCTGTCGATCAGGCTCGACCAGTCGCTCTTGCCGGCAAAATTGGTGCCGCCCTTATAGTCGGCATCCTCAAATGTCAGCACCCGCAGCTCATAGCCTGCATTCTGCGTCTCCCCGGTAGAGGGAACCGCGGTCTGTGTCTCCTCCGCGAAGGCGGTGATCACGGCGCTGTTGACCAGCGACAGCGTCATCACCAGCGCCATCAGCGCGGAGACGATACGTTTCTTGATGTTCATTTCTCTGTTCTGCATCTCCTTTTTCATTTTTTGCTTTTTCTTAAAAGTAAAGCCTTACGGCAAAAAGCACATTTCCGTGCTCCTGCCGTAAGGCCGGGGATGCAGTCCACGCATGCGTGGCCGCAGTCATTCCGCTTATCAGCTTCCCGGTACAGGCAGGAGCCTAAGGACATTCCCAAGCGTATCTGACTTATCCGCCGCCCGAAGGCGCGGCATCACAGTGACCGACTCGCGGGGCATCTCACCCCATTCCGCTCCCGGCCTGCCGGCCGGAGGGAACGTCCTTTATTCAATTTTTCTGGGCGGACAACAGCCGCATATACAGCGCCTGATAGTCCAGTATATCCACCGCGCCATCTCCGTTGAAATCCGCCGCAGTCAGCAGCTCGCCCGTCAGCGGACTTTCGCCGCACAGGTGGCCGAACAGCGCCTGCATGTCCTCCACGTTGACCGCGCCGTCCCAGTTGACATCGCCGCCTTCAGGCGCAGCGCCCACATCCCGGACTGTCACCCGCGCCACAGCCGGTGCGCAGCGGGCGGCCTCTGTCCCTGCATTGGGGTCAATGCCCAGCAGGTAATACGTTCCCGGCTTGTCCAGCACAACGGTGTAGGAGCCGTTTTCGCCGGATGGCGCATAAACGCACTCTAATGAGTCATTATAGACCCCCAACGTCAGCTTGTCAATAGGCGTAAAGCTCTCCGTTCCGCCATCTGAGACAGATTTCGTATCATACTTCAGCGTCTGCACCGTCAGGGGCTTCCCTGCCGTCACGGTGTAGCTGTCCTGATCGAAGCAGCAGAACGCGCCGCCGTTATTGTAGAAGCTCCAGTCGGTGAACATGGCCACATCGATGGTATCTCCGTCCGACAGGAGGATATAGTCGCAGGTGGAGCCCCATCCGGTGTCCATCAGCGGGAACATGTGATTCCGGTAGTACATGAGGTTTTCATCGTGTCCCCAGAACTCCTTCATGTAGATGCTGGTGCTGCTGCCGGTGAGCTGGAGTGCGCCGAATTTGCTTTCGTAGGCCGGCTCACCGTTGATATTCGTGACCGGCTGATCTGTCCTGTAATCAAGGAGCCCGCTGGTGCCCTTGCCGCACTTCTCCGCCGGCAGGCCCATGTAGTAGCGCTCCAGCAGGCAGATGTACAGGTGCAGCAGCGTAGGACGCTCGATCACCGTGTCGCCCACATAGCCGCCCTTACCACCCTGTGTGGCGCAGCGGTAGAGATCCTGCCGGCCGTAGTCCGCCAGATCGAAATACCGTACCGTCACCGGCAGTCCCATCAGCAACGTTCCGTCCTCACCCATCAGAGGCACGCCGTCGGAGGAGACGGTCACATACACCGTCACCTCCCCCGCCGGCG
>DNFA01000015.1:173703-194637 GCA_003487665.1 Oscillibacter sp.
CCCCCGCCGGCGTTTCGTCATAGCCGTACTGCCGGGGATCACCCTCAGCACCCGGCTCCACGGTGATATGCAGCGTGACCTCCGCCCGCTCCTGTCCGCAGCTGGCAGCCACCACCGGGGCATACTCCCCCGCCGTGCGCGACGTGAAGAAGTACGTGCTCCCGGAAATGTTCGTTGTAGCCTGGTTCCTGTCGTCCTTGACCACGGAATACGTCAGCGCGTGTCCCTCCCTGTCGGTAAAGACCTCCTCCAGCGGTATTTTGAGCATACCGCCCTGCGTGACGGTATAGCTTTTTTCCGCCGCCGTGATGTGCCCGCCCGCTGTGACCGTCTGCGGCCACAGCATCAGCAGCGCCGCTGCCAGACACAGGAATCTGCGCAGCTTCGATCGGATATGGTGATTTTTCATGCCGCTTCCTCCTCTGCCCTGATGGTCGTGTACAGCGCCTGATAGTCCAGAATGTCCACCGCGCCGTCGCCGTTGACGTCCGCCGCCGCGCGGTAGGCTTCCTCATCGCCGCCCAGCGCGCCCTCCATCACACCGGTGGAGAGATAGGTGAACAGATTCTGCATGTCCACGGCGTTCCGCTTGCCGTTTCCGTCCAGATCGCCGGCCATAGACGGCTCTACCGTGATTTTCAGCACCGCCGCCGGGGAATTCACCTTCGTCCCCGCGCCGTCCGCGCCGTCCTGATAGAGACTGTGTGCGAACCGGATCAGGAAGCCCTCCCCATCCGACACCTTCAGCGGCTCCTCATTCCATGCAGCGTAACGTATGGCCGTCCCATTCATTGTCCGCTCCGCCGGTACCGTCCGCGTCAGCCCATTTTCATAGGTGATGGTGATCTCCATACCGGTGGGGTCGAACACCTCCCCGGCCTTATAAGCAGTCTTATCCGGCTGCTTGGAAATGGTCAGCGATTCAATGGTGCTGCTCAGCGCCATCAGATGGGCGGAGTCGTTTTTGAAGTACAGGGTGCCGTAGCTGTCCGTGATGGGCGAGCATATAGCATACTGTGCCTGGGCGTCTGCCGGCGTAAACAGCACGTAGGGAGTGGTGTAGGTGGCGGTCACGCCCTTCACCGTGTAGCTCTCCTCCGTGGTCAGCATCGCACGGGTCTGCCCCGGCGCGTCCTTCAGCACCCGCAGCTTGCCCGGCGTATAGTTGTCAAAGAAATAGACGTACACGGTGCCGTCCTCCGCGCCATACGCCGTTGTCAGCAGGCCGGAGGTCTGGGGATAGCCCTGCGTGGGCACGGAATAGGCGATCTTCCAGCCGGTCAGATCGATGACCGTGATATTGTGTCCGGAATAGGGCGTGAACTGCCCCGTGCCGGACACGCCGATGTACGCGCGGCCGTTGTACACCACCGGCGTGCAGGTGCTCATAGCCGGATGTGCCGCGTCGCCGCCGTTCTCCAGTGCCACCGCCCGCAGGCTGCTGTGATCCAGCTTCCAGTCGCCGCCGCTTTTCTCCGGCGCGGCCACCGAGTAGAAATACCCGCCCTTGGACGTGAAATAGAACCGCTCCCCGTCGCGGGCGATGTTGCAGCGGATGTCGCCCCGCAGCCCGGTGACGGAATCCATCAGCCGCCCGTCAGCGGGATCGATGCACAGCAGCGCCGAAGTCTCGCTGATGCAGCTGCTGTCGCCATCGTCGGTGCCGATGAGCAGATAATCGCTGCACACATAGGCGCCCGCCCAGTAAAAGCCTCCGGCGGAGGCATACGTCCACGTAGCCAGCTTGTCCTCCGTGCGCTGCGCGGGATCCTCGTCCGTCACGCTGAGACACACCAGATTCGCCTGCGCCACCTCGCTGTTCCAGAAGCCGGTGTAGATGTACCCGTCATGGTAGGTGATGGGGCAGTTGGGCTGTCCGCCCAACCTGTCCCGGTAGATCCACAGGGATTCCAGCGTGGCGGCGTCAAAGGCCTGCACCGCGCCGTTGGACAGTCCCACGAAGATCATTCCCTCGGCGTAGGTAGGCGAGTTGATGGCAAAGCTGGAGCTGTGATCCATCTGTCCCACCGCCACCGTCACGCCGGACAGCGCGTCCACCTTATAGAGCTTGTCGGCGGCGTAGACGATCAGATAATCATACCCGCCCTCGGTGATGGTGATCGGGCAACCCACCGCGCCGGAGCTATACCCGTCGCCCAGCTTGGATGCCCAGCTGAGCACCGCCTTCTCCGCCGTAATGGGCGTTTTGTCCACCACAACGCCGTTGGAGGTATCGCTGCCTCGGAAGGAGCTCCAGTCAGAGGTGATACCCGCTCCGTGGCTGCTTTCGGGCGCCTTTTTCATGGAGACGGCTATCTCCCGCTTCTCCGCGTCGGCGGTGAAGCTGCCGGACACGCCTACATAGCCCCTGCATGTGACCACATAGGTATACGGCAGCGTATCCACCAGTGCGAACGCACCGTCGCCGCCCGGCCAGATACGCGCCTGCGTCCGGCCGTCATACACGCATACCAACGCGTCCCGGATAGTATTTCCGCTGCCGTCCGTCACGCGGAACGCGGTAGGCACCGCTTCCTTCTTGTTCAGCGTCAGCTGATAGTTGCGCCGTTGGGCGGCAACTGGCATCTGCTGGCTGACCGGTGTGATCGAGACGCTCTCGCTGTCCTTTTGACTGTTCAGCGGAATCTCTACCGACACCGTGTCCGCCTGTACGCCCGTTTCGCTGTCCACGCTCAGCGCGTACCGCTTGCCGTTCACATACAGCTCATAGCTTTTGCTTTGGGGCTTCAGCGTCACGGTGACGCTCTCCGCGCTGCGGGGAATGGTGGCGCTGTACTCCGTTACACTTCGGTCAAAGCCCGTCGCCTCTCCGCTTGCTGTCTTATAGGCGATGGGCACATCTGCACCCTCTGCCGCCAGGGAAAGCCCCGTTTTATCGGTCAGCGTGGGCGTCCTATATATGGTGATGACGTAGTCCTGATAGAAGGTCACGCCCTCTCCATCGCGGGAAGCCCGGATGGTCAGCGTCTGCGTAGCGTCCCCGGTTTTCAGGAAGTTGGTCAGATGCTGCCCCGTAGCCGTTGCCTCCTTGGGTCTGATGGCATACCCCGTCTCCACGGCGGTGAATGTATAGCCCTCCGCCTTCGCCCAGCAGTACAGGCTGCTGCTGTAATCTGCCAAAGAAAAAGCGTATGCATGCTTCGCATCCGCCGGGACGGCGAGACACACCTGGTCGTTGCTCTGTATTTTCGTGCCCTTGGTGGCCAGATACAGACTGTCCAGCGCGTCAATCGTGTCCGGCGTCTGCGCGTCCACAGTCAGTCCCTCCGCCGCGGTAAAGCCTCCTGCAGCGTGATACCACGTCTGCTTGTCCGTCACATAGGTATAGGCCTCACCCGGCACCAGCGCGAACCGGTCGAAGCCGCTTCCCTGCTCCGCTGCGCCGATCTCCGCACGGGCGCTGTTGAACACATGCACCGTCACGTCGCTGTCATGCCGCACCGTCACGTCCACAGACGCCACCCGCTGTACCGTCAGCGTATACGTCCGGCTCCGTCCGCCGCCGCTGACCGTTACAACGATCTCCGCGCCCTCCGCGTTCACAGGCAGCGTCACAGCAGTGCCGGACTCCGCTGCCTGTCCGTTGACCGTGACCGTATAACCCGATGCAAAGGCCGTGGGCGTTATGACCAGCTCATCCGCCGTAACGGACAGCTCATACGTCTCCCTCTCCGGCGCAAAGCCGATGCTCTGCGCCACGCCCTGCACCGTCACCTCCAGCGCCGCCAGCGTAGGCGTCCGCACCACGGTCATATCGAACCACTGGTAGGCGGTGTAGCCGCCCCCGGTGTACTGCGCCTCCACCCGCACGGTATTTCCCGCGTCGGAGGCCGTCAGAAGCTCTGCCAGCGATGCAGCCATGCTCTGCCACGGCATACCGGTCTTGACCCGCTCCGCGCCGTGGATGTCGGTGTAATACCCCACCGGCCGCACGGCGGCGGTGCTGTATGTACCGCTCTCCGTCAGATCGCTGCCCGGCACACAGTAGAGATAGCTGCCGCTGACCGCGTCCGGCACATAGTATACGGCGGCGTGACCGCCACCTCCCTCGGAGGTGTAGGCATCGCCCTCCAGCTTGCCGGTCGTCCGGTGCAGGATGGGCGCCTTCAGCCACTCCTTCCCGGCGGGGACAGCCAGCGCGGTGACGGCCTTGCCGTCAATGCGCACCGTTCCGTCTGTCTCCAGCGTCATGGTGCCCCGCGCGCCGCTGTGCCCGGCTTCCACCCGGAACGTATACTCGCCCGCCGCCAACTGCACCGGCTCCCCGGCCTGAAAGACGCTCTCCGTGCCGTAGGCGTTTTCAACCGTGACGGTATACCCCGTCAGCGCGCCGCCGTCCAGGTCGGTCACCGCCAGCGCCGCCGTCACCTTGTCCGCGCCGATGACCTCCTTTTCATAGGCGGCCATCTTCTCCCGCAGCGTCCGTGCCAGCGCAGCGTAGTCCGCCGTACCGGAGGAAAGCCCGCTCTCCGCCGCGGCGTATTCCGCCTCCGCGTACCGCCGCACCGGTGCGTCCGCCCCGTTATAGTCCGCCATGGCGCACACCATATTGCAGTAGCCCGCCATGTCCTTTATCTCCGTGTCCGTGAACACGAACGCGCCCGCCTCTGCTGCGGGGCTTTCCAGCTCATAGTCGCCGGAGCTGTCGAACCGGCTGTAATTTGCCACCACGCCGTCAATGGACGTGACGAACCCGTCCGCGCCCTGCGTGAACGTGTGCCCCTCCATCCGTGAGAGCACCTGCCACACCGTTTCCCCCTGGGCGCAGTCCACATACTGCGGCGCGATGACCACACCGCCGGCGGTGCTCACCGCCACGGCCATGCGCCCTTCTCCTGCCGCCAGCGCGGTGGGCACACAGGATGCCGCCATCACCAGCGCCAGCAGGAATGACACTATCCTTTTTTTCACCGTCATCCCTCCTATCTCAATACAAGCAGCGGATCCACCGCTGATACAGTCGTTTCCAAAAGCCGCATTTCCTCCGGAACAGCTCCAGCGCGGCGGTCATGTCCTCCTCCGCCGTCTCCCGCTGCTCCGCCGTCACGCTACTGCCGCCGTACAGGGCACGGTCGTTGATGTCCAGCAGCTCGCCGGCGTCCAGCACGTCTCCCGCCCAGCTTTGCAGCTCATCGCGCTGCTGCGCCAGCGGCACATTGCGCCGCACAGCCCCGCTGCACCACGCCAGCTCCAGCGCATAGGCGCACATGGCGGCCGCAGCCGCCCGGTCGTCCTCCCGGGCAAACAGCCTTTCCCGCCTGCGGCACACGACGGCGCGGCGCACCAAAAGCACCGCCAGCGCCGCGGCCAGCAGCCACGCGGCCACATACGCCCACCATACCGGCCCCAGATGCAGCCGGCTGAAGTAGTTGTAAACAGCGTCCGCAATGGTCTGCAGCCCGTCTCGGTCCTCCTCCGGCTCTGTCTCCTCCACATCGCTGCGGCGGGTGGTCTGGGACAGGTTATCGCCGCCGTTCTCCGCGGCGGAGCCGTCCAGCTGGGCGTTCTCGTCCTCCTCGAACCACAGCCACTGCGGCTCCTCCATCACGTCCCGGTAGCCGGGCGTCGGCTCAAAGGGTATCCAGCCCACGCCGTCCTCGTAATACTCCACCCACGCGTGGGCGTCCCGCCCGGTCAGCGTCAGTGTCGTCTCGCCCGTTCTGCCCTCCACGGCCTGCGGCGTGATCAGATACCCCTCCACATACCGGGCGGGGATGCCGTAGTACCGCAGCATCACCGCCGCAGCCGTGGCGTAGTGTACATCGTACCCGCCGGGGTCATCCGCCAGCAGGGCGCTGACAAAATCCTTTTCGCTGTCCACACTCTCCGGCGTCTCGCTGTACGTCAGCGTATCGTCCAGGCAGTTCACTATCCGTCTCTTGGCCTCGTAGGAGGTGATGACCTCCGGTGCGTCGCCCAGATAGGCCGTCAGCGCCTTCTGCGTCTCCTCCGGGATGGTCAGATAGTTCTCGTAGACGAAATCGCGGTAATATCCCTCGAAGGTCAGGTAATCCGCCAGCGCCTCCTCCTGCCACCTGTCGTTCAGCTGCCCCAGCAGCACATACGCCTGCGCGGCAAGGCCGCTTTTTGCTGTAAAGGAGTATTCCTTCTCACCCGTTGTGCCGTCAGCATTTGGCACTGTGTCCCGCAGCTGCTCCGGCGAAATGACCGCTTCGCCGCTGTCTAAACCATAGGGCGTCAGCCTTGTGCTGCGGCAAGCGCCCAGCACCCGGATATCCATCCGGACATCTGCCGCTTCCTGCCCCAGCAGTTCCGCCAGCGTGGACAGCTGCGAAAAGCTGTCGTACCCGTCCCGGTGCAGCTGATACAGCACCTCGCTGTTCGCCGTCATGTCGACTGCGTCGGCTGCCTCCCAGCCGTCGGAGGTGTATCGCTGCCCCACATAGCCCCGCAGGTACGCGGACATCGGCTCCGACATGGTCACGCGGAGCATGTCCGCGTCAGAATCGCTCCGCGCGCCCAGTGCCCGCAGGTCGCCCTCCGGCAGCACCTGCTCCGCGCTCTCATAGCGCAGCCGGTGTACGCCCCGGCGCAGCGCATTGGCAGCGTCCTCCGTGCGGGGCACGCTCTCAGAAAACAGCAGCGCCACCGCTGCCGTTACGATCACAGCCGCGATCAGCACCTGTGCCGCGCCGCCCCACCGGGCGCGGAGGGCGCGCTTATCGCCCTCTCCCGCCGGCAGCAGCACAGCGCTGCCGCACAGCGCCGGCAGCAGCCATTCACCGCCGACGCCGCTCCACAGCGTCAGGCACAGCAGCACGCCGTACACGCCCAGTCCCCACCGGGGCGCCCGCGCCGCCAGCATGCCCAGCGCCGAGCCCACAGCCACGCTGATGGGGATGCCCGCCCACATAGCGGACACCTCATTGCAGGCGTAAGGCACATACACCACGGCCTCGCGGCTCTGCCGCTGCGCCAGATACCGGTTCACCAGACCCAGCAGACTGTCGCCCACCGCCGTGTGAACAACGGCGCAGAACACCGCCGCCGCCGCCAGCAGCACGCCCAGCGGAAGCAGCGCCAGTCTGTCCCGCCGCCCGGTCAGCACGGCGGCGCATACCGCCGCCGCCATACCCGTCAGCAGGAGCAGCCCGCTCACCGGCATCCCCATGGCGCTGCACACCTGCCCGGCTATGCCCGCCAGCAGCAGCGCCGCGCCCAGCGCCGGAAGCAGCCCTCCGCCGCGCTCTATTCCCTTGTGGGTGCGCAGCGTAAAGCCCGCAGCCGCCTTTGCTGTCATACGTTATCCTCTCAGTACAATTCCAACTCCGCCAGCCGGGATGCATAGTCCCCGCTGCCAAAGGTATACACTCGTCCCTGTCCCTGTGCGTCCGGTCTGCACAGCAGACTCACCAGATGCTCCGGCGGGCAGAAATCCGCCAAAGCCGGATCGTCCTCCGTCCCCACATAGATCACCTTCGCGCCCTGCTCCGCGCCGTACAGCCGCCGGTACAGCTCCACCACCGTCTCGCCGTCCCCGGCGGGCGCTGCGCTCAAAAGCCGCGGCAGCAGCTCATAAAAGCCCTCCGGCTCCCGCACCTCCTGCACGGTCAGCTCTCCGCCGCCGTTCCACGCGGCGCGGCAGCCCACACCCTGCCGCAGCAGCTCCTGACAGACCACAGCCATTACCTCGGCCATGGCGTCGCTCTCCTGCGCCGCGGGCGTGCCCCGGCGCTCCCACAGCAGCAGCACCGACCGCTCCAGCGGCAGTCCGGGATCCCGGACGATCATCCTGTCCAGCTTGGAGGAAAGCTTCCAGTGAATCTGCCGGGGGCTGTCGCCGGGCGCGTATTCCCGCACCTGAAACGTCTCCGCCAGATCATACCCCGCCCGATCCTGGGCGTAGCGGTCGCTGTCCTCGCTGACGCTGCCCCGCATGGGCAGCAGCAGCTCCATGGCAAACAGCCCCGGCTGCACCATCAGCTCCCAGTGCCTGTCGTCCGCCGCCGTAAAGCGGCATATTCCCAGCGGGTCGCACACCCGCACGCACTCCGCCTGTATCCGGAACAGGCCGCACTGTCCGCTGTGCAGCGTGAGCGCAGTCTCGCCCGTGCCGCGTCCCGGCAGGGACAGCCGCACCGTCTCCCGCCGCGTCTCCCCTGTCAGGCCGTTGGTCATCACAAAGCGGAACTCCACCCGAGGCAGCGGCAGCCACGCGCCGTTGGTTCCCCGGAACGCGATCACCGCGTCACGGCCTTTTTCCGCGCCGCGAGGCAGTATCACCTCCACCGCCACGGCCTTTCGCGCCGCAAAAGCGCCCGCCATGCCCGCCAGCGGCACCAGCACGATCCCCGCCGCCAGTGCCAGCGTCCACACGTCCGGCGTCAGGATAAACACCGCCGCGCCGGAGGCCACCGCCAGCAGCCACACGATCAAAGCTCCGATATTCACAGCTGCGCCACCTGCGGTACCGTCACCTGCTGCCGCAGCTGCTCCGTAATTTCCCGCGCGGTGATCTTCCCCAGCCGCGCCTTGGCGCTGAGCACCAGCCGGTGGGCGCACACGTCGTCAAATACCTGGTACACGTCCTCCGGCGTGACGAAATCGCCGCCCCGCACGAAGGCGTGCGCCTTTGCCATGCGGCACAGCGCCAGCGCCCCTCGGGGACTGACGCCCAGCTCCACCAGCTCGCTGCTGCGGGTGGCGTCCACCAGATCCACGATGTAGTCATACACCGCGTCGGCGATATGCACCTGCTTGGCGCTCTCGATCAGCTCCAGCAGCTCCTCGCAGGTCACAACGCCCTGCAATCTGTCCAGCGGATTCTCGTGGTGCCGCTCCCGCAGGATATCCACCTGGCTCTGCCGGTCGGGATACCCCATGGTGGTGCGGATCATGAAGCGATCCAGCTGGGACGACGGCAGCAGCTGCGTGCCCGCCGAGCCCACCGGATTCTGGGTGGCCAGCACCACAAACGGCTTGGGCAGCGGATAGGTATGCCCGTCCACCGTCACCTGATACTCCTCCATAGCCTCCAGCAGCGCCGACTGCGTCTTGCTGGACGTGCGGTTGATCTCGTCCGCCAGCAGCAGGTTGGTCATCACCGCGCCGCTCTTGTAATCGAAGCACCCCGTCTCCTTGTTGTACAGGGAGAAGCCGATAATATCCGACGGCATGGTGTCCGATGTGAACTGCACGCGGCGGCTGTCCAGCCCCAGCGTCCGGGCAAAGGCCAGCGCCATGGTGGTCTTGCCCACGCCGGGCACGTCCTCCAGCAGCACATGTCCCTGTGCCAGCACCGCCATCAGTACCTTTTCCGTCACGGCCTCCTTGCCGATAATGACCGAATTGACCTGCTCCAGGATCTTTCTGCTGACCTCATTCATGGCTCCCGCGCCCCTTTCTTACGATCACAATACCTGCGGCGACAACGACCGCCGCGCCCGCCGCCATATACACCGCCGCCGGCACTCCCGCCGTCTCCTCCGCCGCCGCGCTGTCCGCCGTCCACTGTACCGGCGCGCCCGCGTCCGTCATATCAAAAAAACGCTTCTCTCCGGCGTAAAACCGCCGCAGCGCTTCCAGCGCCTGCAAGCCCTGCTCCGACGCCATGGCGTCGGAGGTGCCGCCCACATGGGCAAAGCTGCCGTCCTCCACCCGGAAGCCCAGCAGCGCCGTCACCGCGCTGCCGCCCTCCTTGCAGAACCGCTCGTCCGCCGCCGGATCGATGCCCAGCGCGCACAGCGCCATGACCACCTGCGCGGTGCTCTCGGCGTTCTCCGCGCCCCAGGAGGCAAAGCCGCCGTCGGCGCACTGCGCCGCGCTCAGCGCCGCCAGCGCCCGGTCGATGACCTCTGCCTGCCCGTCCGCATAGGGAGCCAGCGCCTGCAAAGCCATGGCCGTAATATCCGCGTCCAGCGCATCGCCGGTCAGCGAAAACCCGCCGTCCTCGCCCTGCGCCGATACGATGGCCTCGATGATCGTCTCTCTGGTATACCGCGCGCCCTCCGGCGCCTGATACCCTCCGGCGTCCAGCGCCAGCAGCGCGAAGATCCATCCGTTCAGCCCCTGTGCGCCGGGGCCGCCCTCTACCACGCAGTCATAGCAGCCGTCCGCGATCAGGTCGATGGTTGTGCCGTCCGGCTTCGTGCCGAAGGCCGCGGCATCGCCGCCCAGCGCCGTCACCGCCAGCGCCACGCGGTGCCACTCCGTGGCTTTGTTGGCGGACAGGCCGCTGTTTTCCGCATAGGCACTCTCTACATAGGCCTTCAGCGCCGCCAGGTACGTCTCATAGTCCTCGCCGATGCCGCAGCGCGCCATGGCGATGGCGTACCAGTCCGCCACGGCGGACTGACCCGCCGGCAGCACGTCCTGCCGTGTCAGCAGCGGCTCGCCATCGGTCAATTGCTGCCGCTGGGCTTCCACAAGCTCCCGCTCCATCTGCGCGTAGTCCGTCTCCTGCGCCCACGCCGCCGTCACCGCGCCCGCCGCCATACAAAGGCAGCATACCCACGCCGCCAGCCGTCTGATCGTTTTCCTCATTCCGTCGTCTCCTCGTCCTTTTTCCTGCCGCACACGGAGCATACTCCGTCCTCGTTGTATGTGTGCTCGCCTGTGGCGGGCAGCGTCACCGTGCCCTCGCACCGCACCTGCGTTCCCCCGATGCTGCCGACAGCGAGATAGGACACATACCCGTCCTGTCCGCAGGTGGCCTCCACACGGCCGTTCTCCATCAGCGTACCGTCCGCGCGGGACGCGTGTATGGTGCCGCTGCTGCCGCAGCGGGTACAGGTGAACTCCGCCGTGCAGCTCTCACCCTCCTGCTCCCACACAACGCCGCCGCTGCGGTAATCATGCCCCAGCGCCGGTATGCTCTCGGTCTTTGTTTCGCCGCATTCACCGCAGGTCAGCGTCTTTTCGCCGCTGTCGGTGCAGGTGGCCTCCCGGTTGACCTCCTCCGACCACTGGTGCTCGTGAGCCTCCTCCGCCTTGCCGCAGATGGAGCACTTCCCCTCCACAAAGTCGTGGTGCGGGATATACCGATCCCCCAGCCACGTACCGCAGTACGTCCGCAGGTTGCCCCGGACGTTGGCCGCGTCCGCGCCGCCGATGTCTTTGCCGTAAGCCAGCGTAAACGCGATGGTCACCACGTCGCCGTCCCCTAAAAACACATTGCTCAGTCCCCGTCCCGGATAGTACCCGTTCACCGCGCACATCCAGCCGGAGCCCTGTGTGTAATCAAACTCGCCCAGACTGTCCTTGTAGCCCTCCGGCTGCCTGACGGTCAGTCCGTCCAGCGTCAGCAGCGTCTGAAGCTCCTCCGGGATAGCCGCGCCGGAGAAGGCGTCGCTGCATCGGATGCGCTGCAGGTAGAAGCCCACGTCCAGCGACCCGCTGTACGATGCGGGGAAGCCGTTGTCCTCCAGAAACTCCTTCACCACATAGGAGGCCGGCTGCCCCTGCTTCACCTCATAGCCGCTGTCCTCTGCCAGAATACCCAACCCCAGAACGGTGGCGTCCAGCCGCAGCGTCACGCTGCCGATGACCTCGCCCTCCTCCTTGAAGTGGTAGTTGATGACGTGCTTTTTGTAGGCGGAATTGCCCCGGTCGTCCCATGCCCATATCTCCACCGTGTGCTTTGACACGTCACCCACGGCGCCCGCCGTCAGATACAGCCGGTACTCCAGCGTCTCGCTGCCGGTATACTGGGTGATCTCCTTCCCGTCCAGCAGCACCCTGATATGGTTGTGATAGATCGTCCCCTGCGAGTTATAGGCGTGTACCGTCAGCACGAAGTTGGCATTGGACGTATCATAGTCCGCATCATCCGGCAGATTGGTTTCGATGACGGGAGGATCATCGCCCACGGTCTTGTTGTCCTCGTCGGCCATAGCCGCCCGATAGACAATGGTCTTTGTGTAGGAGCGCACCACTGTACCGTTCTGATACACCAGCAGCGTAAAGATATTCTCTCCCTGCGCCAGCGTCACCGTGAACCGTCCGTTGCTGCCGCTGCACCGGGTATTCCCCAGCCGCACCTGCAAGTACGCGCCCTCCTCCGGGTTTTCCAGATAAGCGTAGAAGGAGAATTTCCCGTTTTCCAGCTCCTCGAAGGCGATGGTCTTGTTGGTAAGATCCGTCACCACCTGCATCCGGGGCTTTTCATCGTCCTTCTTATCCTCGTCTGCGGGCGCATCGTCCTTTTCCTTGTCCTTGTCACCGCCGTCGGATTCCTCCTTCTTCGGCGTTTCCGGCGTTTCCTGGGGCTTTTGCTCAGGCTGCTCCTGCGGCTCCTGTCCGCTTCCCTCGCCCTCACCGGTGCCGCCGGTGGATGCTCCCTCCGCCGCGCTGTCGCTGGGCTTCAGCGGCACCGGCGTCAGATTTACCCCCTGAAACGGCCGATCCGCCACGGCGACGTCCGCCGGCATGCGGTCGGCCCGCAGCAGCATGGAGCCGAGCACCGCCGCCAGAAGCGCCAGCGCGATCGCCCCGGCGCCCCACAGAATATGCAGTTTATGGCGTTTCCAGAAATTTCCCATATCGATCCCGATTTGCTCCGTTCACAAAATAAAAGCCCGCCTGTTACCGGCGGGCGCATGTATGTCCTTTCTACAGAAAAAGCGCCGCTTTCCGACGGGAAAACGGCGCACCTGTCCACAGTAAGGGATCATTTCAGCGGAGAGAGCGCCCGCCCACCAGATCCTGACAGTGTAATTCTCCTGACTCACGCCGCGGAGATCGCTCTCCCCGTTTGCAGCCTACCTTCTCGTGGGTCGCGCCCACAATGGCGGACTTTCGTCCCGGCGGTCTTCACCGCTTCGGTGCATCCTTGCGTTCACAGTGCCGGTCGCGTGGGGTTTGGGTACCCCGTTCCTTTTTCACCGCTTCCTGCTCCCTCGGAGCGTTGCAGACAGCGGCTACACTGGATAAACAGATCCTTGATTGTCCTCTGTGTGCCTGTCCTTGCAGCCACACAGAACCGAGCTTATATTATAATAGTATTGCCGGAGCTTGTCAACCCGCAGCCCCTATTATCTGCGGCCTGTATTCTGCCCCTTCTCCTGCTGCTTTTTCAGCTTCTCGCCCACTTTTTTCATGATCTTCATGCACAGCGCGGAACTGGCAGCCAGCAGCGCTGCACCGGCCAGAAATTCCTTCTTCTTCATAACGGTATCCTCCTTTTGCACATCTGTCCTTGATTTACATTTATTGTCATTTTATCACACCGGAGGCGCTGTTGTAAAGCGTTTGTCGCCGCCACATCACCGAACCGTTCGGTTATTCGCCCGAATTCGTCAAATCATTCACATTTTCCCCTGTTTATTACGGAAGATTCCTTGTGGATTTGACGGAGCAAAGCCCTGAATTTTTGGCGGGTTCACCAAAAATCAACGCGCTGACGGTTTCTGCCCTTCCTCTTTATTTACTTTACCGGGGAAATGTGCTTTAATAAGGCTGTACGTTCAGGCGCATTTGCGCCTCAACAAAATTTGAGGAGGAAAAGTACATGGTACAGTTTGCAAGTAGAATGGACCTGCTGAAGGGCTCCGAGATCCGCGAGCTGCTGAAGCTGACGGCGCAGCCCGACATACTCTCCTTTGCCGGCGGTATGCCCGCGCCCGAGCTGTTCCCCGTTGAGCAGATGATGGAGGCCTCTATCGCCGTTCTGAAGGAGCATGGCCGCGAGGCTCTGCAGTATTCCACCACCGAGGGCTTCCCCCGCCTGCGCGAGCAGATCGCCGAGCGTATGCTGGCCAAGAACAATATCCACACCGACAAGGATCACATCCTCGTCACCTCCGGTTCTCAGCAGGGTCTGGACTTCTCTGCCCGCGTGTTCCTGAACCCCGGCGACGTGGTTCTGCTGGAAAGCCCCTCCTATCTGGGCGCTGTCAACGCGTTCAAGGCCTGCGAGCCCACCTTTATCGAAGTTCCCACCGACGATGGCGGCATGATCATGGAAGAGCTGGAAAAGATCCTGGCCACCACCGAGCGCGTGAAGATGATCTACGTCATCCCCGATTTCCAGAACCCCACCGGCCGCACTTGGGATCTGGATCGCCGTCATAAGTTCATGGAGATCGTCAACCGGTACGAGATCCCCGTCATCGAGGACAACCCCTACGGCGAGCTGCGCTTCGAGGGCGAGTACATGCCCGCTCTGAAGAGCCTGGACACCAAGGGTCTGGTGATCTATCTGGGCACCTTCTCCAAGATCCTGGCTCCCGGCTACCGTCTGGGCTGGGTCTGCGCCGAGGATGAGATCCTGGCCAAGTACAACTTCATGGAGCAGGCCGCCTCTCTGCAGGCTTCCACCATTGGCCAGATGGAGACGTCCAAGTGGATCGACATGTTCGATCTGGACGCCCACGTCAACACCATCCGCGAGTGCTATCGCAAGCGCCGCGCCGTGATGCTGGAGACGCTGGCCAAGGAGCTGCCCGAGCCCTGCACCTTCACCCGTCCCGACGGCGGTCTGTTCGCATGGGTCGTTCTGCCCGAGTACATGGACGCCAAGGATCTGCAGATGAAGTGCCTTGCCAAGAAGGTGGCCTTCGTTCCCGGCGGCTCCTTCTTCCCCAACGGCGGCCACGACAACACCCTGCGTCTGAATTACAGCTGCATGCCCGAGGAGAAGATCGTTCAGGGCATCACCGCGCTGTGCCAGACCATCCGCGAGAATCTTCGCTAACTGACAGATTAAGGAGACGACCCAACCCATGAAGCATGTAAAAGTCCTTATCGGCAACTATGGCAGCGGCAAAAGTGAGCTGGCTCTGAACTTTGCGATGCAGGCGGCCGCCCGCGGCGACAGAACGGAGCTGCTGGATCTGGATATGGTCAACACCTACTTCCGCCTCACCGAGCGCGGCAAGCTGGTGGAGCAGAAGGAGATACGTCTCGTGTCCCCCAACTTCGCCTGCTCCGGTATCGAAACGCTCTCCCTCCCTGCCGAGGTGTCATCCGCTTTTGTTCTGGATTGGGACACCGTCATTTTCGACGTAGGCGGCGACGATGTGGGCGCCACGGCGCTGGGTCGCTATCACCAGGACTTTGTGGAGCTGGAGCCCGGCGCGCTGGAGGTTCTGAACGTAGTGAACATCCGCCGGCCGCTGGCCGGCTCGGTGGAGAAGATCCTCCGTCTGCAGGAGGGCATGCAGACCCACGCCCGCCTGCCCATCACCGGCATGATCAACAATACGAATCTGGCCACCGCCACTACCGAGCAGGATCTGTGGGATGGCTACGAGATGCTCCGTCAGGTCGCTGACCTGACGGGCATTCCGGTGACGTATACCACCGGTAAGAAGGAGTTTCTCGACGCCTTCCTCGCCCGTGATCCCGACCCGAAGTACGTGGGCACTCCCATCCCCATCGACGTGTACATGCACCGCGACTGGGATTCCTACATTGCCCATGGCCTGAACACCAAGAATCCCCACAAGGATATGTATTGACCCCGGTTACTTCCCTTTCGAGGGATCGTAATAGCAGCAAAACACAGCATCGGAAAAGGAAATAAGAAAAGAGGTGTAAAGAGAGTGGTAAGAGTTACCATCGACGAAAATCTTTGCAAGGGCTGCGGCCTGTGTGCGAGAGCGTGCCCCAAGCACATCATCGAGCTGTCCAAGACGCACATCAACGCAAAGGGCTACCATCCGGCAGTGGTTACGAACATGGAAGCGTGCATCGGCTGCACGTCCTGTGCCCGCACCTGTCCTGATGTGGTGATCCGAATCGAAAAAGACTAAGGAGGCAGAAAGAATATGGCTTTGACTCTTATGAAGGGCAGCGAAGCAATTGCGGAAGCCGCTATTCGTGCCGGCGCACGCTTTTTCTTCGGTTACCCCATCACTCCGCAGACGGAGATCCCCGAATACATGTCCGCTCGTATGCCCGAGATCGGCGGCTGCTTCCTGCAGGCCGAGAGCGAAGTGGCGGCTATCAACATGGTGTATGGCGCTGCCGGTACCGGCGCCCGTGTCATCACCTCCTCCTCCAGCCCCGGCGTGTCCCTGAAGCAGGAGGGTATCTCCTACTGCGCCGGCGCCATGGTTCCCGCTGTCATCATCAACGTGATGCGCGGCGGCCCCGGCCTGGGCAACATCCAGGCTTCCCAGGGCGACTATTTCCAGGGCGTCAAGGGCGGCGGCAACGGTGACTATCACCTGCTGACCTTCGCTCCCGCTTCCGTGCAGGAGGCCATCGACCTGATGATGATCGCCTACGATAAGGCCGAGAAGTACCGCATCCCCGTGCTGTTCCTGGCGGACGGCATCATCGCCCAGATGATGGAGCCCGTGGAGCTGCCCGAGATGGTGGACTACAAGGTAGACCCGGAGAAGAAGCCCTGGGCCTGCACCGGCTGGAAGCCCGGTGACGATCCCGCCAAGCGCGGCGTCATCAACTCCATCTACATCGACACCGAGAGCCTGGCCATCCACAACGATGAGCTGCAGGCCATGTACAAGGAAGTCGTTGCCAACGAGCAGATGTGGGAGAGCTACAACTGCGAGAATGCCGACTATATCATCACCGCCTTCGGCACCGTGGCTCGCGTGGCCAAGAGCGCCATCGCTCAGCTGAAGGAGCAGGGCATCAACGTGGGTCTGGTTCGTCCCATCACCGTGTGGCCGTTCCCCTACGATGCCGTGCACGAGGCCTGCACCCAGCCCAGCGTCAAGGCTGTTCTGGACGTGGAGCTGAACGAAGGCCAGATGCTGGAGGACGTGAAGCTGGCGATCAACGGCGCCAAGCCGGTGGACTTCTTCGGTCATTGCGGCAGCCAGATGCCCTCTACCGACGAGATCGTTGCCAAGATCCTGAGCATGAAGGAGGGTAAATAAGATGGCTGTACTGTTCGAAAAGACCAAGCTGCTCACTGACAAGCAGTTCCATTATTGCCCCGGCTGCAACCACGGTATCATCCACCGTCTGGTGGCCGAGGTCATCGACGAGATGAACCTGAACGGCAAGGTGATCGGCGTCGCCCCCGTGGGCTGCTCCGTGTTTGCCTATGACTACTTCAACTGCGATATGTACGAGGCCGCCCACGGCCGCGCTCCCGCTGTGGCCACCGGTATCAAGCGCTCCGTCGGCAAGGACACGCTGGTGTTCACCTATCAGGGCGACGGCGATCTGGCCTCCATCGGTACCGCTGAGATCGTTCACGCCGCTCACCGCGGTGAGAAGATCACCACCATCTTCGTCAACAATGCCATCTACGGCATGACCGGCGGCCAGATGGCTCCCACCACCCTGATCGGCCAGAAGGCGACCACTTGTCCCGCCGGCCGCAGCGAGGAGTGGAGCGGTCTGCCCATCAAGATGTGCGAGATGCTGGCCGCTGTCCCCAGCTCCTACTACATCGAGCGTGTGGCCGTGAACAACACCGCCAACATCGCCAAGGCGAAGAAGGCCATTGCCAAGGCCTTCCGTCTGCAGATGGAGGGCAAGGGCTTCACCATGATCGAAGTCCTGTCCACCTGCCCCACCAACTGGGGTCTGTCCCCCGTGGAGGCGCTGGACTGGCTGGAGAAGAACATGATCCCCTACTATCCTCTGGGCGTATACAAAGACAAGGAGGCGGAGTAACATGGAAAAAACCTTTATTTTCGCCGGTTTCGGCGGTCAGGGTATGCTGCTGATCGGTAAGTTCGTGGCCATGGCCTGCATGCTGGACGGCAAGCACGTCTCCTGGCTTCCCTCTTACGGCCCCGAGATGCGCGGCGGTACCGCCAACTGCTCCGTCATCGTCTCCGATGACCCCGTTGCCTCCCCTCTGGTGGACAAGGCCGACGTGATCGTGGCCATGAACCGTCCCTCTCTGGACAAGTTCGAGGAGCACGTGAAGCCGGGCGGTGTCCTGGTCATCAACAGCTCCATCATCGACCGTAAGGCCGTCCGCGACGACATCACCGTCGTCTACTGCGACGCCAACGGCATTGCCGAGTCCATCGGCAACCCCAAGGGCGCTAACGTGGCCATTCTGGGTGCTACCCTGGCCAAGGCTCCCGTCACCTCCGTGGATAGCATGATGGAAGCCATCCGCATCGAGCTGGGCGAGAAGAAAGCCCGCTTCCTGGAGGGCAACAAGAAGGCTCTGCTGGCCGGTATGGAAGCCGCCAAGTAAGCATTCTCCCTCATATCACACAAACCCCCGGTATCCTCGGATACCGGGGGTTTTATTTTTCACAAGCGGCGCTTTTTCACCGAATGGTTTACTTGAAGGAAAACATAAGAAAAAACGTTTCTCAGACAGAAAAAAATCATTGACATACTACCAAACGTTTGGTATCATTACTCCATCATGCAAGGAGGTGTCGCTTTTGAGCTCTTTTTCTTATTTTGTTGGCCAACGTATCAAAAAATATCGGAAAAGCCGCGGCTATACCATTGAGCAGTTCTCCGCCATGATCAACAAAAGCAAGGCGACGCTTTCCAAGTACGAAAACGGCGCCATCACCATCGACATCGAAACGCTCTACGAGATCGCGCAGGCGCTGGACATCGACATGAAGTGCTTCATCGACTACCAGCCGCCCATCTTCCGCACGGAGCCCGCCCTGCCCAAGAACAACTACTTCAACCAGTCCCCGGCCTACATGTACTACTACGATGGCCGCATCCGCCAGATGGTTCGCTCCCTTCTGCGCTTCTCCCACTCCTCGGAGCATGACGGCATCGACGTCACGCTGTACATGGGTGTTGCTTCCTTCTCCGACTGCCAGCACCTGTTTACCGGCGAAATGAAGGCCTACGACACCATCACCCACATGGTGCTCACCAATCAGATCAACGAGGCGGAGAAAATGTACATCTGCATGCTCAACCCCATGCAGAACCGTATGCCCGCCGTGGGTCTGGTGTCCGGCATCGGCTCCTCCCCCTTCTTCGCCCCCATCGCGCTGAAGGCGCTGATCTCCAAGGAACCCCTGGAGGAGGGCGACCGCCTGCTGAACACCGTCAAGCTGGACAAGGACGACTATCACCTGCTGCGCTACTACAACATGATGGTGGTCAACCGCCCCGCACCTGTCTCCCTGCAATAATGTGTGATACCACAAAGGCTGTGAAGGAATTATCCTTCACAGCCTTTTCAGCTCATTTTCTGCAAGTCGCGCCGCAGCCGCAGGATGATCCGCTTTTCCAGCCGGGAGATATAGCTCTGGGAGATGCCCAGCCGGTCGGCCACCTCCTTCTGCGTCAGCTCCTTCGCACCGCCCAGCCCGAACCGCATGGTGATGATGTCCCGCTCCCGGGGACTGAGGTGCGACACCGCCGTCTGCAAAAGCTGCCGATCCACGTCCTCCTCGATGGGGCGCATGACCACGTCCCCCTCCGTGCCCAGCACATCGCTGAGAAGCAGCTCCTTCCCGTCCCAGTCGGTGTTCAGCGGCTCATCGAAGCTCACCTCTGTCCGCTGGGAGCTGTTCTTCCGCAGATACATCAGTATCTCGTTCTCGATGCACCGTGATGCGTATGTAGCCAGCTTGATGTTCTTGTCCGTCCGGAACGTATTGATGGCCTTGATCAGCCCGATGGTTCCGATGGAGATCAGATCCTCAATATGTATCCCCGTGTTCTCGAACCGCCGCGCGATATACACCACCAGCCGCAGATTCCGCTCGATCAGCGTCTGCCGCACCTGAAAGTCTCCGTCGTTGAGCCTTTCCAGCAGCACGGCCTCCTGCTCCCGCGGCAGCGGTGGCGGCAGCGTGTCGCTGCCGCCGATGTACATGACCTTATCCCGCCTTTGCAGACTGCGCCACAGCTGCTTCAGCCACGTCCACAGCTTCATGCCCTCTCCCCCTTTCCTCTGCCGCGCCCCACAGGGCGTGGTATCCGCCGCCATCGCTGACCGGCTGCTCCGACAGTGCCACCGGTGTCCGCGGGTACCGCCTGCCGTTCACCTCTATGTAGTCGCTGCGCGCCGCCAGCAGCAGCCCCGCCGCCGTCCCCACCGCCCGGAAAGGCAGCAGTGTGAACCGCACCGGACACCCGATCCGGTGCAGCCGCGCCATTTTCTCCTCTGGCGCGGCACTTTCCGCCAACACCTGCGCCACCTTCGGCGACCACAGGCCGTCCGCCGCCTGCCGTTCCAGCACCAGCGCCGGGCACCCGCTGACCGGATCCCGCAGCGTATTCCCCGTGTCGTGCAGCGCCGTCACCGTCTGTGTCCGTCCGCCCACCGATATCGTCACCTGCAACAGCTCGCCCCCTCCATGTCGTGCCGCCTGTCCCATAAAGAACCGCAGCACCAAGTAAAATCCAGCACTGACAAGCAGAATGCCTTGCCAGCTTATATCCGCCAGATACAGCCGCTGCACCAAGCCCGACGGCGACCCCGCCGCCAGTCCCAGCGCCAGAATGACCCCGGCCAGCCCCGCTGCCAGCAGCAGGAACACCCCCGCCGGCCTCCACCGCCATTTCATGGCACCCAGCGCCATGACGATGCCCGCAGCCGCCCGGATGACCGGCACTCCCAGCACCTCCAGCCCCGGCAGAAACACCGCCCCGGCGTACAGTCCGCCCAGCGCCGCCCACAGTACCAGTCGCCCCCGCCGCAGCGGCAGGCCGCTGAGCCACGCGGCGCTCAGCAGAAGCAGGTAGTCCACAATGCCGTTCAGCACCACCACTCTGTCCCAATACACCACTGTCATCCGCCTCACCCCGCACGTCCTATTATACGCCCCTCCCCTGTCAGAACCCGTCGTAACCGGTGCGCCTCCGTCTTTATAAAAGAAACACATCCCCGGAGGGATGTGTTTTCAGCGTGTCGATAAACCTCACCCCTGTCATTCCGAGGAGCGAAGCGACGTGGGAATCCGTATCTTTTTAGACAGAAATCTGCGAAAAACGCAGAATTTATGCGTTTTAGAAACGGATTGCCACGCCAGTGTGTACCCCAAGGGCACTTGCTTCGCGGCGCGCACTGGCTCGCAATGACAG
>DNFA01000015.1:194823-207960 GCA_003487665.1 Oscillibacter sp.
AGGCTTTTTCGACAGTCTCAAACACATCCCCGCAGGGATGTGTTTTCTCACTCGTAGTCAAATATGGCCTTCTTTTCCAGCAGCCCGCCGAATTCGTCCTTCCACCTGTGGTGCATCTCCGAATCGTCATACAGCGGCAACGCGTCTCTGTCCATCTCCAGCACGATCATCACGTCGTACCGGTTCTCCCGCGCCACGCAGTTGGGATACACCTCCGCGCCGCGCACGCCGGGTATCTCCCCGGCCACCGCGAAAATCTCCCGGATGCGGGGCAGCAGCTCCGCCCGCCGCTCATACGCCTGCGGCGTGTACTTGGCGATAATGCAGTGCTTCATAGGCCAATATACGGCAGCACCAGCGACAGTGCCATCACAATAGCCAGCAGCAGCGCAATGCCCATGGCCAGGTATCTCGTCCATTTCGGTCTCATTCCGTTTCCTCCTTCGGCACGATCCGCCGTATCATTTTTTCCACCTTCCGCCGTGGCTGCATGACCTCATGCCCGCAGCCCATACACCGCAGCTTGATGTCCATGCCCACCCGCAGCACCTGCCAGCGCTTGCTGCCGCAGGGATGCTCCTTTTTCAGCTCCGCGATATCATTTACCTGCAAATCCATGTCATTTCCTCTTGATCTCGTCCCAGTACCGCTTGGCCGCCTGCTCCGTCTTGTTCTCTCCGTACTCATAGTACGTCCTGTCACCCAGCGTCTCCGGCAGGTACCGCTGCTCCACATAGTGCTGGGGATAGTTGTGGGGATACTTGTACGCCGGTGCCTTCTCCGCCCCGGTACTGTCGGCGTGTACATTCTTCAGGTGCCGCGGAATGTCCCCCACCGCACCCCTCTGGATGTCCTCCATGGCCGCGATAATGGCGTTGTGGGCGCTGTTGGACTTGGGCGCGGTGGCCAGCAGCACCGCCGCCTCTCCCAGCGGCAGCCGCGCCTCCGGCAATCCCAGCTGCAAGGCCGCGTCCACGCAGCTCTTCACCACTGTGATGGCCTGTGGGTACGCCAGCCCGATATCCTCCGCCGCGATGCACAGCAGCCGTCTGCACGGCGAGATCAGATCCCCCGCCACCAGCAGCCTGCCCAGATAGTACACCGCCGCGTCCGGGTCGGAGCCGCGTATGGACTTGTGCAGCGCCGACAGCAGGTCGTAGTGGTCGTCCCCCTCCCGGTCGTACCGCATGGCGCTGCACTGGCTCAGCTGCACCGCGTCCTCCCGCGTGACGTACAATCCGCCGTCCTTCGGCCTTGCCGAGCGGTACAGCAGCTCCACCGCGTTCACCGCCTTGCGCACGTCGCCGCCGCACCCGGCGGCCACCGTCCGGGGCACGTCCTCCGCCCAGTCAAAGGGCAGCTGGCTGCGCTCCTTCTCGATGCTCAGCGCCCGCACCACCGCCGGTATGGTGTCCTCCACCGTCAGCGGCTTGAACTCGAACACCGTGCTGCGGGACAGCAGTGCGTTGTAAATGTAAAAATACGGATTTTCCGTGGTGGACGCGATCAGCGTGATCTTCCCGTTTTCCAGAAATTCCAGCAGGCTCTGCTGCTGCTTCTTGTTGAAATACTGTATCTCGTCCAGATACAGCAGAATCCCGTTGGGAGCCAGCATGGTGTCCACGTCCGCGATAACGTTCTTCACGTCCTGCAAGGACGCGGTGGTGGCATTCAGCGTATACAGCGTCTTGTTGGCCTGCTTTGCGATAATGTTGGCCACCGTTGTCTTGCCGGTGCCCGACGGCCCGTAAAAGATCAGGTTCGCATCGGTGCCGTTTTCGATGAGCCGCCGCAGCAGCGCGCCCTCGCCCAGCAGGTGCTTCTGCCCTGCCACGTCGTCCAATGTCTGTGGTCGTATTTCGTCTGCCAGCGGACGCATACCGCCGCCTCCCTTCCTCTGTAAGCTGTTCGGAACATTATACCACCGATTGCCTTTTTCTGCAACATCTGATACAATAGGCGCGAGGTGATGTCACATGAAGTCGAAACAGCAGGTCGCCGCCATCATCGCGGCATTGAAGGAGCTGTACCCGGACGCGCTGTGCTCGCTGGACTATCAGAAGGACTATGAGCTTCTGTTCTCCGTCCGTCTGGCCGCCCAGTGTACCGATGCCCGCGTGAATCTGGTCACGCCCGCCCTGTTCGCCCGCTACCCCACGCTGGAGGCCTTCGCCGCCGCCGATGTGGACGAGGTGGGCACCTATATCCATTCCTGCGGCTTCTGGCGCGCCAAAGCCCGCGATATCGTGGCCGCGGCACAGATGCTGGTGGAGCGCTTCGGCGGCAAGGTCCCGGACAATATGGATGACCTTCTCTCCCTGCCCGGCGTAGGCCGCAAGACCGCCAACCTGATCCTGGGCGATATCTACGGCACCAACGGCTATGTGTGCGACACCCACTGTATCCGCATCACCGGCCGCCTGGGTCTTACCGACGGCAGCAAGGATCCCCTGAAGGTGGAGCAGCAGCTGCGCCGTGTCATTCCCCCGGAGGAGGCCAACAACTTCTGCCACCGCATGGTGCTCCACGGCCGCGCCCTCTGCATGGCGCGCAAGCCCAACTGCGCCGCCTGTCCCCTGCGCTCCCTCTGCGACTACGGCAGCGCCGGGCAGGGATGACCACCTCCCGGTGTTCTCTTTCGTAGGGGTGGACGCCCACCATCTATCCGCTGCTGCGCTGACGTAGGGGACAGCGTCCTCAACGTCCCAACGCCCCTGTCATTCCGAACCAGTGACCGATGTCACTGGTGTGGGAATCCGTAACCTTTTAGCTGGGAATCTGTGGAAAAGTGCAGAAATTATGCGTTTTGGAAACGGATCGCCACGCCAGTCCGTACCCCAAGGGCACTTGCTTTGCGGCGCGGACTGGCGTGGCAATGACAGGCTTTTTTGACAGGCACACCGCCCTGCGCCTTCGGCGCAGGGCGGTGTTACATCTTATCTGTAATGTAATATCACTTTACACGCTTCACCATCCGGTCAGCCAGCTCCATCAGGAATTCGCACCCCGGCCAACCGGCAATGGCGGCCTTGGCGCGCGCCGTCTGGCGCTCCACCTCCCGCTGGCACTCCTCCAGCCCCTTCAGGTTCACAAAGGTGGTCTTTCCCTCCTCCGCGTCGGAGCCGATAGGCTTGCCGAACACGTCCTCGCTGCCGGTCACGTCCAGAATGTCGTCCCGGATCTGGAACGCCAGCCCCAGCCCGTCACCGAACTCCCGCGCCTGCCGGCGCTTCTCCCCGTCCATACCGGCAGCCACACAGCCCAGCTCAGCCGCCGCCGAGATCATGGCGCAGGTCTTCAGCCGGTTCAGCTGCGTCAGCCCTGCTTCGTCCGTCACATGGCACAGCGTGTCCAGCACCTGACCGCCCACCATGCCGTCCGCGCCCGCGGCCTTGGCCAGCACCTCCGCTGCCGCGATACGGCTTTCGGCGGACAGCCCCGGTGCCTGCGCGATCAGCCGGAACGCCTCCGGCTGCAAGGCGTCGCCCGCCAGTATCGCCAGCGTCTCGCCGTATACCTTGTGGTTGGTGGGCTTGCCCCGCCGCAGATCGTCGTCGTCCATGCAGGGCAGATCGTCGTGGATGAGCGAGTAGTTGTGTACCAGCTCCAGCGCGCAGGCATAGGGCAGCGCCGTGCGCCAGTCCGCGCCGCCCAGCCGGGCGAATTCCAGCGTCAGCACCGGTCGGATACGCTTACCGCCCGCCAGCACGCTGTATCGCATGGCCTCATACAACCGCCCGTAGGCGGCGCTGCCGGTGAACAGCCCGTTCAGATACTCCTCCACCGCCAGCCGGTATTGCTCATACTGTCTTTCGTACTCCATGCTCATTCCTCCGCCAAAAAATCGCTCTCCACCGGCGCGCCGTCCGCGCCCTTGGACAGCTTGACCACCTTCTGCTCGGCGCTGTCCAGCTCCTTGCGGCACTGGTTCACCAGCTTCGTGCCCTCCTCAAACAGCGCCATGCTGTCCCCCAGCGTGGCGTCGCCCTTTTCCAGCATGGTCACGATAGCCTCCAGCCGCGCCATATTCTCCTCAAACGTCTTTTTCGCCGCCATAGTCCTTCTCCTTCACTTCACAAACGATGCCGCCCTGCGCCAGCCGCAGCCGCAGCCGCTCCCCGCGCTCCACCTGTCCGGCGCTTCGCACCACCGTACCGTCTGACCTCTGCGCCACGGCGTACCCGCGCCCCAGCACCTTCAGCGGGCTGAGAGCGTCCAGCGCCGCGGCCAGCGCGCCGAAGCGCCGTCCCTGCCCGTCGGCCACCGCCCGCATCCCGGCACACAGCCGGTGGGTCAGATGATCCACATCCTGCCGCCGATCCTCCACAAAGGCCGTGGCCTCCGTCATCACCCGCTTCTCCGCCAGCGCGTCCAGCCGCTGTCCCTGCCGCCGGAGCATACCATGCGCGGCCTGTTCCATCCGCTTTTCCGCACTGTCCAGTGCCCGCAGCAGCTCCTCCCGATCCGGCACGGCGATCTCCGCCGCGTTGGACGGCGTGGACGCCCGCCGGTCAGCTACAAAGTCGCTGATAGCCACATCCGGCTCATGTCCCACCGCCGATATCACCGGTATCTCCGAGTCATAGATGGCCCGCGCCACCCGCTCGTCGTTGAACGCCCACAGATCCTCCAGCGAGCCGCCGCCCCGCCCGGTGATGAGCACATCCGCCAGCGCGTGCCGGTTGGCATACCGTATGGCTCCCGCGATCTCCGCCGGTGCCTCCGTCCCCTGTACCCGTACCGGCAGCAGCAGCACCTTGGCAAGAGGATACCTCCTCCGCAGTATGCGTATCATGTCGTGTACCGCCGCACCCGCCGGGGACGTCACAATGGCGATGCGCCGGGGATATACCGGCAGCGGCTTCTTGTGCGCCGCGTCGAACAGTCCCTCCTTCCGCAGCTTCTCCTTCAGCTGCTCAAAGGCCACGCTCAGATCGCCCACGCCCTCCGGCGTCAGCCCGGTGCAGTACAGCTGATACGCTCCGTCTCTCGGATACACGCTGATCCGCCCGGCGGCGATGACCTGCATCCCGTTTTCCGGTCGGAACCGCAGCCGCATGGTGCTGGTCTTGAACATCACGCACTTCAGGCTGCTCTGGCTGTCCTTCAGCGTGAAATAGTGGTGCCCGGAGGGGTACACCTTATAGTTGGATATCTCACCCCGCAGCAGCACCTCCTGCAAGGGCGGCACATTGTCCAGCAGCTCCTTGATGAACTGGTTCATCTCCGACACTGTGAACACATATCTTCCTTCCATCGTCCCCTCCTGCTTTTGCCATGCTGAAAAGGCAGAGCCTCGGCTCTGCCTTTTTCTTATTCGTCCTTGACCTTGACCTCGCCCCGGACAAAGCTGCCCAGAATGCCGTTGATGAACTTCGCCACCTCCGGTGTTTCGTACTTCTTGGCGATCTCCACCGCCTCGCTGATAGCCGCGCCCTGGGGGATATCCGCCATGTACAAAATCTCGTACATGGCCACCCGCATGATGGCCGACGCCACCAGCGAAATACGCTCGAACCGCCAACCTTGGGCGTACTTTTCAATGTCCGCGTCCAGCTCCGCCGCGTGCTCCGCCACACCGGACACCAGCCGCCGGATATACTCCTCCTGCTTTGCGTTGGGCATATCGGCGTACAACTCATCCTCCGCGGCCAGCTCCGCGAAGCGCTCCGCGCTCAGCTGCTGATCCAAAAACTCCTCCACCGGCAATTCGGTAAAGCTCAACTGGTACGCCAGATGCATGGCGATCTCACGTGCGGTGCTGCGTGTCATAAGCGTTCGTCCTTTTCTCTCTCATTCTCAGTTAAAGCTGATGCCGCCCACATGGACGTTCACCGCCGCCACCTTAAAGCCGGTCATGCCCTCCAGCGCCGTGTGGACATTCTTCTGCACCTTCTTGGCCACATCGCTGATGGCGCTGCCGTAGCGCACCACGATATAAAGCCCCACGACGATCTGCTCGCCGTCCAGCTCCACCCGGACGCCCTTGCAGGTCATTTTCTTGCCGCCCATAATGTCCGACACGTTGGCGCTCATCAGGGCGCTGACGCCGTCCACCTCCATCGCGGTGGTGCTGGCGATGGACGCCAGCACATCCTCGGATATCTGGATGCTGCCGGCCTCCTCCTGGTGGATCATGTATTCCTTATTTTCAGCCATGGTCTGTCAGTCTCCTCACAGTTGTCATTGGTTCATATTTGCATTTTGAAATTATACCATTTTCCCTGCGAAAATACAACACCTATTTTGCCGCAGCCGTCCCCGCCTCCATGATCTTGATCTGCCCCGGCTCATAGGACGTCTCCGCCACCACGATATCCTTGATCTTTGCTACGTCCGCCGCCTCCAGTCCATCGGGAGCCGACACCACCACGCTGATGGAATCCGCACCCATGAAGGCCACACAGTCGGCGTACCCCTTGGCCACCACCAGATTCTCGATCTGCGTCTCCGCCACTGTATACCCCGCCAAGACCTGCAAGGTCTCCGACGCTTCGTTGGCCACCTCCTCCGAGGCGTTTTCCTCCCCCTTGGCCTCCTCCAGCATACTGATGGCTGTGTCCCGCGCCTGCTTCCGGCTCAGCCGCGCCGTAGAGAAATAGTCGTCCCCACCGCTGTCCGCCGTGTCCGCCTGCGCCTCCGCCGTCTCGCCGTTCACCAGCGTGGACTGTCCCAGCACCTTGGACGTGTCCGCCACATCCCCGGCATACCGCCAGTTCAGATACACCGACGTGCCCACCAACACCACGACCGCAGCCGCCACCGCCCGCCGCTTCCATACCTGCTTCATACCGTTTTTCCTCCCATTTATTGTTACTGTTTCCATTGGACTACCGATATTTTGTCGCTGCTGAGTCCCGTCAGCACTGCCACCGTCTCCATCACCCGCAGCCGCACCCGGCTGTCGCCCGCCCCTTGGCAGACCACCACCGCGCCCTGATAGGTGGGATACAGCCGCTGCGTCACCACCACCTCCTGCTTTCC
Organism: Oscillibacter sp.; assembly: GCA_003487665.1. Taxonomy (GTDB): domain Bacteria; phylum Bacillota; class Clostridia; order Oscillospirales; family Oscillospiraceae; genus Vescimonas. The sequence goes on from DNFA01000015.1 coordinate 201,808, forward strand.
GCTGCCCCGGTTCACCGTCAGTACCTGACTGTCCTGCCGCACATCGCCGCCGCTGCCCAGCGTGGCGCTGCTGTCCTCCGCCAGCGACAGTGTCTCCCCGCTGCGCAGCGTCAGCATCACCTGCACCCGGCCCACGCCGTCCATGGCGCCCAGCACCTCCGCCATGCGCCGCTCCGTCTCCTCCAGTGAGAATGTCTCCCCCTCCGCCGTCTCCGCATCCGGCATGCTGTCTTTTTTGCCCGGCAGCAGCATCAGCACCACTCCGGCCAGCGCCACCAGCGCCGCAAACCGGTACTTCTTCAGAATATCCCTCAGCTTTTCCTTCATTCGTCTGCCTCACGCCAATACTGGTGCGCCCGGTCGATGGCCAGCTCCTCGCTGATCCACGCCGCCAGCGCCGCATCCTCCGGAATGTCCAGCGTCACCGCGCTGGGATAGGGCACGCCCTCTCTGGGCTGTGTCTCCACCTGCGGCGTGCAGTCCAGCCCCAGCGCGTCCCCCTTGCTGGCAATATATGCGGCGGTCTTGTCCGCTATGAGTTCCGCCAGCTTTTCCTGATCCGCCTGCCTGTACGCCTCTGTCAATTCCTCTATCTCCCTCTCATAGTCCTCATATTTCCCGGCAAATTCCATAAAGTCCAGCTCCAGCACCGGCTGCACGATCACCAGCAGCAGCGCCGCGCCGCCTGCGGCGTGGGCGATAGGCTTCATCCTGCCCTTGGGCAGCAGGGCGTACAGCACCCCGATCACCATCCCCGCCGCGATAATACCCAGCAGCCATGTCCGCAGCGTTTCACTTATCATCCGCTCACCACCGATACAGAAGAAATAATGGAGATCAGCAGCGCCAGCGCGCAGCTGCCCGTCATGCCCAGCATCAGCCCGAAGGCCGAGCCCAGCGCGTCGATCAGCTCCGCCAGCGGCTCCTCCGTCACCGTCCCCGCCAGAAACGCCGCCAGCTTGTACAGCAGATACTGCACCGCCATGGTGACAAACGGCGTCAGGCAGATGGCCAGCACCGCCAGCAGCCCGAACACACCCACGGCGCTTTTCAGCATTCCCGCCCCGGCCAGCACCGCGCCGGTAGCGTCGGACAGGATGGACCCCACCACCGGCACCGCCGTGGCGATGGCCGACCGTGTCAGCTGCACCGTCAGCGCGTCCGCCGCACCGGACGCCGCCCCCGACACAGTCAGAAACCCCGTAAATGCCAGCAGCAGCGCCGTCAGCGCCCACGACACGCCCTTGCGTATACCGGTGCCGATCTTTTTCAGGCTGTGCCCCGGCGCCATGGCGTCCGCAGCCGCCGCCGCAATGCACCCATACAGCAGCGGCAGCAGCACCGTTCGGATCACGCTGATGAGCAGGTTCGTGAAAAACACCGTAGCCACCTGCTGCGCCCCGGCGGTCACATAGCCCCCTCCGGCGGCCACCGCCGCCGCCAGCGTGGGCAGCAGCGCCTTGGCGAACACATCCAGCTGCTCCATCGTCTCCACGCCCAGCCCCATCATCTGCCGGAAGTCCCCCGCCGCCACCAGCGCGATGGCCAGCGACCCGGCCACCGTCACGAACCGGGGCACCCCCGGCGCGTCCGCCGCCGCGAAGCAGCTCTCTGCCATGCTGCACAGCAGCACGATGCCCAGCAGCACCGCCGCACCGGACGCCTGGCTCTCCAGCGCCGTGCGCACATAGGCACAGGCGCTGCGCCACAGCCGCCCGATACCCGTCCACAGCGTTCCCTCCTGCGCCGCACCGTCCGCGCCGTCCAGCAGCGCGGACGCTTCCGGCGGCACCGCATCCGTCACCTCCGCCGGTATCTCGATCTCCGCCCCGTATCCGATCTCCACGCACAGCAGCACCGCTGCCAGCACCAGCCATATCCTTCTCATACCAGTGACCTCAGCAGCTCCCACGCCGACCGGAACAGCGGCAGCGACACCACGATGGCCGCCACCGCCCCCGCCGTCTCCAGCACGGAACCGATGGCGCTCTCTCCCGCATCCCGGCACAGGTCGGAGCCTGTCCGACAGAGCAGCGCGATCCCCACCGTTTTCACCAGCGGCACAAACAGCTGCACCGGCAGCTGTCCCCACGACGCCGCCTCCTCCCAGAAGCCCTTCAGCTCCTCCAGCGGCTGTGCCAGCAGCATCACCGCCGCGCCGCACACCGCCAACGCCAGCAGCAACGCCATCTCCCCGCCGGTGCGCCGCAGCAGTGCCGCCAGCAGCGCCCCCACCAGACACAGCGCCGTCAATCGCATCACCGTCTCCATGGCTACAGGGAAAACAGCGTTTTCACCAGGTCGAACAGGTCGCTGATCTGCTGCACCAGCATCATCAGCACCACCACCAGCCCCGCCAGCGTGGTCATCATGGCCTGTTCCTCCCGGCCGCTGCGCACCAGCAGCAGATTCAGCACCGCCACCAGTATGCCGATGGCCGCGATCTTGAAAATCAGATCCACATCCATGGTTCGTCCCTCATATCAGTAAAATGATGACCAGTCCCGCGCCGCACAGCGCCGCAGCCGTCGTCACCCGGCTCCTCTGTCCGTCCTCCCGGCATCGCCGCCGGTACAGCTCCTCCAGCTCCTGCCGTGTCTGTCCCAGCGCGCCCACCAGCCGCTCTCTGTCTCCGCCCAGCCGCAGCCGCGCCAGTATCTCCCCGGCCTCTCCGTCCGGTATCGCAGAAAAAGCCTTTTCCCATGCGCACTGTAAAGGCATACCGCCTTGCACCATGTCCGCCGTCTCGTGGAAGTATTGTCCCACCGTTTCCCGCGCCGCCAGCCCCTCCAGCAGCGCCATCATGGGCGTCTGCTGCCACCGGATGGCGCTCTCCATCTCGCCGATAGCCGCCGCCAGCGCCCACACCAGCGTCCGCCGCTGCCGCCGCTGCACGCCGTATCGCCATAGCCCCAGCACCGCCGCCGCCAGCACCAGCACCGCCCCGCCCGTTCTCACAGCTCCTCCGTTCTGTACCGCCGCTGCCCGTCCTCCACGGTGATGCTCACCAGCCGCCGGAACACCTGTGCCTGCTCCAGCATCCGGAACAGCGGCTTCCGCCGCAGCTCCTCGGCACCCTCGGCATGGATGGTGGCCAGCAGCCTTACGCCGCAGTTGGCCGCCGCCGTCATCGCCCGGATGTCCGCCTCCTCCGTGATCTCATCCACGGCGATGACCTGCGGGTTGGCGCTGCGCAGCAGCATGGGGATGCCCACCGCCTTGGGGCAGCCGTCCAGCACGTCCGTGTGGCACCCCACGTCCAGCTGCGGCACGCCCCGGTACATCCCGGCGATCTCTCCCCGCTCGTCCACCACGCCTACCCGCAGCGCCGCCCGTTCCTCCGTCCCGTTAGACAGCGCCGCGATCATATCCCGCAGCAGCGTGGTTTTCCCGGCGCCCGGCGGCGCCGCGATCAGCGTGCTGTCGAAGCCGCTCTCGCTCAGCGCCGGCACCTCCTGCCACAGTCCCCGCACCTGCCGGCTGATACGCACCGTGGCCGACGATATGTCCCGCAGCGCCAGCCCGCCGTCCTGCCGCACCGCCACCGTGCCGCACAGCCCGATCCGAAAGCCGCCCCGCCCGATGAGATACCCCTTTGCCATCGTCTCCGCCGCCGCATACCGGGAATACCCCGTCACCGCGTCACACAGCTGCTCCAGATCCGCCTGTGTCACGCTATCCCTTGGCAGCTCATCGCTGACAAGCATCTCTCCTTCACACGTCAGAATGGTCATAGGCCGTCCCGTCCGCAGCCGGAATTCCTCTGCCAGCGCCTTCCGGTGCTCCGGCGCTCGCCGCGCCGCCTGCTGCCACCGTGCCGGCAGCAGCGCCGCCGCCTGCTCATACCGCCCCACAGCCTCGCCGATCTCCATACCGCCGCCTCCTTTGCTTTTACCTCACTCTATGACGGCTCGTCCCGGAATATGAGCGCAAAAAAAGCACCCCCGCAGGGGTGCTCTGAGACTGTCGAAAAAAGTCTGTCACTGCGAGCCAGTGTTCACATTGGCGCGGCAATCCGTTTCCAAATGGCAGAATGGTTCTATCGACTCGCTGTCTTATATTGTCTGCATTTACTTCCTGCACAGAAGCCCGATGATCTGCCCGTACACCTTCTCCGGCTCCCTCTGGAACCGCTCCGCCAGCGCCTGGCCGCTCTCCTTGTCCGCCACCATCAGCTCCAGCTCCATCAGGCTGTCCACGTCGTCCCGCAGCTTCAGCGTCACCGTATATGTACCGTTTTCCCTCTGGGTCACATGGCTCTGCACCTGCTGCCGCCGCAGCGCCTCCTTATTGTAGGCGGCAATGTGCCTGTCCGACAGCTGCCGCACCGAATACGGCAGGCTGCTCTCGCATATATTGCTGTTCTTCCGCCCCTTGTCCGTGATGACGTACCGCCCGTCCTCCGTGACGCGCAGGTGCTCCGTCCGCACCAGATCGTTCAGACACTCGGCGTAATCAAAGTAGTCGATGCCATCGTCGCACATGGTCATATCCTGCAAGGCGGCGCCGTCCACCGGCTCCGTCAGCCTCGCGGCGATATACAGGATGAGGAATTTGATCTCCAGCTTGTCCTGAATAAACGCGATACCCACATCGCCCACCTCCTTTTTTTGGCATTATACGCGATTTCCGTCCGTTTGTAAAGCAAAACCCCTCGAAAAAAAGATGTTGCCAACGTCTTCTCACCCGTAGGGGACGGCGTCCTCGATGTCCCGTTTCGCATGGCTCCTGTCCCGCATCGTAGGGGCGGACGACTCTGTCCGCCCGCACCCCATTTCCCTGACCGCCTAAAACCGGGAGACGGCACCGCCGTCTCCCGGTCTGCGCTCAGTGGCAGGCGCAGTAGCTCTTGGTGCTGTTGTAGTCGCAGGGCGTCTCCACCGAGTTGGGCGGGAAAAACTCGTTCATGGGGAACGCCACGCTGCGGAACAGCCCGCAGGGATCCTCCTGACTGCCGCACTCGCACTGGCACTGGGGCACGCAGTAGTCGTACACCGGCACCAGCAGCTGGGTATCCCGCTCCAGCCGCACCAGCGTAAACTGCCCCAGCGTCACATACAGCCGCCGCCCGCTGCTGTCGTCGAACACCAGCTCTCCGCCGAAGCTCTGCGCCACAAAGGACGGAATTTCCGCCAGGCAGCTCCGCTCCGCCGTCACCGGCGGCACCTCCGCCACGCGGGTGTCCAGCACAATGGGGTCCACCGCCTCCACCACGGCCACCGGCAGATTCGTCCGCACACGTCCCGGTACGTCCAGCTCGTCGAACACCGTGTCCGAGGAGAAGATCTTGGCGTTGCCCTCGCTGCCGAACAGGATGCAGCGCTTGTCGAACACGCACAGCCCCTCCGCCTCCGTGTACCGCGGCGTCCCGGTACACACCTGCAGCGTCACCCGGTAGTAAAACCGCATATCCACCGAGTAGAACCCCCGGTTGAACGTCACCGGCTCCACATCTGTGTATACATACAGCAGCTCCGCCGTGCCGCCCTTTATCATCTGCGATGCGCTGAGCACCTCCTGTGCCGCCGCCGTGGGATAGAACCGCAGATCCTCCACGCAGTCCTTATCCCGGCAGGAGTCAAAGATCTTTCGTGTATGGATGCATACGGATTCCCGGACGCTGCTGAGATCGCAGACCGGCCCCGGCATAACAGTTTCCGCCATGACATGACCTCCCAATACGTAGTGAAAGATGGCCTCTTTCACTCCATCCTATGCCCCTCCGCCCAATTGGTTCCTACCGCAGCGAACGGCGGTGTCCCCATACACCTCTTCGTAGGGGACGCCGTCCCCGACGTCCCGCTTCGCATGGTTCCTGCCCCACCATCGTAGGGGCGGACGACTCTGTCCGCCCGCGCACGCTGGCGTGGGAATCCGTCCTTCCGAAAAGGGAAACGGATTGCCACGTCGCTTCGTTCCTCGGAATGACAGCGCGGCGCTGCCGCGCTGATGGGACGTCGGGACGCCGTCCCCTACAGGCGGTTCAACACACCTGCCCCGCCGCTTTGCTCCTGTCATTCCGAGCCAGTGACCGATGTCACTGGCGTGGGAATCCGTAACCTTTTAGCTGGGAATCTGCGGAAAAGTGCAGGAATTATGCGTTTTGGAAACGGATTGCCGCGCCAGTGTGTGCACTGGCTCGCAATGACAGGC
>DNFA01000015.1:208128-211887 GCA_003487665.1 Oscillibacter sp.
AGGCTTTTTCGACAGTCTCAAGGGCGCAGCTTCCGCTGCGCCCTCATGTCATTTCTTCTGTTCCTTCAGCTTTGTCTGCTCCTTCAGCTTGATCACCACGTTATTGTCCCCCAGCCACTCTCTGCACTCCTGCAGAAAGGCCGGATGGTCTATACATGTGCCGCCCCACAGCTTCCCCGTATCCGCGATACGGATGCGCAGGGGTACGTCGCCCTCAAACATGGTGGCCACCAGCAGGATGTGCGCGAAGGCCGGATCGTCAACGCTTTTGACCCGCAGATACACCGTCTCCGCGTCGCTGATCCGTTCAACGCCGAACACCGGCAGCGGCAGCTCGCTCTCCATGGGATATATGGCGTCCGGCATGATCTGCGGCGGCTTCTCGTCCCGCAGGCTCACCTTGCCCTTCACCAGCACCGGCGTATTCACCGCCAGATAGCTCCCGCATCTTTCCAGCACCCTGTTGAAGCACAGCAGCTCCATGGAGGCCGTTTCGTCCTCCAGCATCACATAGGCCATCAGCGTGCCGTTCTTCGTCGGCCGCGTCCGCACCGTGGACACGATGCCGGCCACCGCCACCACCTGTCCGTCCGCATACTTTCCGGAGGAACCGTCCTCCAGCAGCGCCGCGCCCGCCAGCACATCTCCGATGGTCACAGCGCCGCTGCGCTTGGCCGCGTCCCGATAGTCCATCATGGGATGCCCGGACAGATACAGCCCCGCCGTCTCGCGCTCCATGCTCATCCGCTCTGCGGCGGTGAACTCCGGCAGATCGGGCATCACCACCTCCTGCACCGTGTTCTTGTCGGCGCTCATGCCGAAGAAGTCGATCTGCCCCTCCACATTCCGCCGCCGCACGTTGCCGATGGCATCCATTATCTTCTCGTATACGGCCAGCATCTGTGACCGCTTGGCGCCCAGGCTGTCAAAGGCGCCGCAGCGCACCAGATTCTCCACCACCCGCTTGTTCATTTCGCCGCAGTCGTACATCCGGTCGCAGAAATCCTGCAGGGATCTGAAGTCTCCGCCCAGCTGGCGTTCCCGCACCACGGACTGGATGAACCCCCGTCCGATGTTCTTGACGGCCACCAGTCCGAACCGTATGCCGCCGTCCTCCACGGTAAACCGATCGCTGGAGCGATTCACATCCGGCGGCAGCATCTTGATGCCGCAGTCCCGGCACTCGCTGATATAGCCCGCCACCTTGTCGCTGTTGTCCAGCACGCTGGTCAGCAGCGCCGCCATGTACTCTCTGGTATAGTGGCACTTGAAATACGCCGTCTGGTACGCCACCACCGCATAGCTCACCGCGTGCGCCTTGTTGAAGGCGTAGTTGGCGAAGTCGAATATCTCGTCATAGATGGCCTGCGCCGTGGCCTCGTCGATACCGTTGGCGATGCAGCCCCGGATGCCCCGCTCCGCGTCGCCGTACACAAAGGCCTGCCGCTCCTTTTCGATCTCCTTGGCCTTCTTCTTGCTGATGGCGCGGCGCACCATGTCCGCCTGCCCCAGCGAAAAGCCGCCCAGCTCCTGGAAAATGCGGATGACCTGCTCCTGATACACGATGCACCCATACGTCACCGACAGGATGGGCTGCAGCATGGGGTGCTTGTATGTCACCAGCGACGGGTTGTGCTTGCAGGCGATAAACCGCGGAATAGATTCCATGGGTCCCGGCCGGTACAGCGCTATCACAGCAGTGATGTCCTCGATGCTCTGGGGCTTCAGCCCCACGCACACGCCGGTCATGCCGCTGGACTCGATCTGGAACACGCCCGCCGTCTGTCCTCTGGAGATCATCTCGTATGTAGCCGTATCGTCGTCCGGTATGCCGTCCAGCGTGAAATCCGGCTCCCGCTCCTGCACCATCTTCACCGCGTCGTCCAGCACCGTCAGGTTCCGCAGCCCCAGAAAGTCCATTTTCAGCAGGCCCAGCTCCTCCAGCGTGGTCATAACGTACTGGCACACCATAGCGTCGTCGTTCCGCGCCAGCGGCACATACTCATACACCGGCCGCTTTGTGATGACCACACCCGCCGCGTGGGTGGAGGCGTGCCGCGGCATCCCCTCCAGCGCCATGGCCGTGTCGATGAGCTTCTTTACCTGCGGGTCGTCCCGGTACATGTCCGCCAGCTGCTTGCTGAGCTTCAGCGCCTCCCGCAGCGTGATATGCAGCGCGCCGGGGCCTGCCGGCACCAGCTTCGCCACCACATCTACGTCGGCATAGGTCATGTTCAGCGCCCGTCCCACGTCCCGGATGGCCGCCCGCGCCGCCATGGTTCCAAAGGTCACGATCTGCGCCACATGGTCGTCGCCGTACTTCCGCCGGACGTAGTCCACCACCTCGCCCCGCCGCGTATCGCCGAAGTCCATATCGATATCCGGCATGGACACGCGCTCCGGGTTCAAAAACCGCTCGAAGTACAGGTCGTACTTCATGGGATCGATATCCGTGATCTCCAGGCAATAGGACACCATGGAGCCCGCCGCGCTGCCGCGCCCCGGCCCCACCGGTATCTTCTGGCTCTTGGCGTACCGCACGAAATCCGACACGATGAGGAAGTAGTCCGTGAACCCCATCTTCTCGATCATGTCCAGCTCATAGTCCAGCTGCTTCCGGTACTCCGGTTTCGCCTGTCCGTACCGCTTCTCAAAGCCCCTGCTGCACAGCTCCCGCAGATATGTGGGCGAATCGTATCCCTCCGGCAGCTGGAATTCCGGCAGATGGTACTTGCCGAAGGTGAACTCCATCTGGCACATCTCCGCGATGCGCTCCGTGTTGGCCACCGCGTCCGGATACCCGGCGAACAGTGCCTCCATCTCCTCCGTGGAGCGCAGATAGAAGTTCTGCGGTTCGTACCGCATCCGGTTCTCGTCGTCCACGGTCTTGCCTGTCTGGATGCACAGCAGCACGTCGTGGCTCTCGGCGTCCTCCTTGCGCAGATAGTGGGCGTCGTTGGTGCACACCATGGGAATGCCCGTCTCGTTGTGCAGCCGCAGAATTCCCCGGTTCACCTCTGTCTGCTCCCGGATGCCGTGATCCTGCAATTCCAGATAGAAATTGCCCTCCCCGAAGATATCCTGCATGGTCAGCGCGTGCTGCTTTGCGCCCTCATAGTCCCCGTTCATCAGCCGCCGGGGGATCTCGCCCGCCAGACACGCCGACAGTGCGATCAGCCCCTCCGAATGCTCCCGCAGCAGGTCGAGGTCGATGCGGGGCTTGATGTAAAAGCCCTCGCTGAACGCCTGCGACACCATGTACGACAGATTCCGGTAGCCCGTCTCGTTCTTGCACAGCAGCACCAGATGCCGCGACTCCGCGTCGAACTCATGCTGCTTGTCGAACCGCGTCCGCCGCGCCACATACACCTCGCACCCGATGATGGGATGGATCCCCTCGGCTTTGCAGGCGCGGTAAAAGTCCACCGCGCCGTACATAACGCCGTGGTCTGTGATGGCGCAGGCCGTCTGCCCCATCTCCTTTATCTGCTTCGGCAGGTCGCGTATCCTGCACGCGCCGTCCAGCAGGCTGTATTCCGTATGCACATGCAGATGCACAAATCCCATACCCGTTCTCCTTACTTTTTTCTGTCTCCCGTCCCCGCCGTCCCGTTTCACACGCTTCCCGTCCCCGTCGTAGGGGCGGACGACTCTGTCCGCCCATCTGCATAAAGCGCTGTCGCCATGTAGGGTGGGGCCCGCGTGCCCCGCCGGGGTCAACGCGCATCGTGCGGCGGGACACATGGGCCCCGCCCTACG
>DNFA01000015.1:212118-212286 GCA_003487665.1 Oscillibacter sp.
GTACGGCGTCCTCCCCGTCCCGTCTCACACGCTTCCCGTCCCCGTCGTAGGGGTGGACGACTCTGTCCGCCCATCTGCATAAAGCGCTGTCGCCATGTAGGGCGGGGCCCGCGTGCCCCGCCGGAGTCAACGCGCATCGTGCGGCGGGACACATGGGTCCCGCCCTAC
>DNFA01000015.1:212507-228972 GCA_003487665.1 Oscillibacter sp.
GTACGGCGTCCTCCCCGTCCCGCCTCACACGCTTCCCGTCCCCGTCGTAGGGGCGGACGACTCTGTCCGCCCGTTTTGCCCGCACCCCTTGCCCTGTTTCGTAGGGGACGGCGTCCTCGACGTCCCGTCAGCGCGGCAGCGCCGCGCTGTCATTGCGAGGAGCGCAGCGACGCGGCAATCCGCTTCTCTTTTCGGAAGAACGGATTCCCACGCCAGTGTGTACCCCAAGGGCACTTGCTTCGCGGCGCGCACTGGCTCGGAATGACAGAGAGGGGGCGGCGGGACACATGGATCCCGCCCTACGGTCTTGTGCGGTACACCACCCGCAGGACACGCCGTCCTCCCCGTCCTGCTTACTTCTCCCCTATCATCCCGCACAGGATCTCCGCCGCGCTGACGATCAGCAGCCCGCAGTGATCCCCCGCCGCCAGCTCCAGCGCCGTATCGGTGGGCTGCAGCTCCTTCTCCGCCAGCAGTTCCCGGCAGTTGAGATGCCGGAATCGCTCCGTAAACCGCCGCTGGAACTCCTTGGTGATCTCCGCGGCCTTGGCCTTGCTTCCCGCCATCTCCGGGCAGGCGCAGCCCAGGATCATCACCGGCGCGTTCACCGCACCGCAGATATTTCCGCTGCGCACGCCGCCGCCCAGCCCCGCGCCCATGGCCATGGCCTGTGCCTCCGTGATGCCCATCACGTCCGCAAACGCCGCCAGCAGCGACTGGGCGCAGTTGGCGCCGTTTTTCCTATATCGGATGGCGCTCTCGCACCGCTCTCTCGTTGTCATAGCTCCTTTGCCTCCTCCATCAGCTTTCTCATTCGATGGTTCATGCAGGATTTCGTCACCGGCGGGTCGCACTTCTCCGCCAGCTGCATCAGCGACAGCTCCGGGTATTCCAGCCGCAGCTCCGCCGTCTGCCGCAGCTTCTCCGGCAGCCTGTCCCACCGGGCGCTGCCCCGCAGCCGCTCGATGGCGCTCATCTGCTCCTGCGCCGCGTCCAGCGTCTTGTTCACGTTGGCCATGTCGCAGTTCATGGCGCGGTTAGCGCCGTTGCGTATCTCCTTGTCCACCTTGGCCGTCATGATATCCATGGCCGCCGCCGGCGCGCCGATCTTTGTCAGAAAGTCCTCGATGTGCTCCGACTGCTTGAAATACAGCAGCGCGTCCGCGCCCCGCCGTATGGTGCGCGGCAGAAAGCCCATCTCCTCCATCAGCGCCTGCACCTCCCGGCTGGCCGGCACATGGCTGGTGGCCAGCTCCAGATGGTACCGCTTCTCCGGGTCGGTGACGCTTCCACCCGCCAGAAACGCGCCCCGCAGGAACGCCGTCCGGCAGCAGTCCTCCTCCAGCAGGCCGAAATTCACATGCAGCGCCGTCAGCTGCCGGACGTCATAGCCTAAAATGTTGATGATCCTCTCCAGCTTGTCCGGCTCGGTAATGCCGAATATCAGCTTCCCCTTACCGGTCTTCTCCTCCGGCACCCGGTCAAACTTCACGCCGAAGGCCTTGTAGAACAGCTTGGGCAGCCGCGCGGCGAAGTCGCCGCTCTCCGTGATGATGCGCACCTCGCCCGGCATAAACGTGTTGCAGTACAGCAGCACGCCGTACCCCTCCGCCCGGGCGCAGCACAGCCGGCTGATCCCCATGCGGCACAGCTCGCTCTTCACTTTTCCCGCAAATGAGATCATCACCGTTTACCTCCTGCTCTCCGCACCCAGCGCGGCACTCCTCGTCCCTCTTTGTATGGGGTATGGGACAACGTCCTCCTCGTCCCACTCTGTAGGGGACGGCGTCCTCGACGTCCCGCTCTGTAGGAGCCGCCGTCCTCGACGTCCCACTCTGTAGGAGCCGCCGCCCTCGACATCCCACTCCGTCGGGGCGGACGACGCTGTCCGCCCATCTGCATAATGCGCTGTCGCCATGTAGGGCGGGGCACGCGTGCCCCGCCGGGGGCAACGCGCATCGTCCGGCGGGACATACGGATCCCGCCCCACAAGTCCGCCTGTCGGATGTGCTTCGTAGGGGACGGCGTCCCCGACGTCCCGCCGTTGTTTCTTATCGTCCCATATCCCTGTGGCTCTCCGTCACCGTGTACCCCAGCGCCTCGATATGCGCCGCCAGCCGGTGCGCCACGGCCACCGACCGGTGCCGTCCGCCGGTGCAGCCCACGGCCACCACCAGCTCCGTCCGCCCCTCCTGCCGGTACTGCGGCAGCAAAAAATCCACCACAGGCGTCAGCTTTGCCCAGAATTCCTCCGTCACGCCCGCGTTCATCACATAGTCCCGCACCGGCTCGTCCAGCCCCGTCTTGCCCTTCAGCTCCGGCACATAGTAGGGGTTGGGCAAAAACCGCACGTCCCACACCAGATCGGCCTCCGGCGGCAGCCCGTTCTTGAAGCCGAAGGACAGCACCGTCACGTGCAGCGCTCCCGCCCCGCCGCCGCCCAGCATGGTCAGCAGCGTGCTGCGCAGCTTGGCGGTGGAAAAGGTGCTGGTATCCAGTACCAGATCGGCGCGGCTGCGCACCGGCTCCAGCATGGCGCGCTCCCGCGCCACCGCGTCCTCGATGGAGCAGCCGTCCCCGCACAGAGGATGGCTGCGCCGCGTCTCCTTGTAGCGGTTGATGATGGTCTTGGTGTCCGCCTCCAGAAACAGCAGCCGGCACCGCAGCCCCTTGGCGCGTATTTCGTCCACGGCCTCCGTCAGCCGCTGGAACGGCTCTCCCGCCCGCACGTCGTACACGAACGCCAGCCGGTCATACCGTCCGCCTGCCGCCTCACAGAATTCGGCGAACTTCACCATCATCTCTGCCGGAAGGTTGTCCACAATGTAGTACCCGCCGTCCTCCAGGCAGATGGCGGCGCGGCTCTTCCCCGCCCCGGACAATCCCGAAATAATAAGAATTTCCATTTATCTGTTCTCCACAGCGTCTATTCCGCCTTTTGTTTCCCGGCTTCTCTGTGTCATCCCATCAAAGTTATAAAACGATCCGCTTTTTCAACTTGAATTAAACTTACATATCCATCACTTTATAACGCGCACCTCCGGCTCCAGCTCCACGCCGGTCTGCGCCTTCACGCGCCGCTGGATCTCCGCCATCAGCGCCGTCACATCGGCGCAGGCAGCGCTGCCCCGGTTGATGACAAACCCTGCGTGCTTCTCCGACACCTGCGCCCCGCCCACGGTCAGTCCCTTCAGGCCGCACTGGTCGATGAGCGCCGCCGCGTAATACCCCTCCGGGCGCTTGAACGTGCTGCCCGCGCTGGGATATTCCAATGGCTGTGAAGCCTTTCTCCTTGCCATCAGTTCATCCATTTTTTTCCGTATTTCCTCCGGCTTTCCCGGCTGCAAACGGAACGCCGCCCGCAGCACAACGGCCTCCGGCCGCTCCGTCAGCAGACTGTGCCGATAGGAAAACGCCATCTCCCCGGCATTGAGCGTCCGGACGCCCTCGTCGGGAAACAGCACCGTCACGCTCTCGATCACCTGCGCCAGCTCGCCGCCGTAAGCGCCCGCGTTCATGGTCACGCCGCCGCCCACGCTGCCCGGTATCCCGTGGGCGAACTCAAGGCCGGAAAGTCCCTCTTTTTGTGCAAAAACAGCCATATTTGCCATGGAAGCGCCGCATTCTGCTATGATCTCGTTCTCATTTGCTCCGCGGCACACCCGGTTCATTTCCCGGGTGCTGATCACCAGCCGATCCACTCCCTCGTCCGGAAACAGCACGTTGGTGCCGTTTCCCAGCACAAACGGGTGCGCGCCCAGCTCCAGCGCCCGGCTCACCAACAGCACCAGCTCCTCCCCGCTGCGGGGAAACGCCATGCGCCGCGCCGCACCGCCGATGCGGAACGATGTGTACCGCCGCAGCGGTACATCCTTCTCATACGCCATGTCCGGCAGATAATCCGCCGTCCAGACATCCAGCTCCTCATACCAGCTCATAGTCCCTCCAAGCCTTGAAAACACAGGGTTTTCACGCAGTATATGCCCATTCAGATGCGCTTATTCTTCCCCAGCAGCGCCGCGCCGATCAGCCCCGCCCGGTTGCCCAGCTGCGCCTTCACGATGCGCGTCCGGCGATCCTTTCCGCAGGGGATGCTCTCCCGCGCCACCCGCTGCTGGACGGGCAGCAGAAGCTGCTCCTCTGCCTCGTTGCTGACGCCGCCGCCGATAGCCAGCGTGTCCGGCTGAAAGATATTCACCACGTTGATAACGCCGCAGGCCAGGTAGTTCACATACCTGTCGCACACCGCCTGCCCCACCGGGTCGCCCTCCCGGGCGGCGATGAAGGCCGACTGACCGGACACATGACCGTCGTTTTCCGCCACCACGCGGGCAAGTCCACTGTCCGGATGCGCCGCCAGCGCCTCTGCTGTCATGCGCTTCAGCGCCGTGGCGCTGGCGTACTGCTCCCAGCAGCCGTGCCGCCCGCAGGGGCACGGCAGGCCGTTTTGCTCGATGACCATGTGCCCCACCTCGCCGGCCATGCCGTTGGCGCCATGGTAGATTTTTCCATTGTGTACGATGCCTGCGCCCACGCCGGTGCCCAGCGTCACGGTCACAAACCGTTTGCTGCCGCGGCCTGCGCCCACATGGAATTCCGCCAGTGCCGCGCAGTTGGCATCGTTCTCGATGTACAGCGGTATATTCAGATATTTGTGGAACAGCTTCCGCAGCGGCACGTCCCGCAGCGGCAGGTTGCAGGTGTACGCGATGGAGCCGGCGCGAATATCCACCGTCCCCGGCACGCCAACGCCCACCGAGGCGACCTCGCCCAGCGGCACGCCGGCAGCTCCGGCCAGCTCCTGTGCCAGAGATGCCACTGTCCACGCCAACCCCTCCCGATCAACAATAGACGCCACCTTCATCTTCTGCGTCGCCAGCAGGTTGCCGCTCTCGTCCACCAGCCCGGCCTTCAGGTTGGTCCCGCCGATGTCCACTCCTACGTATTTCATGGCTGCCCCGCTCCGTTTCCGTGGAGCATGGCGTCCACCTTGCTGTCAAACTGGGTGACAAAATCCCGGGCGGCGTTGTAGCCGTACTTCATCTGCCGGTTCTTCATGGTGGCGATCTCTACGATGCCCGCCAGGTTCCGCCCCGGCCGCACCGGAATGGTGACGATGGGCAGGCTCACATCCAGCATGGTGTATTTTTCCTCGCCCAGACCCAGCCGGTCATAGAACTTTCCGTCCTCCCACTGCTCAAGCTGGATGACCAGATCGATCTCCGTGTCGAACTGCACAGCGCCCATGCCGAACAGCTGCTGCACGTCGATGACACCCACGCCGCGGATCTCGATGTAATGCCGGATGATCTCCGGCGCCGTGCCGTACAGGGAGTTGGACACGCGGCGTATCTCCACCGCATCGTCGGCCACCAGCCGGTGGCCGCGCTTGAGAAGCTCGATGGCCGTCTCGCTCTTGCCGATGCCGCTGTCGCCCAAAATGAGGACGCCCTGTCCGTAAATGTTCATCAGAACACCGTGCCGCGTGATCTGCGGCGCCGTCACCCGGTTCAGATAGTCGATAAGCCGGCTGGTGACATCCACCGTGGAATCGGCGGCGCGCAGCAGCGTGCGGTCGTGCTTTTCCGCCATTTGCAGAAGCTCGCCGGGCACATCCATGTTCCGCGCCACGATCAGCGCCGGGAACGGATAGCTCATCAGCTTGTTGAACACCCGCAGGCGCTCCGCCTCCGTCATGCGATCCAGATAGCGCATCTCGCCGCGCCCCAGGATCTGAAGGCGCTTGTCGTCAAAATAATCATAAAAGCCCACCAGCTGCAGAGCCGGGCGGTTCACATCGGATATGGTGATCACGGCGGAATCAAAATCGCTGCCGCGGTGCAGTATCTCCATGCCGAAGGTCTCCACCATCTTTTTCAGGCCGGCGGGCGTGCGTTTCACTTTTTCCATGGGTGCTCCTTCTGCCCGGAAAGGGCAAATTTACTCCCTTATATTATATCTTGTGAGCCGCTGTTTCGCAACATTTCCCCTCACAAAAAAATTTCGTTTTTTTGTGAAATAAAGCTTGCATTTTCGCCGCATATCTGCTATCATATCAAATGCTTGCGGTGCAAGCGACAGTTATGTTATGACAGCAAGGAGGTGCAACGGATGGCAAAGTGCGAATTTTGCGACAAGGGCGTGACCTTTGGTATCAAGGTGTCCCACTCTCATCGGCGTTCCAATCGCCCCTGGAAGCCCAATGTCAAGCGCGTGAAGGCAGTGATCAACGGCACGCCTCGCCATGTGTATGTTTGTACCCGATGCCTGCGTTCCGGCAAGGTTACCCGCGCGATCTGATCGCGTCTGAACTGCACAGTTAAAAGCTCTGCGATGTATCGCAGAGCTTTTTGCGTTTTATAAGCGGGTATACGCCTGCCGTGGCAGGCGTATACCCGCTTATTCTTCCACCACGGGGTAATCTGTGGTATCGGTAAAGTGCCACCATTCGGCGCTGTATGGCCGAAAACCGCAGGACACCATGGTGTCCTCCAACAGGCGGACATTGTCATAAGCTGCCGTGTCGGACACATCACTGTAATCCCTGTCCGCCATGGCGGTGAAATCGTCAAAATCCGTGGGCATGGGAACGGGCGAACCATCGGCGGACACCAGCGTGACGTCCACCGTGTTGCCCCGGTTATGTCCGGAATAGCCCTTTGTGGGATCGGCCACATACTGCGGATCGGGGCACACCTCCCACAGGCGGAACTGTGCGCTGACGGGGCGGTAGGCATCCCAGATCTTCAGCGCCAAGTCCCGCTCAGCCAGCATTTCCTGCGCCTGTGCCAGCTTTTTCAATGTGCCATAGCGCAGCTGGGGCTGGGTAAAATCGTAGATCACCTGTCCGGTGAAATTGTTCTCCGTGGCGTAGCGGAGGTCGGCATAGACGCCGGGAAGGTAGGTACACACATCCACCAGTGCGTCCTCCGCCGGTTCCGGTTCCGGCTCCGGCTCCGGCGCAGGAACAACGGGGATATCCGGCTCCGCAGGCGTATCCACGGTTTCCTGCGGCGGCTCCGGTGGGTCGTCTGCCTTCGGGAATGCCGCGCAGCCTGCGGCAAAGCGGAGCGGCAGCAGGATACACACCGCACAGAGCAAGCATTTCCAATATGTCATATATACCCCACCCTTTTACAGTTCCGGATCCCAGCTTTTCTTCTCCGTGGAACGGATCGGCGGCTCCTCGGATACAGGCTCGGCGGTGCCGCGGCGGTCGAAGCCCAGATAGCGGGTACCCTGAAATGTCAGCTCCCCCACATCGCCCTCGGCCAGCAGGCCGTATTCCCCTCCGGAGACGCACAGCTCCAGACGGTCGCCGCTGTCAAACTGGAAGGTCGCATAATAGGTGGTAGAGCTCCTGTTGTGCATCCCGCCGGTGTTGCTGCCGTGGTGATGGTGGACAGTGGTGTTCTGCCGCTTGGACACCACAGCAGCGTTCACGGTCAGGCGGGGCGAGTTGTTGTTCTTGTGCCATGTGCCGATGCCCTTCACCGCCGCAGTGATAAAGCTCACAATGATGATGGCAAATACGGCGAAAATGAAAACCTGTGCAAAGCCAAATGTCGTGTCAAAACCGAAGCCAAATCCCATAGATGTTCTCCTCCAGCGTATGTAAAGTATATTTCCATTACACTATTTTCAGGTGCTGCGCAGCCATCTTCAGCATGAGCTTCTTGGTGCCCACGGAGTCGAAGGCCACCTCCACCAGCGCGTCGCCGCCCATGGCACGGACGGACAGCACCAGACCCCGCCCGAAGGCATCGTGCTCCACCGTCTCCCCCGCCTGTATCTGCATGCGGGGCGCGGCGGCCTTGGGTGCGGCCTTGGACGCGCCTGCGGCGCTGCGGAGAGCGCCCGCCTTCGGCTCTGCCGGTTCGCGGCGGGTGACAACAGGCGCGGCGGAACGCTGTCCGTAGCCGCCATAGCTGCCATAACCGCGGTCGCCGTAATCGCTGTCCCGCTCCTCCCAGCTTTCGCTGCGGGGCTGGGGCTTGGACAGCCACTCCATGTTCTCCTCCGGGATCTCGTTGAGGAACCGGGAGGGCATGCAGGGCGTGGTTCTGCCGTACAGCGTGCGCTGGCGGGCGTTGGTCAGCGTCAGCTTCTCCCGGGCGCGGGTCATAGCTACATAGCACAGGCGGCGCTCCTCCTCCATTTCGGCTCCGTCGCCCATGGCGCGGTTTCCGGGGAAAAGCCCCTCCTCCATGCCCACCACGAACACCTGCGGGAATTCCAGTCCCTTGGCGGCGTGCATGGTCATCATGGTCACGCAGTTGTCGCCGTCCGCGCGGCTGTCCAGATCGGTGTACAAGGCGATCTCGTCCAGAAATCCGGAGAGGCTGGACTCCGTGCCCTCGGCGTTTTCCAGATACGTCAGGATGCTGGATTTCAGCTCCTGCACGTTCTCCAGCCGGCCGCGGCTCTCCACATCGTCCTTCTCCCGCAGAGCCGGGGCATAACCGCTGCGCTCGCACACGTAGTCGTAGAACTCCGGCAGCGGGCAGTCCGGCAGACGGCGGCGCATTTCCTCGATCATATCTGTAAAGGGTTTTAGCTTTGCAGCCGAGCTTTTCAGCTCCGGGAACTCCTCCGCCCGGCAGAGTACATCGTAGAGCGTCAGGCCGTAGCGGGCGGCGATCAGCTGCGCCTTGTCCACGGTGGCCGCGCCGATCTTGCGGGCGGGGACGTTGATGATGCGCCGCAAGCGCAGATCATCGGTGGGGTTGTTGATGACGCACAGGTAGGCCAGCATGTCCTTGACCTCGGCGCGGTCGAAGAACTTCAGGCCGCCGTAGATCTTGTAGGGCACGCCGTTGCGCTTGCAGGCATACTCCATGGCGTTGGACTGGGCATTGGTGCGATAGAGCACGGCGCAATCGCCCCAATTCCCGCCCCGGCGGTAGTACATCATGATCTGCCCCAGGACGAAATTGGCCTCGTCGCTCTCGTTATAGGTGGTCTTGACAGTCACCAGCTCGCCCCGGCCGTTCTCCGTCCACAGGGTCTTGCCCTTGCGCCCCTGATTGTGGCGGATAACGGCGTTGGCGGCGTCCAGAATGTTCTGGGTGGAGCGATAGTTCTGCTCCAGCCGGATGACACGCGCACCCCGGAACTGCCGTTCGAAGCTGAGGATATTGGTGATGTCCGCGCCGCGGAAGCGATAGATGCTCTGGTCGTCATCACCCACCACGCAGATGTTTTTCGCCTGATTGGTCAGCAGCGCGGCCAGGCGGTATTGCAGGGCGTTGGTGTCCTGATACTCGTCGATGAGGATGTAGCGGAACTTGCGCTGGTAGTATTCCCGCACGTCGCCGGCCGTTTCCAGTAGCCGCACCGTGTGCCACAGCAGGTCGTCGAAGTCCAGTGCGTTGGCGTCCCGCAGCTTTTTATTGTAAAGCGAATAGACTTTACCCATTCGGATTTTACGCCAGTCGTTGATGGCTTTCCCCTGCTCCGCGAAGTCCTCCGGCGTCTGCATGTCATTTTTGGCGCGGGAGATGATGGTCTGCACCTCCCGGGGCGGGAAGGACTTCTCCTCCAGCTCCAGTTCCTTGATGATGTCCTTGATGACGCGCTTGCTGTCGTCGCTGTCGTAGATGGTGAAGCTGCGGTCAAAGCCCAGTCGGTCGATGTCGCGGCGCAGGATGCGGACGCAGGCGGAGTGGAACGTGGATGCCCACACGTCGGCGGCCACCTCCTCCCCCAGCATCCGGCCAAGGCGCTCCTTCAGCTCGTTGGCGGCCTTGTTGGTAAAGGTGATAGCCAGCACTTCCCAGGGGCGCGCCGGCTCCACCGCGCACAGATATTCCATCAGCGGGCGCTGAGCCGCATCCGGCGCAGCGGCGTACTGCTCCAGAAACTGCACCTCGTCCTCGGAGATGGGGATGGGGATCTCGTCCGTGTCGCTGCCGCGGCCGAAGCGCAGCAGGTTGGCCACCCGGTGGATCAGCACCGTGGTCTTGCCGGAGCCGGCGCCCGCCAGCAGCAGCAGCGGCCCCTCGGTGGCCAACACACCCTGCCGCTGGCAGGGGTTCAGGTTGCTGTATTCTGTGGCGATGGCATCGTGCCGCGCCTGGATAAATCGTCTTTCCAAATCTGTCATGGGTGTCTTGCCTTTCCGTTTCTCTTGCCTACATTTTAATACAATTTCCCCGCCCGGTCAACTGCAAAAGAAAAAATATAGAAATTTTGTTCGATTCCTCTTGACAAGAACGAATGTTCGATTTATACTATGACCAGAACAAGAGTTCGACAAAGGAGGACGCTATCATGACAACACTCGGTCTTATCATCACCCTGCTGGGCGCCGGTTCCATCGCCGCCAACGTTATGCGGCTCATCGACTGCATCGATAAGCCCGCGCCCCGCCGTCGCCGCCGCACGGCGTAAGAGAACATGGAGCTTCTGGACAAGCTGGCGATCCTGTCGGACGCAGCCAAATACGACGCGGCCTGCACCTCCAGCGGCGTAAGGCGCGGGTTCCGCCCGGGCATGATCGGGAACACCACCTCCTCTATCGCAGGGTGCTGCCACAGCTTTTCCGCCGACGGACGGTGCATCACGCTGCTGAAGGTGCTGCTGAGCAACGCCTGCGTATACGACTGCAAATACTGCGTCAACCGGCGCAGCAACGACACGCGCCGCGCGGCGTTTACGCCGCGGGAGCTGGCGGAGCTGACCATCGGCTTTTACCGGCGGAATTATATCGAGGGGCTGTTTCTCTCCAGCGGCGTTCTGCGCAGCCCCGATTACACCATGGAGCTGATGATCCGGGCGCTGCGCATTTTGCGGGAGGAATACCGGTTCAACGGGTACATCCACGCCAAGGCCATCCCCGGCGCGGCGCCGGAGCTGGTGCGGCAGCTGGGGCTTCTGGCCGACAGGCTCAGCGTGAATATCGAGCTGCCCAGTCAGCAGGGCTTACAGACGCTGGCGCCGGACAAGTCCAGAGAGGCCATTCTGCGCCCTATGGGGCTGATACGGGACGGCACAGCGCAGAGCAAGGCAGAGCTGGCCAAATACAGGCACGCGCCGGTGTTCGCTCCGGCGGGACAGAGCACGCAGCTGATCGTAGGCGCCACCGACGACAGCGACCGACACATCCTGCATCTGACGGAATCACTGTACCGGAAGTTCCGATTGAAGCGGGTGTTCTATTCCGCCTATGTTCCGGTGGTGGAGAACAGTCTGCTGCCGTCCCTGGATACAAAGCCGCCTCTGCTGCGGGAGCACCGTCTCTATCAGGCGGACTGGCTCCTGCGGTTTTATGGCTTTCAGGCGTCGGAGCTGCTGGACGAAGCGCACCCGGACTTCGACACGCGGCTGGATCCCAAGTGCAGCTGGGCGCTGGCACATCTGGAGCAGTTTCCGGTAGAGGTGATGCGCGCCGACTTGGAGACGCTGCTGCGGGTGCCGGGCGTGGGGCCGGTCAGCGCGCGGCGGATCGTGTCGGCGCGGCGCTGCGGCACGCTGCGGTTTGAAGATCTGAAAAAGCTGGGCGTGGTGGTGAAGCGGGCACAGTACTTTCTCACCTGCGGCGGGCGGATGCCGGAGGGGCTGCGCTTCTCCCCTGCCACGCTGCCGCAGCAGCTGGCACTGGCGGAGCCGGGACTGCCGGGCGAACAACCGGAGCAGCTGTCGCTGTTCGATCAGGCGGGGGTCGCGGTATGAATGAAGTAATGTATCAGTATGACGGCACATTGGACGGCTTCCTGTGCTGCGTGTACGAGAGCTATGTGTATAAAGAGATCCCCGCCGCCTTTTGCTGCGACGAGGATCCCCTGTCGTTATTCGAGGTGCGCACGGTCATCACCCAGCCTGCATACAGCCAGCGGGTCAGCCGCGGCATTGCCAGCCGTTCCCCCAAGGCGCTGGCGGTGGTGCGGCGCAGCTTCCTCACCTGTTTGCCTGACAAGGAGCTGCACATATACGCGTTTATTCGCAAGCTGCTGGCTGAAGGTGCCGGCTTCATGCGTGATCTGTCCGATCCCATTTGCTATCCTCTGTACAAGGCCATCCGGCACATCAACGGCGAGGTGGAAAAGCTGCGCGGGTTCGTGCGGTTTTCGGATCGCAACGGCGTGCTGGGCGCGGAGATCGAGCCGAAAAACCGGGTACTGCCCCTGCTGCGCGGCCACTTCTGCCAGCGGTACGCCAACGAGCGTTTCTTTATTTATGACCGTACCCACCGGGAGCTGCTGCTGTACGCCAACGGACGCTCCCGCATATCGGAGGTCGACAGCTTCCAACCCGCTCTGCCCGAGGGCGAAGAGCTGTACTACCGGTCGCTTTGGAAGCAGTTCTTCCAGAGCGTGACCATCCAGGAGCGGGAAAATCCGCGGTGTCAGAACACGTTTCTGCCCAAGCGGTACCGCGGCGTCATGACGGAGTTCCTTCCTCTGGAATATGAAAAGGAGCGGCAGGCAGAGCATCCGTCTCTCCCGGACACCGCCGAACGGTAACGGATGCGCATCGCGTCGGGAATACCGGAAAGAGCAGCCGCCGCACCTGACGGTGCGGCGGGCGGTGCGGCACAGATCGCCGCGCTGCGCTTCCCCCTGCGCGTGGTTTTGCGCCGCCGTGCGGCGCGTCCCCCTGTCTCTCCCCTTACTCATTCCGCCAGCAGCTCCCGCAGCTTTTGCAGACTGCGGCGCTCCAGGCGGGATACCTGCACCTGTGATACCTGTAATATCCGGGCTGTCTGCTCCTGCGTCAGTCCTTTGAAAAAGCGGAGCAGGATGGTCTTGCGCTCCTTTTCCGGCAGCGCGTCAATGGCGTCCCGCAGCGCGATGCGCTCTACAAGGGTGACATCCGGCTCCTCGGCTCGCAGCGTGGATTCCAGCGTCAGCCCCTCGGCTGTCTCCTGCTGCAAAGATTCCGGCGAGATGAGCGCCATATCCACGGCGGCGATCTCCTCCGGCGTCATGCCCGTTTCCTCCGCCAGCTGGGACAGCCTCGGCTCATACCCCAATCGGTTTTGCAGCCGCTCCCGCGCCGCCCACAGGGTCTGCCCTTTTTCCCGCATGGTGCGCCCCACCTTGATGGGGCCGTCGTCCCGCAGGAAGCGGCGTATTTCCCCGGCGATCTTGGGCACCGCATAGGTGGAAAACTGCGTCCCGTATGTGAGGTCAAATCCCTTTACAGCTTTGACAAAGCCTATACATCCCAGCTGATACAGGTCGTCCGTTTCCACGCCGCAGCCGTTGTAGCGGCGGACGATGGACCAGATCAGGCCGGCGTTCTCTGTCAGAAGCTGCGCTTCCGCGCTGCCGTCGCCCTGCTGTGCCCGCTCCAGCAGCGCCAGCCGGTCGCTCATCGCCCCGCCAGACGCGGCGCGATGCGCTTGCGCATCTGCACCGTTGTGCCCTTGCCCGGCACAGAACGCACTGTCAGGCGGTCGGTAAAGCTCTCCATGATGGTGAAGCCCATACCGCTGCGCTCGCTTCCGCCGGTGGTGTACATGGGGCGGCGCGCCTGCTCCACATTTTCGATGCCGCAGCCCCAGTCGCGGATGATGATCTCCAGCATGCCGCCCTTCAGGATCTTCAGCTTCATGACCACCTTTCCCAGACTGTCGGGATAGGCGTGGACAATGGCGTTGGTCACCGCCTCGCTGACGGCGGTCTTGATATCCCCCAGTTCGTCCAGCGTAGGATCCAGCTGCGCGGCAAAGCCGGCCGCGGCGATCCGGGCAAAGCCCTCGTTGCTGCTGCGGCTGAGAAATTCCAGAACCACATAGTTTTCCGCTCGCGTCATGATATGTACTCCCTCCTTATTCAATGGTCATCATGCGGCCGACGCCGGATGCCTCAAATACCTTCCGGGGCTGCTTTGCCACATGACGCAGCAGCACACTGCCGCCGACCTCCCGCATACGCTGCCACCCCCGCAGCGCCACAGCGATACCGGAGCTGTCCATAAATGTGACGCCGGAAAAATCCAGCACCAGCGACATCGGTACCGTGCGCTCGATCTCGCGTTCCAGACAGTCCAGCAGCCCCTTGGCGCCGTGATGATCCAATTCACCGGAGAGCTGGAATTCCAGCTGCTGCCCTTCATATTTTGCCGATACTTCCATTTGGCTGCTCCTTTGTTCCATTATCCTGCGGCCATTTTCCGTGAAAACGCCGCAGATCAAGTGACCTGCGCTTATTATACAGGATATGCCCTGTTTATTATGTCGAAACGTGTCGGAGCAAAAGAAAAAAGGCATCCGAAGATGCCTTTTTCGGGATTCTGTTTACAAATCAGCTGTAAAGTAATTTTGCATTACAGCTTCATGGCCGCCGCGGATTCATCCAGCTTGGCGATCAGCGCGCGGGTCTTCTCGGCCTTTTCGCGCTCGGCATTGACTACGCTCTCCGGCGCGCGGGAGGTGAAGGACTCGTTGGCCAGCTTCGCCTCGATGCGATGCAGGTTTTCCTCCGCCTTCTTCCGCTCGGCGGCGATGCGCTCCAGCTCCTTGGCGATGTCCACCAGCTCGGCCATGGGCATGTAGACCGTGGCGTCGTGGGTGGCCACTGTGACCATGCCCGTCAGGTCGGCGGGAGCCTCGGTCATGACCGTCAGCTCGCTGGCATACGCCATACGGGTGATGAAGTGGGCACCCAGACGGTAGTTGTCCGGCTGCGCGGTGACAATGATGACCTGCGCCTTGCGGCTGGGCGGCACGTTCATCTCGGCGCGGCGGGCGCGGATGGCGGAAATAGCGTCCTTGACCGCTTCCATGGCGTTTTCCGCCTCCGGGAAGTGCAGCGCGTCCTGATACTCCGGCCACTTGGCGGAGATCAGGTACTTACCCTCGTGGGGCAGCGCCTGCCAGATCTCCTCGGTGATGAACGGCATGAACGGGTGCAGCAGCTCCAGAATGCGCAGCAGCACATAGCACAGCACGTTTTCCGCCGCCAGCTTCGCGGCGGCGTCCTCGCCGTTGAGCCGGGTCTTGGTCAGCTCGATATACCAGTCGCAATAGGTATCCCAGATGAAGTCGTAGATCTTGGCGGAGGCCACACCCAGCTCGTAGGATTCCAGATTGTCCGTGACCTCGCGGATCAGGGTATTCAGCTTGCTGAGCACCCACTTGTCCTCCAGCTCCAGATTTTCGGGCAGCTGCACCTTGTCGATGGACAGGTTCATCATGACGAAACGGCTGGCGTTCCAGATCTTGTTGGCAAAGTTGCGCATGGCCTCGCACTTTTCAACGAAGAAGCGCATGTCGTTGCCGGGGCTATTGCCGGTGATTAGGTTGAAGCGCAGCGCGTCGGCGCCGTAGTTCTCCGCCATTTCCAGCGGATCGATGCCGTTGCCCAGGGACTTGGACATCTTGCGTCCCTTGTCGTCCCGGACGAGGCCGTGGATGAACACGGTCTTGAAGGGCTCCTTCTTCATCTGCTCCATGCCGGAGAAGATCATGCGCGCCACCCAGAAGAAGATGATATCGTAGCCCGTGACCATGACGGAGGTGGGATACCAGTACTTCAGGTCGGGCGCGTCGGTGTCAGGCCAGCCCAGCGTGGAGAACGGCCACAGCGCGGAGCTGAACCAGGTGTCCAGCACGTCCTCCTCGCGGGTCAGGTGGGTGCAGCCGCACTTTTCGCACTTGGTGGGATCCTCACGGCTGACGTTGATGTGGCCGCACTCGTCGCAGTACCACGCGGGGATCTGATGACCCCACCACAGCTGGCGGGAGATGCACCAGTCGTGGACGTTCTCCATCCAGTTGATATACGTCTTGGTGAAGCGCTCGGGCACGAACTTGATGGTGCCGTCCTCCACCACGCGGATGGCTTCCTTGGCCAGCGGCGCCATCTTCACGAACCACTGGGCAGAGATCAGCGGCTCCACGTCGTTGTGGCAGCGGTAGCAGGTGCCCACATTGTGGCTGTACGGCTCCGTCTTGACCAGATAGCCGTCGGCCTCCAGATCGGCCACCACCGCCTTGCGGCAGGCGTAGCGATCCATGCCCTGATATTTGCCGGCGTTTTCGTTCATGGTACCGTCGTCGCTGATGCAGCGGATGACCTCCAAATTGTGGCGCAGACCCACCTCGAAGTCGTTGGGATCGTGCGCCGGGGTCATCTTCACGGCGCCGGTGCCGAAGCCGATCTCGCAGTAATCGTCGCCCACGATGGGGATCTCGCGATTCATGATGGGCAGGATGCAGGTCTTGCCGATCAGGTGCTTGAAGTTCTCGTCCTCCGGGTTGACAGCCACACCGGTGTCGCCGAACATCGTCTCGGGACGGGTGGTGGCAATGACGATATCGCCGCTGCCGTCGGCCAGCGGATAGCGGATGTACCACAGATGGCCGGGCTTGTCGGTGTACTCCACCTCGGCGTCGGACAGGGCGGTAAGGCAGTGGGGGCACCAGTTGATGATGCGGCTGCCCTTGTAGATCAGGCCTTTTTCATACAGCTCGCAGAAGGTCTCGCGGACGGCGCGGGAGCAGCCCTCGTCCATGGTG
>DNFA01000015.1:229124-235607 GCA_003487665.1 Oscillibacter sp.
GGAGCAGCCCTCGTCCATGGTGAAGCGGTCGCGGCTCCAGTCGCAGGAGGCGCCCATCTTCTTCTGCTGCTCGACGATGCGGCTGCCGTATTTCTCCTTCCACGCCCAGACGCGCTCCAGGAACTTCTCGCGTCCCAGGTCGTAGCGGGTCAGGCCTTCGTTTTTGCGCAGCTCCTCCTCCACCTTGATCTGGGTGGCGATGCCAGCGTGGTCGCTGCCGGGCAGCCACAGCGCCTCGTAGCCCTGCATCCGCTTGAAGCGGGTCAGGATATCCTGCAGCGTGCAGTCCAGCGCGTGTCCCATGTGGAGCTGGCCGGTGACGTTGGGAGGCGGCATGACGATGGAAAAGGGCTTCTTATCGGAATTCGGCTCCGCCTTGAAGCAGTTGCCGTCCATCCACAGCTTGTAAATGCGGGATTCCACGTCCCGCGGGTCGTAGACCTTGGGCAGTTCTTTCATATCTGTACTCCTTATCTGGTATTTGGCAAAACAAAAAGTCCGCTCCGTTTTGCCAGTGCAAAACAGGGCGAACATACGTCCGTGGTACCACCTGTATTCGGGATCGCTCCCGCTCTCATGGGTGCAGCGACACCCCGCCCCGGTAACGGAGGGCACACCGTCGCAGCCTACTGTCGGTTCAGCGCGAAGCTCAGGGACGACTTGGGCGGGGCATCACGGGCGCTTACACCTGCCGCGCCCTCTCTTGGCATCCGCTGACCGCCTACTGCTTCCCGTCATCGCTTGTTTCGTATGGGGGAAGTATACTATATCCGCGAAAAAATGTCAAGATGAAAAGACCGGAGGGCGGCCATCGTCTGCTTATCGATGGTGCGCTGTACGGGACGTCGGGGACGCCGTCCCCTACAAATGAGAAAAAGAAAAATCACGGGCGATGTCCCTGTGTATGCTTTCGATAAACGGACGGGAGGACGGCTTCGCCGTCCTCCCGTGGTGTATGTAGGTTCTTCAGCGCTTGTTGGATTTGATCCAGATGCCCTGCTTTTCCGCGTTGGCGATAAGCTCGTCGCGGAACATGGGGTGGGCGATGGAGATCAGCTTCTCCGCCCGCTCCCAGGTGGAGCAGCCCACCAGATTCACGCCGCCGTACTCGGTGACGATGTAGTAGGCCTGGCTGCGAGGGTCAGTGACGATGTCACCAGGGGACAGCAGCGGATTGATGCGGGACTTGACGTTGCCCTGCTTGTCCGTGAAGGACGAGGTGAGACAGATGAACGCCTTGCCGCCCCGGGACAGCGCCGCGCCCTCCAGGAAGTCCAGCTGACCGCCGGTACCGCTGATCTGGCGGGTGCCGGAGCTTTCGGCGCAGATCTGACCGTACAGGTCAACGGAGATACAGTTGTTGATGGAGACGAAATTATCCTGCTTGCCCACGTTGGCCGGGTCGTTGCAGTAGCTGATAGGATATGTGACCACGCCGGGGTTCTCGCGTATCCAGTCGTACAGATCGGGCGAGCCGATGGCAAGGCCGAAGATGCTCTTGTAGCGATCCAGCTTCTTCTGGTTGTTGGTGATCTTGCCGGCCTTGTACATGTCCAGATAGCTGTCGCACAGCATCTCCGTGTGGATGCCCAGATCCCGCAGGTCGCTCTTGGCGATCATCTGACCCACGGCGTTGGGCAGAGAGCCGATGCCCAGCTGCAGGGTGGAGCCGTCCACCATGTTCTGCACCACGTACTCGGCGATCTTCATCTCCGCCTCGTTGGCGGCGGGAGACTTGACGCTGGGCAGCGGGCCGTGCGGCCCCTCCACGATCATGTCCACATCGCTGATATGGATGCACTCGTCCAGACCGCCGTAGACCCACGGCAGATTCTCGTTGATCTCCAGAATGACCACATCCGCTTTGTCCAGCGTGGAGCGCGCGGAGGCCGTGGCACCGGCAAAGTTGAAGTAGCCGTGCTCATTCATGGGGGTCACGGCCATCATCGCCACGTTGACGGTGAGGAACTGGCTGTAGTACCAGCTGAGGTTGCGGAAAACCATGGGGTTGAAGTTGCACAGCCCGCGGTCGCAGAGCTTGCGCTCGTAGCCGGACATGTGCCAGCTGTTGTAAACAAAGTGCTTGCGCTCCGGGTCGCACTCCACCATCTGGATCGGGTCGAAAATCAGGTAGCCGCGGATCTTCACCTCCCGCAGCTCGTCCTTTCTCTTGGCGATGGCGGCATCCATCAGGGACGGAAAGCCCGTGCCCATGGAGATGTCGATCCAGTCGCCGCTCTTTACCACCCGTGCCGCTTCATCGGCGGTGCATAGCTTGCGATTGTATTCCGCTGTGTAGTCAAACGGTCTGGCCATAGTGTTCTCCCTTTCCGCGTATTGTATTTTTACTTTGTTAATTTTATCACTTGCACCGCTCTCTGTCAACAGTTTAACAATTTTTTCTCACTGTTGTTGTTTTTCATCGAAACGCCCTGCCGTCCGCATCCAGCAGTTCCCGGCGGCGGATGCGGGTGAAGTCCGGCGCCAGCTCCGGCAGATAGCGGGCGATGGCCTTCTCCAGCAGCTGCGGATTCAGGCCGGGATTCTGCGCCTGCACCGTGACAGTACCGGTGACAACGCCCTCCCCTGCTGTAAAGGAAACTTCCTTTATCATGGGCGCTATATCTACATCCGCAAGGTCCTTGCGCTTGGTACGCTTCTGGATGACCAGCTCCGGGCGGCGCAGAAGCGCGGTGATGGCTTCGGCGGCATCGGCGGGCACGCCGTTGTCGTATTCAAAGGTCACGTCGGCGCGGAGAAAAGCCAGATCCCGGACGGGACGGGTGGCCGGATAGCAGTCCAGCACTCGCAGACCGGAGGGCATGCCGGTGTTGAGCTTTTCCGCGATGCCGCTGCCGTCGGTATCCTGCGTCACCTCGAAATCCAGCAGTTCGCAGTCGCTGGACTGTCCCACCGGCAGCGGCAGGACGATGGAGATGATGGGGTGCGGGTGGTAGCCCTGAGAGTGCTTGATATCCAGCTCGGTGCGGGGAAAGGCGCGCTGGAACGTGCGCAGCAGGTCGAGATGGGAGATGTAGGACGCCTGCGCTTCCTTTATAAATAAGAGACGGAGCTTAGACATCGCATGTCCCTCCTACTAACAGATTGGCTCCGCAGCCGTTGCAGTGGGTGCGGCAGTCGGGGGTGGTGACGGACCGATACGCCTGATGGCGCTCCCGCTTCAGATACGCCTGCGTTACGCCGGAGGAGATCATGCTCCACGGCAGCAGCTCGTCCTCGCTGCGGGTGCGGTTGGCGTAGAAATGCGGGTCAAGGCCGCACTCGTCGAAGGCCTCCAGCCAGCGATTCAGGGAGAAATACTCCTCCCAGGCGTCAAGGTGAGCGCCTTTACGCCACGCTGTTTCCAACACCTTTCCCATGCGGCGGTCGCCCCGGGCGAGGACGGCCTCCATGAAGCTGGTGTCGGAGTCGTGCCAGTTATAGGTGACGGTCTTTGTCTTGATGGCCTCCCGCAGCAGTGCCACCCGGCGCTCGTACTCCTCCTTGGATATCTGCGGCTCCCACTGGAACGCCGTGTGGGGCTTGGGCACGAACCAGCTGGTGGAAACGGTGATGCGGATGCCCCGCTGCTTGTTCTGGGCGCTCTCGCGCCACGCGTGCATGACGCGGGCGGCTACGTCCGCGATGCCCAGCACGTCCTCGTCCGTCTCGGTGGGCAGACCCAGCATGAAATAGAGCTTCACGGCGCTGTAGCCGCCGGCAAAGGCCGTGCGGCAGGACAGCAGCAGATCGTCCAGCGTGACGTTCTTGTTGATGACGTCCCGCAGCCGCTGGGTGCCGGCCTCCGGCGCGAAGGTCAGGCCGGTCTTGCGCCCCTTGGCCAGCCGCTGCATCAGCTCCATGGAGAAGTTGTCGGCGCGGAGGCTGGGCAGGGACAGGCTCACATGGCGGGCGTCGCAGAATGGCTCCAATTCATCACACAGGTCGGTCAGCGGCGGGTAGTCGCTGGTGGACAGGCTGGACAGCGTGACCTCCTGATAGCCGGTGTCGTCGCAGGAGCGGACGCAGTAGTCGGCGCAGAGGTCGCGGCTGCGGTTGCGGACAGGGCGGTAGACATAGCCCGCCTGACAGAAGCGGCAGCCCCGGATGCAGCCCCGGAACAGCTCCAGCGTCACACGATCCTGCACGATCTCGGTGGAGGGCACGATGGTCTTTACCGGGAAATAGGACTTGTCCATGTCGTGGACGATGCGCTTGGTGACAACAGCGGGCGCGCCGTCCCGGGGCGTGATGGACGCCACGGTGCCGTCCTCGTGATAGGTCACGTCGTACAGGCTGGGCACGTAGATGCCCGGCAGCTGCGCGGCGGCGCGGAGGAAGTCCGGCTTGCTCCACCCCTCGCGGCGGGCGCGGCGGTGCAGCTCGATCAGCTCCACGGTCACGTCCTCGCCCTCGCCCAGGCTCACAAGGTCGATGAAGTCGGCCAGCGGCTCGGCGTTGTACATGGCGGTGCCGCCGGCAATGACCAGCGGCGTCAGGCCGGTACGGTCGGCGGCGTGGAGGGGGATATGCGCCAGATCCAGCATGTTGAGGATGGCGGGAAACGCCATCTCGTAGCCAACGGAAAAGGCCACGATGTGGAAATCCGTGATGGGGTCGCCGGATTCCAGCGCGAAAAGGGGCATATCCGCCTTTCGCAGCTCCTCCTCCATGTCGCCCCACGGGGCGAACACACGCTCGCACCAGACGCCGGGCAGGTCGTTCATGACGCCGTAGAGAATGCGCATACCCAGATTTGACATGCCGATCTCGTAGGTATCGGGGAAGCAGAAGGCGATGCGGGTGTCCACCTCGTCTTTGTTTTTCAGAATGGCGTTATATTCGCCGCCCACATAGCGGGCTGGCTTCTGTACGCGGGGCAGGATGCGTTCCAGTCGTTTGTCCATGGTAAAAATCCTCGGCAGATCATTTGTTGTAACAGCTTATTTTATCGTGTTTTGTTCCATTTGGCAATACCCCATTCACCGTCAGCCAGAGAACACCGGGCAGCAGGAACAGTCCGCCGCCGGTGGTGAGCGTCAGATACAGGCACACCAGCAGCAGCGCCGAGGATACCGCCGCGCCGGTGATATAGGCCACGCGGTCGGCGGTGTACGGCTCGCTGCACAGCGACACAAGGAGCCAGAGCAGGCGGCCGCCGTCCATGGGGCGGACGGGCAGCAGATTCAGCGCGCCCAGTATCAGATGCGCCCCGGCGAAGGGCGCCAGCGCCTCACCGCCCACGGAGGACAGCAGCGCCCAGAGCAGCAGATTGCAGGCGGGACCTGCGGCCACGGCCAGTATCTCGCCGCCGTAGGAAAGGCGCGCCAGCGCCGGGACATACAGCTCTGCGCCGGAGGCCGACAGCGTCAGACGCCGGGGCGGGGCGTGGAGCAGGTGCAGCGCCAGCACATGGGCAAGCTCGTGGCACAGGGCGGCGGAGAGAATGGCGGCGGGCAGCGTCAGACCCCTTGAAAACAGCAGGAACGCCGCCAGCAGCACCAGCGCCGAGGGCGAGACGGTGAGGGCGGCGAAACGGTCAGGCGAATGTGACATAGTAGATGGGATTCAGGTAGACGTCATCCTGATGCAGCTCGAAATGGAGGTGGACGCCGGTGGCGCGGCCGGTGTCCCCCATCTCGGCGATGGGATCGCCGCAGCGCACCTGCTGGCCGTCGGAAGCGGTGATCCGGCGGCAGTGGGCGTAGAGCGTGGAATAGCCGCCCTCATGGGTGACGGTGACGTATTTGCCCAGATCGGTGCTGTCGCCCACGGCGGTGACAACGCCATCGGCGAAGGCGGAGATCACGGCGCCCTCCTCCCCTGCTATGTCAAGGCCGTAGTGAAAGCGCCCGCCGCCCTCCAGCGGATCGCTGCGGGCGCCGAAAAGCGAAGTGATGTCCCCGGCGGGCACCGGATCGGCGTAGTCAAAGTTCAGAACGCGCTGGAGCATATCCACGTTGCCGGGCAGATCATCGGTTCGCGGAACGGAACTGCCGGAAGCCGGCACCTCCGCCGCGCCGAACACGGCGGTGTAGGCATCGGTCAGGGCATCGGACCCGGAGGAAAAAGCACGTCCGGCGGCGGAGAATACCTCCACGAAGTCGGTGTCGGCTCCCAGCAGTTCCAGAAGCGTGGCGCGGCAGCGCTCCAATGCAGCGGGAAACAGGAATTTCATGGCCACCACCGCCAGCAGCAGCGCGGCGGAGATCACCATCTGCGCCATGCGGCGGCGGGCGGCGGGCGTGGCTTTTTTCTCCGGGAGGGGTACAGTCGGGCGGGACGGGGTCGGGCGCGGCGGCGCTTTGCGGGGTGCAGGAGCGCGGCGGCGGGTCGGGGCAACGCGGCGTCCGGAATATGACGCGGTGCGCTGGGACATACGGAACACCTCCTTGAGCAGCATGTGCTTTTGGAGAAGTGTATGCGGGAGGGAAAGGAAAAAGACGGCGAAGGCCGTCTTTTGCAGATAAGGTACAATAAGTT
>DNFA01000057.1:0-178 GCA_003487665.1 Oscillibacter sp.
CGGCAGCCCGGCTCCCAGAGAACCTCTTCGCTCTCGTGACCGGCAGCCTTCTTAAATTGCAGCGTCTCGCCCTCGGCCTTCACCCACTTAGTCTCACCATTCTCAGTGACCTGCATTTCCAGCTCAATATCCAGATTTCCCGCCTGGATCTTGTTCACGCCGGTGGACGCCGTATCGG
>DNFA01000057.1:395-4940 GCA_003487665.1 Oscillibacter sp.
GCGAACGTTGTCCCGACCAGCATGACAACGCACATGACCAAGGCCATGACGCTGGTCAATAGCGCGCGCTTTGTCGCTTTTTGGTTGTTGTTCATTTAAGAACCCTCCCATGTAAAATTAGATTTCGTAAATACGCTATCTGCTTTGCCGCCTTCGGCGGCAAAGCGAGACACCCATGGGTGTCCGTACATAGTATATTCACGATGTATGGGTTAAATATAGCACCTTCGAAGAACGTCCGCAACCGTTTCCGGCAAAATTCTCATATTTTGGATAGGTGCACAAAATTTGGTGGGGACTTGTTGTGATTTTGACGGTGTCCGCATTTTCCCCGTTGTGACCTCCGGCAAAATGTGGTATACTTCTGCCATCCACTATCCCAAGGAGGCCACCATGGAAAAGAACACAGGCAAGCTTTTCACCCCCGTCCACGGCACGCCTATGGATTATCTCCGCTGGCGCGGCGACCTGACGTTCCGGCAGGACGGCTTTAACGAGGTGGACAATCTGGTGCTGTGCATCATCTCCTATATCAACTTCCGCCGCATCACCGCCGTACACACCACGGAGCCGTCCGCCGCGCCCACGCTGGCGCAGGTAGCGCCGCTGCTGACGGAGGAGGACGACCAGCTGGGGCTTTCCGAGCTGAGCTACCTGCCCCTTGTGCAGCTGGCGGCGAAAACGCCCCGCTTCCGGAGCGTGCGGCTGTTCGCCTACACCCACGAGTACGACGAGGCGCAGGCCAAGCAGTTCGACGCCCTGTCCTTCCTGCTGCCGGACGGCACCCTGTTCGTGGCCTTCATGGGCACGGACACGTCGCTGGCCGGGTGGAAGGAGGACTTCAACATGAGCTTTCTGTCCGCCGTGCCCGCGCAGGCGCGCGCCGTCGCCTACGCCGCGGACATGGCTGCGCTGTGCCCCGATATGCCCCTGCGCATCGGCGGACACAGCAAGGGCGGCAATCTGGCGGCATGGGCGGCCATCCACCTGCCCGCCGACCTGCAGGAGCACCGCCTGCTGTCCGCCTATAACAACGACGGCCCCGGCTTCGCCCGGGACATGCTGGAGACACCGGAGTACCTCCGCGTAGCCGACAAGCTGCACACCTATATCCCGGAATCCTCCATCGTGGGCGTGCTGCTGGAGCACGCCGAGGATTACGCCGTGATCGACAGCGCCAACCGCTCCGTCATGCAGCACGAGCCCATGTCGTGGAGCGTCATAGGCCCCCGCTTCGTCCATCTCGGTCAGCGCTCCCAGATGGGAAAGCTGTCCGACGGCGTGCTGCAGGAGTGGATCGGCTCCATGACCCCCGCCGAGCGGGAGCAGTTCACCGACGCGCTGTTCGACGTGCTGTCCCTGTCCGGCAAGGCGCGGACGCTGGACGATCTGCGCAGCGGCGGTCTGGCCGGCGGCGCGGCGCTGCTGAAGCAGTACGCCGGTGCCGACGAGCAGAAGAAAAAGATCATCTCCGAGATATTCCGCCGTCTGGCTGTGGACGTAAAGAGCGAGCTGAAGCGAGCCGCCGGTGAGGGCTTGGAGGGCGTGAAAAAAGCCGCCGGCGAGGGCTTGGAGGGCGTGAAAAAAGCCGCCGGCGAGGGGCTGGAGGCCGCCAAAAACGCCCTCACCAGCCTGACCCGCGGCGAAAAATAAGCAAAAAAAGAACCGCTCACGCGGTTCTTTTTTTGCTTATTTAGCCCGGAGGCCATGTCATGTCGCGCCCGGCCAGCACATGGAAGTGCAGGTGCTTGACGGTCTGCCCCGCCTGATCGCCGCAGTTGTTGACGATGCGGTAGCTCTCCACGCCCAGCTCCTTGCAGATCTTGGCGATGACCTCGAAGCAGTGCGCCACCACGCCGCTGTTGCTCTCGTCGATCTTCGCCGCGCAGCAGATATGCTCCTTGGGCACCACCAGAAAATGGGTGGGCGCCTGCGGCTCGATGTCGTAGAAGGCGTAGCACTGCTCGTCCTCATACACCTTCTTGGAGGGGATCTCCCCTGCGATAATGGCGCAGAACAGGCAATCGTTCTTCATGTCGCATCTCCTTTCGGATAATTCTTTATTGTCGCCCCCGCCCCGCAGGGCGGGGGTGCGCGTTCTTACTTCAGCTTTTCCGCCACGAAATCGTCCACGGCCGCCAGCGCGTCGTCCACCTTCAGCAGGTCGGTGCCGCCGCCCATGGCGCTGTCCGGCTTGCCGCCGCCCTTGCCGCCGCACACGGCGGACACGGTCCTGACCAGATCGCCGGCCTTCACGCCCCGCGCCACGGCCTCCTTGCCGCACACCGCCAGGAACGTGACCTTCTCGCCCACGATGCTGGCCAGCACGCCCACCACATGGGGATCCTTGTCCCGCAGGAAGTCGCCCATCAGCCGCAGGGCGTTGGCGTCCAGCCCCTGACGGGTGCCGGTGATGACGTGCAGGCCGTCCACGGTCTTGGCGGAGGCCAGTATCTGCTTGGCCTCGCCCATGGACGCCTCGCTCTTGAACTTTTCCAGTGCCTGCCGCAGCGCCTTCATCTCGCTGGCCTGCTGCTCCAGACGCTCCATCAGCGTATCCGGCGCGGACTTGAAGAACTGGGACGCCCGGTTCAGCAGCCCGCGGCTGCGGCGCATGTCCTCCATGGTCGCCTTGCCGGTGGTGGCCTCGATGCGGCGCACGCCGGAGGCCACGCTGCTCTCGCTCTTGATGCGGAAGGGGCCGGCCTTGGCGGTGTTGTCCAGATGGGTGCCGCCGCACAGCTCCATGGAGAAGTCGCCCATGGTCACCACGCGGACGGTCTGGCCGTACTTCTCGCCGAAGGTAGCCACCGCACCCCGCGCCTTGGCCTCGGCGATGGGCAGCTCCTCGGTGGTAACGGGCAGGCCGGACAGGATGGCGTCGTTGACCAGATCCTCCACCTCATCCAGCTGCTGGGGCGTGATGCCCTCGAAGTGGGTGAAGTCGAAGCGCAGGCGATCCGGCTCCACCAGAGAGCCGGCCTGATGCACATGGTCGCCCAGCACCTTCACCAGCGCCGCATCCAGCAGATGGGTGGCGCTGTGGGCGCGGCGGATGGCGGCGCGGCGGTCGGTGTCGATGGACGCCGTCACACTGTCGCCCACGGCCACGCTGCCGCTGAGCAGCTTGCCGTAGTGCATGAACTTGCCGCCCTTGTTCTTCTGCACATCGCTGACCACGAACTCCATGCCGTCGCCGGTGATCACGCCGTGGTCGGCCACCTGACCGCCCATCTCGGCGTAGAAGGGGGTCTTGTCCAGCACCAGGATGGCCTCCATGCCGGACACGATCTCGTCCACCAGTTCGCCCTCGGCCACGATGCCCAGCACCTTCGCGCCGTTCACCGTGTCGCGGTCATAGCCCACGAACTCCGTGGCGGGCATGTCCTTGCCGAACTCCACGCCGGCCCAACCCAGATCGCCCAGTGCCTTGCGAGCTTCGCGGGCGCGCTCCTTCTGCTGGGTCATCAGGGACTGGAAGGCCTCCTCGTCCACGGTCATGCCCTCCTCGGCGGCCATCTCCGCCGTCAGGTCGATGGGGAAGCCGAAGGTGTCGTACAGCTTGAAGGCGTCGGCGCCGGAGAACACCGTCTCGCCCTTCTCCTTGTGGGAAGCCAGCATCTCGTTGTAGATGCGGATGCCGCCGTCGATGGTGCGGGCGAAGTTCTCCTCTTCGGTGCGGATGACCTTGGTGATGTAGCTCTGCTTTTCCTTCAGGTCGGGGTACTGTCCCTCGTTCTCATGCACCACGGTGTCCACCACCTTGTACAGGAACGGCTCGTTGACGCCCAGCAGCTTGCCGTGGCGGGCGGCGCGCCGCAGCAGACGGCGCAGCACATAGCCGCGGCCCTCGTTGCTGGGCAGGATGCCGTCGCAGATCATGAACGTGGCGGAGCGGATGTGGTCGGTGATAACGCGCAGGCTCACGTCCCGCTTGTAGCTCTCGCCGTAGTGGGCGCCGGTCAGCTCGCTGACCTTGTGGGTGATGTTCATCACCGTGTCCACGTCGAACAGGCTGTCCACGTTCTGGCACACGCAGGCCAGACGCTCCAGACCCATACCGGTGTCGATGTTCTTCTGTTTCAGCTCGGTGTAGTTGTTGTGGCCGTCGTTGTCGAACTGGGAGAACACGTTGTTCCAGATCTCGATATAGCGGTCGCAGTCGCAGCCCACGGTGCAGCCGGGCTTGCCGCAGCCGTACTCCTCGCCGCGGTCATAGTAGATCTCGGAGCAGGGGCCGCAGGGGCCGGAGCCGTGCTCCCAGAAGTTGTCCTCCTTGCCGAAGCGGAAGATCCTGTCCTCGGGAATGCCGATCTCGTCCCGCCAGATGGCAAAGGCCTCGTCGTCGCTCTCATACACGGAGGGATACAGCCGGTCGGCCTCCAGCCCCACCCACTCAGGGGAGGTCAGGAACTCCCAGCTCCAGGCGATGGCCTCGTGCTTGAAGTAATCGCCGAAGGAGAAGTTGCCCAGCATCTCGAAATAGGTGCCGTGGCGGGCGGTCTTGCCCACGTTGTCGATGTCGCCGGTGCGGATGCACTTCTG
>DNFA01000029.1 GCA_003487665.1 Oscillibacter sp.
TATGCCAGGCGGCCTAAGGCCGTCCGGCCTTAGGCGGTTCTTTTCGCTGGTTACTTCACGCAGATCGTCTCGATCTCCACCAGCGCGCCGCGGGGCAGCGCGCCTACCTCCACAGCGGAGCGGGCGGGATACTGCCCCTCGGTGAAGAACTCGGCGTACACCGCGTTCATGGCGGCGAAATCGCCCATGCTCTGCAGGAACACGGTGGTCTTGACCACGTTGTCCATGGTCAGGCCGGCGGCCTCCAGAATGGCCTTGATGTTGGTGAGCACCTGACGGGTCTGCTCGGTGATGCCGCCGGGGACGAACTCACCGGTGGCGGGGTCGAAGGGCACCTGGCCGGACGTGACCAGGAAGCTGCCGCAGTCGATGGCCTGAGAATAGGGGCCGATGGCGGCGGGGGCGTTGCCGGTGGCGATGATCTTCTTCATAACGTAACCTCCTGTATGTTCGTTCTGTGTGCGTCCGGCGGACGCCGGAACGTTTTTCGGTTCCACTTATACCATACTTTATACCACATTCCGCCGCAAATGGCAACCATTTCCCGCCGTCTGCGCCGCGCTATCTGTTTTTCTTGTGACGCATTCGCGGAACCATACGGCAATACGGGTGTTAATGTCCCGATAAGCTGTCCTGTATTACAAGAAAATTCGCGCACAAGATACATACAATCTCCGTATTACACAAAACAGCCTGCTGTTTTGGAGAGATTAGTTATCTATTTAATTTATAACGTGTCATCAGATTTCACCGCTACCAGCAGGGCCGCCGTCTGTGTTACTGTAGGGGTAGGAGACAGACGAATCAACCTATATTTATGTATGTGATGAGGAGGACGACCCATGTTGCACGAGAATTGCGGTTTCGGTACGAAAGCCATCCATGCGGGGAACGTGAAGGACGCCCAGTACGGCGCGCTGACCACCCCCATCTTCCAGACCTCCACCTTCGTCTTTGACAGCTGCGAGCAGGGCGGGCGCCGCTTTGCCGGGCAGGAGGGCGGCTACATCTACACCCGTCTGGGCAATCCCACCACCTCCGTGCTGGAGGCCAAGATCGCCGCGCTGGAAAACGGCGAGGCCTGCGTTGCCGCCGCCTCCGGCATGGGCGCCATTTCCTCCGCCCTGTGGACGGTGGCCGGCGCCGGGAAGCACATCGTGGCTGACGGCACGCTGTATGGCTGCACCTTCGCCCTGCTGAACCACGGCATGACCCGCTACGGCGTGGAGGTCAGCTTTGTGGACACCTCCGATCTGGACGCGGTGCGGGCAGCGCTGAAGCCCAACACCTGCGCCGTCTATCTGGAGACGCCCGCCAACCCCAACCTGAAGATCGCCGATATCGCTGCCGTGGCGGACATCGCCCACGGGTACAACAAGGACATCAAGGTGATCTGCGACAACACCTTCGCCTCCCCCTATCTCCAGCGTCCGTTGGAGCTGGGCGCGGACGTGGTGGTACACTCCGCCACCAAGTACCTCAACGGCCACGGCGACGTGATCGCGGGCTTCGTGGTGGGCTCCGCCGAATTCTGCACCGAGGTGCGCATGTTCGGCCTGAAGGACATGACCGGCGCGGTCATGGATCCCTTCACCTCCTTCCTGATCCTCCGCGGCCTGAAAACGCTGGAGATCCGTATGCAAAAGCACTGCGCCAATGCCAAGGCCGTGGCGGAGTTCCTGTACAACCACCCCGCCGTGGAGAAGGTCTACTATCCCGGCCTGATCGACCATCCCGGTCACGATATCGCCCGCCGTCAGATGAGCGACTTCGGCGGCATGCTGTCCTTCGAGGTCAAGGGCGGCCGCGAGGCCGGCGCCAAGCTGGTCAACGCCCTGCACCTGATCACCGTGGCCGTGTCGCTGGGCGATGCCGAGACGCTGATCGAGCACCCCGCCTCCATGACCCACTCTACCTACTCCGAGGAGGAGCTGGCGGCCTCCGGCATCGCCGCCGGTCTGATCCGCCTGTCCGCGGGTCTGGAGAACGCCGAGGACATCATCGCCGACCTGAAGCAGGCTCTGGCGCAGCTGTAAGCGGTTTCACAGAATATGGGGGGATAAAAGGAAGGAGCGCCGCAGGGCGCTCCTTCCCGGTTTTTCTCTCATTATTTCGCGGCGCGATCCGCCTGAATGAGCAGCTTCAGCGCTTCCACGCCCACCTGCACGGCGGAGGTGGTGTCTTCGCTCATCTTCTGATCCAGCCCGGCGGCCTCCCGCTCCTGGTTCCACACCACATGGAAGCAGGAGCCGCAGCGGCACTTCAGCGCGTCAGCCACCACGAACAGGGCGGCGGATTCCATCTCGCTGGCCTTGACGCCCAGCCGCTTCCACGCCTCCCACAGGTTCAGCAGTTCGTAGGACACGGGCATGCGGGCGGGGCTGTGCTGGCCGTAGAAGGCGTCCTTGCACTGGACGACGCCCACCTGCGTGCGCTTGCCCAGCGCCCGGGACGCCTGCACCAGCGCGGTGGTAACATCAAAGTCAGCCACGGCGGGGTACTCGATGGGGGCATACTCCCGGCTGGTGTGCTCAAAGCGGATGGCGCCGGTGGCCACCACCACGTCGCCGGACTGCACGTCCAGATCGATGCCGCCGCAGGTGCCCACGCGGATAAAGGTATCCGCGCCGATGTTGTGCAGCTCCTCCATGGCGATGGAGGCGCTGGGGCCGCCGATGCCGGTGGAGCAGACGGACACCTTCTCGCCCAGCAGGGTGCCGGTGTAGACGGTGTACTCCCGGTTCTGCGCCACGAAATGGGCATCGTCGAACAGGGCGGCGATCTTCTCGCAGCGGCCGGGGTCGCCGGGGAGTATGACGTAGCGTCCCACGTCGCCGGGGACACAGTGGATGTGGTACTGGTGATCCAGTTTCTGCATGGCAGGCGCCTCCTTATCTATACAAATGGTTGTATCGTATGAAAAAATTACCGGATGTATTCTCCTCGCCCGGTGTTGTTTATCATATCACGGATGGTGAAAAAATGCAACGTCAGGTGGCGCAAAAGGGAAAAAGTGTCGGGACTACGGCGCGTTTCGCGGCAAAAACTACGAATGCACCGCGCGCGTGATGAGCGTGTTTTTCGCGTGCGGCGCAAGCACGGGAAAAGGAGGAACGGATATGACGGATCGGTTAATGGCACTGGCGGCGGCGCTGATGCTGGCGGTAACGCTGGCGGCCTGCGGCGAGGCGGACAACAAAAAGCCCTCGCCCCAGCCGGACACCACGCCCAACGGCAGCATCACCACCCAGCCGGACACCAACGGCACCGATGACAGCGTGACGGACGGACGGGGCGAATCGCCGGGCGACAGCATGAACGGCGGAAACAACGAAACGGGCGGCGCCGTGCCCGGCGACGGCGACATGAGCGTAGGCGGCGGCGAGGACGCCCGCTCCCGGAAATACGACCGGGCGCTGGCGGCATCGCTGAGTCAGCTCATTCTCAACCGCATAGGCGGCTAAGCGGCAGCGCGGCGGACGCATGGCGTCCGCCGCGTCAGCTTTGACGTAGGTCTTGCATTTTCAGAAAAATGGGATATTATATAAGTGAAAAAATTTGTGCCGCAGGCGCGGCAGAGAAAAGAAGGTTTTACTATGACAAAAATCGACATCGTATCCGGTTTTCTGGGCGCAGGCAAGACGACCCTCATCAAGAAGCTGCTGGCGGAGGCCTTTCAGGGCGAGAAGCTGGTGCTCATCGAGAACGAATTCGGCGAGATCAGCATCGACGGCGGCTTCCTGAAGGACTCCGGCGTGCAGATCAGCGAGATGTCCTCCGGGTGCATCTGCTGCTCGCTGGTGGGCGACTTCGACCGGGCGCTGAAGGACGTACATGAGCAGTTCCACCCAGACCGCATCCTCATCGAGCCGTCCGGCGTGGGCAAGCTCAGCGATGTGATCGTGGCGGTGGAGAACGCCGTGAAGGACGTGCCGGACATGCAGCTCAACAGCTTCGTCACCGTGGCGGATGCCACCAAGGTGAAGGTCTACATGAAGAACTTCGGCGAATTCTACAACAACCAGATCGAGTCCGCCGGCACCATCATCCTCAGCCGTACCCAGCGGCTGAGCCAGGAGAAGCTGGAGGCGGCGGTGGCGCTGCTGCGGGAGAAGAACCCTACCGCGGCCATTCTGACCACCCCGTGGGACGCGCTGGACGGCATGACCATCCTCAGCGCCATCGAAAAGGTGTCGCTGGCGGACGAGCTGCTGGCGAAGATGCGCGCCGAGCATGAGGCGGACGAGGAGGAGCATCATCACCACCATCACCATGATGACGAGGACGAGCATGAGCACTGCTGCCATCACCATGACCACGACGACGATGATGATGACCACGACCACTGCTGCCACCATCACCACGACCACGACGGGGACGAGCATGAGCACCACCATCACCACCACGACGGCGAGGAGTGCGACGATCCGGAGTGCGGCTGCCACCATCACCATCATCACGCCGACGAGGTGTTCGTCAGCTGGGGCGCCGAGACGGTGAAGCCCTTTACCGAGGACGAGCTGGAGCACATCCTGACGGCGCTGGACGGCGGCGAGTACGGCGCTATCCTGCGCGCCAAGGGCATCGTGGCCGCTGCCGACGGCGGCCAGTGGCTGCACTATGACTTCGTGCCCGAGGAGCACCAGATCCGCCGCGGCCCCGCCGATTAC
This sequence comes from Oscillibacter sp., assembly GCA_003487665.1. GTDB lineage: Bacteria > Bacillota > Clostridia > Oscillospirales > Oscillospiraceae > Vescimonas. The sequence continues at coordinate 4,671 of DNFA01000029.1, forward strand.
ACCGGCCGGCTGTGCGTCATCGGCTCCGGGCTGAAGGAGGACAAGCTCCAAGAGCTGTTCGGGCTGTAAGGAGCGGTAACGACTATGGATATTCCTGTTTATCTCATCGCCGGCTTTCTGGACGCCGGCAAGACCAGCTTCATCAACGGCATCCTGCGGGACGGCTTTGCCGCCGAGGATCGGACGCTGCTGCTGTGCTGCGAGGAGGGCGAGCTGGGCTATGACCCCCATGTGCTGAGCAACGTGTTCACCTACACGGTGGAGGACGAGGAGCAGCTGACGCCGGACTTCCTGAAAAAGCTGGAAAAGCAGTACCGCCCCAAGCAGGTGATCGTGGAGTACAACGGCATGTGGAGCATGGAGAAGCTGTACCGGGAGGGACTGCCCGCCAACTGGATCCTGTACCAGATCATGTGCCTTGTGGACGCACGCACCTTCGAGATGTATGTGAAGAACATGGGGCAGCTGATGATGGAGAAGATCACCAACGCCGACATGCTGATCTTCGACCACTGCAACGAGCAGCTGCGTGCCCAGCTGCGCAGCCGCAACCTGCGGATGGTGAACCGCCGGGCGGACATCTATCTGGAAAACGAGGACGGCACCAGCGAGGAGTACGTCACCCCGGAGATGTCCCCCTTCGATCTCAGCAGCGGCAAGCTGGACGTGCCGGACGAGGACTACGGCATCTGGTATGTGGACATGATGGACAACCCCGACCGCTACGAGGGCGTGGAGGTGTCCTTCAAGGCGCTGATGTGCCACTCCAAGAAGTTCAAGGGCGTCCACTGCCCCGGCCGGTTCGCCATGGTCTGCTGCGACAAGGACATGCAGTTCCTGGCGCTGGTGTGCCGGGGCGAGGGGCTGGACAAGTACAAGGACAAGGAGTGGGTGAAGATCCACGCCACGGTGAAGAAGGAGGCCTGCGACGCCTATCAGGGCGAAGGCCCCGTGCTGTACGTCACCTCCATCGCCGCCACCACCAAGCCCGACCCGGAGATGGTGTCCTTCTGATAACAAAGCGTATATTGTGCATCGCTTATTGCGTTGTGTATACAAAAAGACCCGCCGATGGCGGGTCTTTTCGCGTTTTCGCTTCTATCAATGCATCAGCTGCACGGCGGCGGGGAGGTTTTCGATCTCCACCCGCGGCGCACTGGGACAGTATTCCCCGTCCAGCGACCAGGGCAGCTCCTCGTCGGTGGTAACGGTGACGTGCCGCACATGGCGCAGGATCACGCCGGGATAGTCGTACTGCATGCGGGTCATGACGTTGATAAGATTTTGCAGATCCAACGCCGACTTGGGCATCCGCAGGAGCAGCAGCTCGAACATGCCGTCGTCCATACGGACGCAGGCGGGATCCAGCTTCACAAGTCCGCCCAGCGACGTGGAGTTGCACACGGCGCCGAAGATGAACTCTCCCTCAAAGTGCTCGCCATCGGCCTCCACCGCGCAGCGGTAGGGGCGCAGGGAGTCCAGATCGCCCAGCCCTTCCAGAATGTAGGCGAAGTGCCCCAGCGCGTTTTTGGCTGCCTGGGTCGCGGAGTAGGAGGAGCGGGTAAAGGCGCCGAAGGACGCCACATACGCAAAGTACCGGTCGTTGTGCCGTCCCACGTCCAGCGGGTACGGCGCGCCGCAGACGGCGGCGCGGGCGGCCTCGTCCATGGCGGTGGGGAGATGCAGGCTGGCGGCGAAGTCGTTGGTGCTGCCGCAGGGCAGATAGCCCAGGGGCGGGCGCTGGGGCAGCTGCATAACGCCGGACAGCGTCTCGTTCAGCGTGCCGTCGCCGCCGGCGCACACGATCAGGTCATAGTCGCCGCCGCACCGGGCGGCCATGTCACGCGCCTGCCCGCCGGCCTCGGTAACGAAAATGTTCACCAGATAGCCGGCGCGGGAGAACTCTGCCGCCGCGTCAAACAGCGGGGCACGGGATTTTGTCTTTCCCGCACGGGGATTGACGATAAACAAGAGCTTTTTCATGGGAACACCCTTCCATACCATCGTATTCTGCGCGGAGTAGTTCGGTTATGATACCACAGTTCCGCCGGGAATGCAAGCCGCACTCCCGGCGGAGTGCGCAAAATGAAGCAAGAAAACCGCCACTCCGACAAGTGACGGTTTTCTGATTTTTGATTAGAAGCTTTACTTAGCGGAGTCAAACCGCTTGTCGCAGTATCTCTCCTGCCCTTTGATTATATTCACTTTCCGGCCGTTGTCAAGTCCGCAAAAAATGTTGCAAAACGGCCGCGGGACGGGTATGATAGAGAAAAACATCAGGAGGGCGGTCTTATGCGGCGGACACAATATTTCAAATGGGGTTTGACGGCGTTTCTCACCGTATGCGCCGTGCTGATCTTTTATGACACCTTCTATCAGGCCGGCACGCTGCAGCAGTTCGTGTCGCGGCTGGCGTCCATTCTGGCGCCGGTGCTGTACGGCTTCGCCATCGCCTACCTGCTGACGCCGATAATGTCCTGGCTGGAGAAGGCCATCCGCGCCCTCTGGCGGCGAGCGACAAAAAAGGAGCTGAAGCCCCGCTCCGGCGCACTGCGGCTGGTGAGCATCCTGCTGACCGAGGCGGCGGTGATCTTCCTGCTGTACCTGCTGATGAGCGTGCTGATCCCGCAGGTGGCGGACAGCGTCACCACCCTCATCAACAACGCGGAGTCCTACTACCGAAAGGTATACCGCTGGGCGCAGGAGCTGCTGAACAGCAACAACGAGATCGCCGTCTGGCTGGCGGGGCGCATCACCGAGCGGTACTCCGACGGCATGGACTTCCTGACCAACCAGGTGCTGCCGTGGGCGCAGAAGGCCATCGGCCCCCTGACCAACGGAATCTGGAGCGGCATCCGCGGGGCGGTGGGCTTCGCCTTCGACCTGATCGTGGGCATCATCGTGTCCATCTATCTGATGGGCATGAAGGAAAAAAGTCTGGCACGCTGCTGCAAGGCGGTGTACGCCGCGCTGCCGGAGGAAAAGGCCGATGCGGTGATGCGGGGCACCCGCAAGGTCAACAGCATTTTCTCCGGCTTTGTGCGGGGCAAGCTGCTGGACTCCCTTATCATCGGCATTCTGTGCTTCATCTGCTGCTCCCTGCTGAAGATGCCCTACACCCCGCTGGTAAGCGTGGTGGTAGGCGTGACCAACGTGATCCCCTTCTTCGGTCCCTTCCTAGGCGCGGTGCCCTCCGCGTTCCTGATCCTGCTGGTCAGCCCCAAGCAGTGCCTGGTGTTCGTGATCTTCATCGTCATATTGCAGCAGTTTGACGGCAACATTCTCGGCCCCAAGATCCTGGGCGATGCCACAGGCATTTCCAGCTTCTGGGTCATCGTGGCCATTCTGGTGGGCGGCGGCTTCGGCGGCGTGCTGGGCATGTTCATCGGCGTGCCGGTGTTCGCCTGTGCGCAGGAGCTGCTGAAATACCTGATGGACAAGCGGCTGCGGAAGCGGAACATGCCCACGGAGGCGTATGCCTATGTGGGGCGGGCAAAGGACGACCCGGCAGAAACAACAGAGGAGACAACGACAGACAATGACAAAGGAACTGTATAACAAGCTGATGGCCTTCGGCAACGACTGTGAGCCGTTCCTGACCCACAACTATATGCGCACCACCGATCTGGACGACGGCACCGCCACGGTGACGCTGCCCATGCACACGGAGAGCCTGAACCGCTGGGGCGGCGCCCACGGCGGCATCCTGTTCTCCCTGTGCGATGTGGCCATGGGCATGGCCATTATGACCCTGCGGCAGGAGATGGTGGTGACGGTGAACGCCACCATCGACTATCTGGCCGCGGCCGCGGCGGGCAGCACCCTCACCGCCGTGGGCAAGGTAGACCGTCTGGGCGGCAAGCTGGCCTTCTGCTCGGCGGAGATGACGGACGAGACGGGCAAGGTCATTGTCCGCGCCCACTGCGTCATGTGCTTCACCGGCAAGGCGCTGCCCCTGTGAGCGGCCGGGCGCTGCGCCGCTGGCTTCTGACGCTGGCGGCGTTCTTTGCCGTTTACTTCGCCCTGCGCACCAGCCGGGCGGCCATGAACGCCCTGTGGTACGGGGCGATCTGTCCGGCGGAGCAGTGGCTGGGGCGGCTGTGGGGCGGCTGGAGCCTCTCCGTGGGCGAGGTGCTGATCGTAACCGCCGTATGCGCCGCTCTTATAGCCGCCGCCAACGGCATACGGCACATCGTCTCCGCCCGGCGGAAATGGCGCGCGGCGGCACAGGTGCTGACCACCGCCCTCTGCACGGTGCTGACGGTGTACGCCGGCTTCTGCCTGCTGTGGGGCGTGGGCTACAACACGGACGGCTTCCGGGAGAAAAGCGGCCTGACCACCGCGCCTGTGACCGCCGATCAGCTGGCACAGGTGACGGCCTATTTCGCCGATCAGCTGGCGCTGTCCGCCGGTGAAGTCCCCCGCGACGGGGACGGCGTGTGCCGTCTGGACTACCGGCAGCTGCTGACCGGCAGCGAGAGCTCGCTGGACGTGCTGACGGAGGAATTCCCCTTTCTCTCGGCGGAGACGGGTCGTGCCAAGGCCTTCGGCTGCTCCCGCGCGCTGAGCGCTCTGCGCTTCACCGGGTTCTACTTCCCCTTCACCGGCGAGGCCAACGTGAACACCGACAGCCCCTCTGCCTTCCTTCCGGCCACCGTGTGCCACGAGATGGCGCACCAGCGGGGCATCACGGCGGAGGAGGAGTGCAATTTCATCGGCATCCTGGCCGCTATCCGGTCAGGCAGCGCCGCCTATCGCTACTCCGGCTGGCTGACGGGCTTCGGCTATCTCTCCAACGCGCTGTACAGCGCCGACCGGGACGCGTGGCAGATCATTCGGGACAGCCTGCCGGAGACGGTGGTAGCCGACCTGCGGGCGGACAACGCCTACTGGTCACAGTTCCGGGGTACGGTATCCCAGCTGTCGGACAAGGTATACGACGGCTTTCTGAAAAGCAACGGCGACACGGACGGCGCGAAAAGCTACGGCGTCGTCACCGACCTGCTGGTGGCCTATTTCGGCGCATGACGCTCTTCCTTTTCGGGAGGGCGTTATTGCCCCGTTGCAAGGCGTTGACAGATATGGTATAATTGTAAATTGAGAATATATGTAAAAACGAGGACAGAACTATGGAAGTGACACAGGGCGCACCGTTCGAGAGCTTCGGCCTGTCAGAGGCCACCATGCGCGCCATACGAAATAAACATTATACCGTCAGCACGCCGGTGCAGGCCGGCTGCATCCCGCCCATGCTGGCGGGCAAGGACGTCATCGCCAAGGCTCCCACCGGCACCGGCAAGACCATGGCCTTCGGCATCCCCATCATTGAGCGCATCGACCGGGAAAGCGAGGAGGTGCAGGCCGTGATCCTGGCGCCCACCCGCGAGCTGGCTATGCAGATCACCGATGAAATGCGCGACATCGCCGTGTGCCACGAGGGTGTGCGGCTGGTGTGTCTCTACGGCGGCCAGCCCATTGGCAAGCAGATCGACGCGCTGAAGCGCCGTCCCCAGATTGTGGTAGCCACGCCGGGACGGCTCAGCGATCACATGAAGCGCCGCACCGTCAGTCTCAAGAGCGTCCGCACCGTGGTGCTGGACGAGGCCGACCGCATGCTGGACATGGGCTTCATCCACGATGTGACCCGCATTCTGGACAAGATCCCCAGCCGCCAGAATCTGGGCATGTTCTCCGCCACCATCTCCCGGGAGGTCATGGACATCTCCTGGGTCTACCAGCGGGATCCGGAGGAGATCACCGTGCAGGCCACCAAGGAGAACAAGCCCGACATCCTCCAGTACCGTCTGGAGGTGCCCTCCGACGGCAAGGTGGACGCCATTGCCAAGATCCTTGCCCACGAGAATTACGACCGGGTGATCTGCTTCTGCAACACCAAGGGCAGCACCGAGCGCCTTACCAAGTTCCTGCAGATGCGCGGCGTGGACGCCCAGTGCATCCATGGCGACATTCCCCAGCGCAAGCGGGAGGAGGTCATGCAGCGCTTCCGCGACGGCAAGCTCCGTGTCTTTGTAGCCACGGACGTGGCCAGCCGCGGCATCGATGTGGACGACGTGGACGCCGTGTTCAACTACGAGGTGCCGGAGGAAAACGAGTATTACATCCACCGCATCGGCCGCACGGGACGCGCCAAAAAGCACGGCGTGGCCTACACACTGCTCAGTGACTTTCCCAGTCGCCTGCGTCTGGACAACATCGCCCGCAACACCCGCAGCACCATCGTCCCAGCGCAGCTGGGCGACGACGGCAGCGTGACGCCTGCCAGCAAATAATATCTGAATATAGCAGGAGAACCGCCCGATGGCGGTTCTCTTAGACTGTCAAAAAACCTGCTCGGTCACAGGTATCGGAGGGAAGGATACCAT
>DNFA01000047.1 GCA_003487665.1 Oscillibacter sp.
CCCTACAGAGCGGGTGCGGTAAAGCACCCGTAGGGGCGGACGACTCTGTCCGCCCCGTGACCGCCCTCTCACGAACCGCCCACGGGCGGTTCTTTTTTACTGCATCTCCGGCACCTCCGCCGGCGTAAATGCCCCTGCCAGCTCCGGGAACCATGCCGCCGCCCGCGCCGGCTCCGCGATCAGCGCCAGCTTTTCCCCGTGGGTCAGCTTCGCTTTGATGGCGTACTCCAGCCGCGCCGCCGCGCTCTTATCCCCGCAGCGCCACAGCGCCGCCACCGCCTCCGGCGGGTGGGCGCGGGTATATTTGGCGCCCCGTCCGCTGACGTGGAGCGCCCACCGGCGGGGCAGGTCGTTGGTCAGCCCCGTGTACAGGCTCCCGTCCCGGCACCGCAGAATATACACATAATACGTTCCCTTTTCCACGCCGCGCGCTCCCTTCCCCATCTTTTTCCCATCATACCCGATATTTCTTGCATTGGCAAGCGCTGTATGATACAATTTCAGTTTGGAAAGTGAGGGAGTGCAATGACCCTTTTTGACTACTATGCGCGATATATGACCGAGCTCTGGGAGGGCAAGCGCCCCGCCCCGGCGGGCATCACCTTGCCGGAGGACGGCGATGAGAAAGCCCGCATCCAGTCTCTGGCGCAGCAGCTGCAGGCCATGGGCATGGCGGAATTCGTCCGCGCCTGCGCCGCGCAGGACGGCACGGTGCTGCCGGAGGATCTGTTCAGTGAGCATATCGACCCCAACGGTCTTGAGTTCTTTCTGCGGGATCCGGACGCGCCGGAACCCGCACCGGAAAAGCCCGCAACTCCCGATCCCGATGCCAACAAGCACGCCTTCGAGGTGTTTCTGGACTGCATCGCCATGGACGACGGCCTGGTGCAGTACCTCATCGACGTGCTCAAGCGCATGGATCGCAAGGAGTTCTTCAAGCTGAGCCAGATCACCACCAAGCTGGATCTGGACCCGGAGGAATTCCTCTACTGGCTGGGTCGCCGGGAGCTGTACGCCGGTGAGGAGGAGCAGGCCTGCGCCGTCATGATGGATCACGCCCTGCTGCGTCTGGCGGAGGAGGGACGGCTGGACGTGGTGGCGGCGCTGCTCAGCGGCGACCAGAAGACCTTCGAGACGTTCCGCTGCGAAGCGCCGGAGCTGGTGCACGCCCCCGCCGCCACCTTCGACTGGTACGCGAAAAATTATCTGGATCGGGACTACCCCATCCGTCTCATCATGCGTCTCAACGGCGTGAAATTTCCCAACTGAGGTGAACTATGAACGAACAGTATAAGCAGCTGGGCGTCAGCGATGCGGTGCTGACCTACGGCGAGACCATTCTGGCCTCCCTGCGGGAGCGCTTCGACGCCATCGACGCCATCGCCGAGGCCAACCAGCTGAAGGTCATCAACGCCATGCAGAAAAACCGCGTGGCCGCCAACCATTTCAACCTCTCCACCGGCTACGGCTACGACGACGAGGGACGCGACACGCTGGAGCGGGTCTACGCCAACTGCTTTGGCGCGGAGGCGGCGCTGGTGCGCCCGCAGATCACCTGCGGCACCCACGCGCTGGCGCTGGCGCTGGGCGCGAACCTGCTGCCCGGCGACGAGCTTCTCAGCCCTGTGGGCGCGCCCTACGACACGCTGGAGGAGGTCATCGGCATCCGGGAATCCGTCGGTTCCCTGAAGGAGTACGGCGTCAGCTACCGGCAGGTAGACCTGCTGCCGGACGGCTCCTTCGACCTTGACGGCATCCGCGCGGCCATCAACGAAAAGACAAAGCTGGTGACCATACAGCGCTCCAAGGGCTACGCCACCCGCCCCAGCTTCTCCGTGGAGCAGATCGGCCGGCTGATCGCCTTCTGCAAGCGGTGCAAGCCCGACGTGCTCTGCATGGTGGACAACTGCTACGGCGAATTCACCGAGCTGACCGAGCCGGTGAACGTGGGCGCGGACATGATGGTGGGCAGCCTTATCAAGAATCCCGGCGGCGGGCTGGCTCCCACCGGCGGCTATATCTGCGGCCGCGCCGACCTGATCGAGCGGTGCGCCCGGCGGCTCACCGCCCCCGGTCTTGGCCGGGAGGTGGGCGCCAATCTGGGGCTGCTGACCTCGTTTTATCAGGGCTTTTTCCTGGCGCCCACGGTGGTGGCCTCCGCCGTAAAGGGCGCGGTGTTCGCCGCCGCCTGCTATGAGCGGCTGGGCTTCCGTGTCGTTCCCCCCGCCGCCGAAACGCGGCACGACATCATTCAGGCGGTGGAGCTGGGCAGCCGCGAGGGAATGATCGCCTTCTGCAAGGGCATCCAGTCTGCCGCACCGGTGGACAGCTATGTGACCCCGGAGCCGTCGCCCATGCCGGGCTACGACAGCGACGTGATCATGGCCGCCGGCGCCTTTGTGCAGGGCAGCTCCATCGAGCTGTCTGCCGACGGTCCCACCCGTCCCCCCTACGCCGTGTACTTTCAGGGCGGCCTGACGTGGTACCACGCCAAGCTGGGCATCCTGATGAGCCTGCAGAAAATGCAGGAGGCCGGCCTGATTTCCTTGTAATTATGTAAACTACGGAGGGAGCCTATGGTTCTTCCCAATCACCCCTTTCGACGCCGTCCGCCTCCTTTAACTTCTCTGATTGATTTCAACTTGTATATCACTTGAATTTATAAAGAAAAGTTAAAGGAGTTACTATGTGGTTTTGGTTTTCTCTTATCGCTCTGGTTTGCTGGAGCGGCAGTGACCTGTTCAGCAAGATCGGCTGCCAGGACGCGGACGACAAATACAGCCATCTGAAGATGGTCATGGCGGTGGGTCTGGTAATGGGTCTGCACGCCGCTTACGAAATTTTTATCGGCGGCACAGAGATCAACGGCAGCATCATCCTGACCTATCTGCCGGTGTCGCTACTGTACATCAGCTCCATGACCATCGGCTATATCGGCCTGCGGTACATCGAGCTGTCCATCTCCTCCCCGATATGCAATTCCTCCGGCGCTCTGGTGGCGGTGCTGGCGCTGGCCACCGGCGGGCTGGGCGAGCTGGTGCCGGCGCAGCTGGCGGCCACCGCGCTGGTGTGCGTGGGCGTGATCGGTCTGGGCATCGTGGAGGCGCGGGAGGACGACGACCTGCGCGCCGCCCGGCAGCAGGCCAGCAACCACCGCTACGCCAAGTCCGCGCTGGCGCTGATCCTGCCCATCATCTACTGCCTGCTGGACGCGCTGGGCACCTTTGCCGACAGCCGGGTGCTGGAGACGCTGGACGAGGACAGCGCCAACTGCGCCTATGAGCTGACGTTCCTGCTGGCGGCCATCGTGTGCTTTGTGTATGTGGTGCTCATTAAAAAGAGCAAGCTGCTGCCCAAGCGGGAGGCGCCCAAGTACGCGGGCGCGCTGTGCGAGACGGCGGGTCAGTTCGCGTACATCTATGCGCTGGCGGACACGGAGCATGTGGCGCTGGCCGCGCCTATCATCTCCGCCTACTGCGTGGCCTCGGTGCTGTGGAGCCGCATTTTCCTGAAGGAAAAGCTCAGCTGGAAGCACTACGGCATGATCGCGCTGGTGGTGGCGGGCATTGTGATACTGGGTATTTACGACGCATGACGATAGCGCCCCCCCTGCGAAATCGCAAGGGGCGTGTAATGGGGCGGACAGAGTCGTCCGCCCCTACGAATGGCAGCGCTGACGTGCTGACGGGGCGGCGGGACACACGGGTCCCGCCCTACAGGGTGCGGCGCTTTTACGGGGCGGGCAGAGTCGTCCGCCCCTACAAACGTCTATCGGGGATTTCCATGTGGGACGTCGTACCCCAAGGGCATTTGTTCCGCTGCGCTCCACTGCAGGACGCCGTCCCCTACAATGCTCTACCGAAGACAGCGACCCCCGGCCTTAGGCCGCCTGGCATA
>DNFA01000088.1:0-295 GCA_003487665.1 Oscillibacter sp.
CCCTCCGGCTGCGGCAAGTCCACCACCCTGCGCATGATCGCCGGTCTGGAGGACATCACCTCCGGTGAGCTGTGGATCGGCGACAAGCTGATGAACGATGTGGAGCCCAAGGATCGGGATATCGCCATGGTGTTCCAGAACTACGCCCTGTACCCCCACATGACCGTGTACGAAAACATGGCCTTCTCCCTGAAGCTGAAAAAGGTGCCCAAGGACGAGATCGACCGCAAGGTGAAGCAGGCGGCAGAGATCCTGGACATCACCCAGTACCTCGACCGCAAGCCCAAGGCTCTGT
>DNFA01000088.1:564-5853 GCA_003487665.1 Oscillibacter sp.
AGCTGCGCAACCAGATGCGCGCCGAGATCATCAAGCTGCGCCAGCGCATCAACACCACGTTTATCTACGTCACCCACGACCAGACCGAGGCCATGACCCTGGGCGACCGCATCGTCATCATGAAGGACGGCTTTATCCAGCAGATCGGCACGCCGCAGGAGGTGTTCGACCACCCGGCCAACCTGTTCGTGGCGGGCTTCATCGGCACGCCGCAGATGAACTTCTTCGACGCGAAGCTGGTGAAGAACGGTGACGGCAAATACGCCGTGTCCATCGACGGCATCAACGTGGAGCTGTCCGAGGATAAGCAGGCCCGGCTCAGCGCCAAAAATATACCGGAACAGGACGTAACGCTGGGCGTTCGCCCCGATCACATCATGCTCTGCGCCGACGGCGTCAAGGGCACCGTGGACGTCAGCGAGCTGATGGGCTCCTCTGTGCATCTGCACATCTCCACCCATGGCCACGACGTGGTGGTCATCGTCCCCACCAACGGCAACGCCGCCCATTTCCCCATGGGCAGCGAGGTGAACCTGATCTTCGGCGGCAACGTGGCTCACGTGTTCAGCAAGGAGACGGAAAAGAACCTGGAGTGGTAACACCCTCATATACAAGGACAGCGCCCCGCCGGGGCGCTGTCCTTTTGTTTGTTTGTAGGAGTACGCCGTCCCCTCACGCATCACAGCAGCTTCTCCAGTTCGCTCTCCCCGTACACTTTTATGCCGTTTTCCTTCAGCAGTGCGGCCGTCACGCCGTCGCCGTCCGTCAGCGTGCCGGAGAACGTCCCGTCATACACGCGGCCGCAGCCGCAGGAGGGGCTTTTCTCCTTCAGCACGGCGGCGGTGCAGCCGTACAGCCGCGCCAGACGCAGCGCCTCCTCCGCGCCCCGGCGGTATTCCGCCGTCACCTCCCGGCCGTCGTTCATCACCACCCGCTCGCCCCGCCGCTCGGAGGGGTTCCGGGGCGTGGGCAGCCCTCCCAGCTGCTCCGGGCACACCGGCACCGCCAGGCCGCGCTTCGCCAGCTCCTGCGCCAGCGGATGGGGCTTGCTCTGCCCGTCATACCGGCAGGCGCAGCCCAGCAGGCAGGCACTGACCAGTATCATATCGCCAGCTCCTTCCCGTTCAGGGCGGCATACACCAGCGTATCCCCCTCATATTGCAGCTTCATGGAGAAAAACGGCGTGTCTGCCTCGTGGATCAGCTCCAGAAACAGCTTGTCCCCTGCCCACTGGGGCAGAGACGCCAGCTTGTCCTTGTGCAGCCATTCCAGCACGCCCTCATTGCACTCCCGCAGCTCGCCCGTCCAGCCGGTGGCTGTGAACAGGTGCATGTACTCTCCCTCCCAGATGTCGGACACAAAGGTGATGACGCCCCGGTACCGGTACTCCGTCAGCGTCAGCCCCGTCTCCTCCCATGTCTCGCGGCACACGCACTCCTCCGGGCTCTCCCCCTCCTCGCACTTGCCGCCCACGCCGATCCACTTGTCGTGGTTCAGGTCGTTCTGCTTCTTCACCCGGTGGAGCATCAGGTACTCGCCCTTTTCGTTCTCGATGTAGCAAAGCGTGGTGTTCTTCATCTCTCATCCTCCTGAAATACGATCTCGTCATAGCCCGTGGCCGCGTCCTGCTCCACGCCGTACCGCCAGCCGTCCTGCTCCAGCAGCACCAGCTCGCAGGTGGTGTTGATATACGTTCCCTCCATCAGGTGTCCGCCCAGCGTGGTCATGTCCTCCCGGGACAGGGCGATGTGTACATGGCACCGCTGGTCGCTGACCGTCCCCTGTAAGGCCGTGATCTCGCACGGCTCCGCGATGTGCCGCACGGTGACACCGGAGGCGTCCCGCACGCGGGCCTCCGTCACGCAGCCCACCCCGGACAGGATCACGGCGGCGCGCAGCCCTTCCCGCTGCGCCAGCGCCCGCAGGGACAGCAGCAGATCGTCTCCCCGGCGGAGACGCACACAGACCGTTCGCATACAAATTCCTCCCACGGTAATTTACAATTTCTGCCCCTTAGTATATAATGTTCCCGCAGACAATGCAAGCTGTTCCGTCAGGAGGTAGTATTATGTCAACCATACAGCCCGGCCGCTACCGGCACTTCAAGGGAAAGGAATACCAGGTCATCGGCACCGCCCGCCACTCCGAAACACGGGAGGAGATGGTGGTCTACCGCGCCCTGTACGGCGATGGCGGCCTGTGGGTGCGCCCTGCCGCCATGTGGAGCGAGCTCGTGGAGCGGGACGGCTATCGCGGCCCCCGGTTCACCCCCGTGGAGGGCGACTGATGGCGGACTATACCGTGATCCGCTCCCGCCGCCGTACCATAGCGCTGGAGATCACCCGGCAGGGCACGGCGCTGGTACGCGCCCCGCTCCACGCCGCGGACGCGGACATCGCCCGCTTTGTGGACAGCCACCGGGCGTGGCTGGACAAGCACCTGGCCGCGCGGCAATCGTACATGGCCGCCCACCCGGAGCCGTCGGCGGAGCAGGCCGCCCTGTGGCGGCGGCAGGCCGCAGAGCAGCTCCCGCCGCTGGTGCGCCTGTGGGCGCAGCGCATGGGCGTGCAGCCCGCCAGCATCACCATCACCGCCGCCCGCACCCGCTTCGGGAGCTGCTCCGGGAAAAACCGGCTCAGCTTCTCCCTGTACCTGATGGTCTATCCGCCCGACGCCATCGAATATGTGGTGGTGCATGAACTGGCGCATATCCGCCATCACGATCACTCACCCGCCTTTTACCGAGAGGTCGAAACATACCTTCCCGATTGGAAACGCCGCCGCGACCTGCTGCGTCCATAAAACCGCCGCTCCCACGCCGGGAGGGGCGGTTTTTCTTGTGATTTTCACAATAAACCACCCCACTTTTCTGTGCGTTTCGGCAAAAATACAGCGAAGCAATTGACAATTGCGGCAAACACTGATAGGATAGGCACGTGGACGGAAACGTTCCCGGAAATGTTTTCATTATTTCCCGCACCGCTTCGCGTCACACACTGCGTACAGTAGGAGGCACAACGACGTTATGACGATCAAGGATATAGCGCGGCAGTGCAGTGTCAGCGTCAGCACCGTTTCCCGCGTGCTGAACGACCGTCCGGACGTCAGCGATGATGTGCGCCGCAAGGTGTTGTCGGCTATCAAGGCCAGCAACTACATTCCCAACAACAGCGCCCGTGACCTGGTTCGCACCAAATCCGACGCCATCGGCCTGATCGTCCGCGGCGTGTCCAACCCCTTTTACACCGACATCATCCGCACCATCGAAAGCACCATCACCGACGCCGGCTTCACCATGGTCATGCAGCAGATCGGCGCCTGTGACGATGAGGTGAAATGCGGCGCCGTCATGGAGCGGGAAAAGCGTCTGCGGGGCATCATTTTTCTGGGCGGCCGTTTTGACTACACCCCCGCCGATCTGGCACTGCTGAACGTTCCCTTTGTCTGCTGCTCCTACTCCAACCGCTACGGTACGCTGACCGAGGGGGAATACTCCTCCGTGTCCATCGCCGACGGCGACACCGCACAGCAGGCGGTGGAGGAGCTGTACCGCCACGGGCACCGGCGCATCGCCGCCCTGATCTCCCGTCCTGACGACCAGTCCATCAGCCAGCTGCGCTACGAGGGCTACGTGCAGGCGCTGGAGGGTCACGGCATCCCGGTGGAGCCGGAGCTGGTCATCTCCGCCGGCGGCTTCGGCGTAAAGGACGCCTATGACGCGGTTAAGGCCAGCCTTGAGGCGGGCACGGATTTTACCGCCCTGTTTGCCATCGCCGATTCCATGGCCATCGGCGCCATGCGCGCCCTGCGGGACGCCGGACGCCGCATCCCGGAGGATTGCTCCGTCATCGCCATCGATGGACTGGAGCTGTCCGCCTACATTGAGCCGCCGCTGACCACCCTCTGCCAGCCCATGGACGAGATGGGTCGGCGCAGCGCCGAGATCCTGCTGGACATGGTGCAGCGTAAAGGCTCCCACGCCTGTGAGCTGCTGCCCACCACCCTGCGTCGCGGCGGCAGCGTGGTGGCGCTGCAATAACCTGATTTTTACATCATCAGATGTGAAAATAAAAACAAAAAAGGAGTAATAATCATGAAGAAGTTTCTTGCACTGATCCTTGCTCTCGTCATGGCGCTGTCTCTGGTTGCCTGCGGCGAGAAGAAGGACGACCCCAAGACCGAGGGCGATACCGCCACCGGCAGCGTGTACTATCTGAACTTCAAGCCCGAGTCCGACGCCGCTTGGCAGACTCTGGCTGCCGCCTACACCGCTGAGACTGGTGTGCCCGTCAAGGTCGTCACCGCCGCCTCCGGCCAGTACGACACCACGCTGACCGCCGAGATGGATAAGGACGCCGCTCCCACCATGTTCCAGGTGGGCAATTTGGGTGCTGTCAACAGCTACGGTGAGTTCTGCTACAACCTGGAAGGCACCGATGTGTACAACCAGATGACCACCCATGACTTTGATCTGAAGAATGCCGACGGCGAGACCGTTTCCATCGGTTACTGCTACGAGGCCTTTGGCATCATCGTCAACAAGGCCCTGCTGGAGAAGGCCGGTCACTCTCTGGACGAGATCACCAACTTCGAGTCCCTGAAGGCCGTTGCCGATGACATCCACGCCCGCGCCGCTGAGCTGGGCTTCGATGCCTTTACCTCCGCCGGTCTGGACGGCTCCTCCGCTTGGCGCTTCTCCGGCCATCTGGCCAATATGCCCCTGTTCTACGAGTTCCGCGATGACAATGTGACCGCGCAGCCCGCCACCATCAAGGGCACCTATCTGGATAACTACAAGGCTATCTGGGATCTGTACACCACTGACTCCGCCACCACCGGCGCTGCCCTGCTGTCCGCCACCGGCGATCAGGCTGAGGCTGAGTTCGGCCAGGGCAAGGCCGTGTTCTATCAGAACGGTAGCTGGGAGTACAGCAATCTGGTCACCGATGAGACCAAGGGCTTCAAGATGAACCCCGCTGACCTGGCCATGATCCCCATCTACTGCGGTGTGGAAGGCGAGGAGAAGGCCGGTCTGTGCTGCGGCACCGAGAACTGCTGGGCTGTGAACAAGAACGCCTCTGAGGCGGACATCAAGGCCACTCTGGACTTCATGAACTGGGTCGTCACCTCTGACGCCGGTACCACCATGCTGGCTGAGCAGTTTGGCCCCTGCCCCTTCAAGAACGCCAAGACCCCCGAGAACGTGTTCTTCGCACAGGCCAACGAGTATGTTGCCAACGGCAACTACACCGTCACTTGGGCGTTCAACTGGACTCCCGCTGTTGACGA
>DNFA01000088.1:6013-6203 GCA_003487665.1 Oscillibacter sp.
ACTGGACTCCCGCTGTTGACGATTGGCGTGCCGCTGTGGTCGACGCTCTGGGCAAGTATACCGCCGACGGCGGCAGCTGGGACACCGTCAAGACTGCTTTCGTGGAAGGCTGGGCCACCCAGTACGCCAACGAGCACTAAGTCCTGCGTGTCTGACTGACGAAAAAGCATAGGAAACAGGCGGGGCGGGC
>DNFA01000088.1:6376-6880 GCA_003487665.1 Oscillibacter sp.
CGATCACGCCCGCCCCCGCCTGTACACTCTCTGTGGTGGAGTGAGCTGTTGATCGAACCCCTTCGGGCAAGAGCTTTCGCCATGACAATAAAAGCAGAACAGGAGTGAGAGAATGAAGCGATTACACAGAAAGCGGGATGCGGCCGCCCTCAGCAGCCGTCTGATCCGCCGGCCCATTCAACGGATGGTGTGGCTGTTCCTGCTGCCCACCTTCGCCGCCTTTTGCATCGGTTTTTTGTATCCGTTTCTGAAAGGCGCGTTTTTGTCCTTCTGTAAGTTCAAGCTGACCAGCCAGTGGACGTGGGTGGGCTTTAGCAACTATGTGAAGGCCTTCTCCGACAGCACCTTTGTCCACGCCTTCTGGTATACGGCGCTGTTCGCCTTCGTGTCGGTACTGTTCATCAATGTGCTGGCCTTTGCGGTGGCCTATTTCCTGACCAAGGGTATCAAGGGCTCCAACCTGTTCCGGACGGTGTTCTTCATGCCCAACCTCATCGGCGGCAT
>DNFA01000088.1:7065-9344 GCA_003487665.1 Oscillibacter sp.
GCTATATCTGGTCCATGATCTTTGACGGCATTCTGGTGAAGTACAACACCTCCGTGGTGCTGGACAGCAAATACGGCTTCTGGGGTCTTATCATCCTGATATGCTGGCAGCAGGTGGGCTATATGATGATCATCTATATCGCCGGTCTGCAATCCATTCCGGAGGATATGCTGGAGGCCGCCCGTATCGACGGTGCCAACAGCTGGCAGATGCTGTGGAAGGTCACCATCCCCAACATGATGAGTTCCTTCACCATCTGCATTTTCCTGACCCTGACCAACGGCTTCAAGCTGTTTGATCAGAACCTGGCGCTGACAGGCGGCCGTCCCTTCCTCCAGCAGCCGGACGGCAGCGTCATCAAGACCACGGAGATGCTGGCACTGAACATCTACAGCGCCTTCTACTCCGGCGGCGGCAACAACCGCGGTGTGGGGCAGGCCAAGGCCGTGGTGTTCTTCATCCTTGTGGCTGTGATCGGTCTGATCCAGCTTCAGTCCACCCGCAAAAAGGAGGTGCAGCAGTAATGCAGACAAATCTGGCGAAAAAGCATGAGCGCAGCAAGATGGCGCTGACCGTGGCCTTTGCCGTGATCTGCATCGTCTACGTGCTGCCCATCCTCATCGTACTGATGAACTCCTTCAAGAGCAACGCCGCCGTGAACACGGAGACCTTCGCCCTCCCCAACGAGGACTCCTTCGTGGGGCTGCAAAACTATATCAAGGGCATGACCTTCGGCAACTACCCGTTTATCAAGGCGGTGCTGTACAGTCTGTTTATCACCCTCGCGTCCTCAGCGCTGATCCTGCTGTGTACGTCTATGGCGGCGTGGTATGTCTCTCGCGTGGGCAGTCTGGTCAGCAAGATCATCTACTACCTGTGCGTGTTCTCCATGGTAGTGCCGTTCCAGATGGTGATGTTTACCCTGTCCCGTACCGCCGAGCAGGTCAAGCTTCCCTACTTTAGCTTCACCTCTATGGCTTTTGCCAAGATCGGATTGAACACACCGTGGACAATACCTATCGTGTACCTGGGCTTCGGCGCGGGACTGGCGGTATTCATGTTCTCCGGGTTTGTCAAGACGATTCCGCTGGAGATCGAAGAAGCCGCTGTAATCGACGGCTGCGGCCCGCTGCGCACCTTCTTTCTGGTGGTTCTGCCCATGATGAAGCCCACGTTCATCTCTGTGGGCGTGCTGGAAATCATGTGGGTGTGGAATGACTTCCTGCTGCCCTATCTGGTGCTGGATCGTACCAAGTATATGACCATCCCCATCGTCATCCAACACCTGAAGGGTAGCTACGGACAGGTGGACATGGGCGCTACCATGGCGCTGATCCTGCTGAGCATCCTGCCGGTCATCGTCTTCTACCTGTGCTGCCAGAAGCACATCATCAAGGGCGTGGCGGCAGGCGCCGTCAAGGGCTGAAACAGTTTATACGCCGGGGGCGGGCACAACGCCCGTCCCCGTATTTTTATCCTATCCAAGAGAGAAGTTGAGTTATGAAACGAAGCAGCGGTATTTTAATGGCAGTCTCCTCCCTGCCCTCCCCCTACGGCATCGGCACCCTGGGCAAGGCGGCCTATGACTTCGTCGATTTTCTGAAGGCAGCCGGTCAGTCCTACTGGCAGATGCTGCCCCTGAACCCCACCAGCTACGGCGACTCCCCCTATCAGAGCTTTTCCGCCTACGCCGGCAACCCCTATTTCATCGACCCGGATATGCTTGTCAAGGATGGGCTGCTGAAAAGATCCGAATGCACCAAATGTGACTGGGGCGACGACCCCCGCCACGTGGACTACGGCAAGATCTACGAAAGCCGCTTCGCCCTGCTGCACAAGGCCTATAAGCGGGGCTGGGAGCGGGACGCCGACAAGGTGGCCGCCTTTGTGGAGGACAACAGCCGCTGGCTGCCGGACTACGCCCTGTACATGGCCTGCAAGCGGCACTTCGGCATGAAGGCGTGGACGGAGTGGGAGGACGAGGACATCCGCCTGCGCAAAAGCGAGGCCGTTCTGGAGAAGTACAGAACGCTGCTGGCCGATGATGTGCAGTTTTTCACCTATTTGCAGTTCCTGTTCTTCTCCCAGTGGGAGCTTCTGCGGGACTATGTCCACCAACAGGGCATCCGCATTATCGGCGACCTGCCCATCTATGTGTCGCTGGATTCCGCCGACGTGTGGGCGGAGCCGCAGTTCTTCCAGCTGGACGAGGAGCTGGTGCCCAAGTCGGTGGCCGGCGTCCCGCCGGACTACTTCACCGCCGACGGCCAGCTGTGGGG
>DNFA01000088.1:9603-9904 GCA_003487665.1 Oscillibacter sp.
GCATCGACCATTTCCGCGGCTTTGCCAGCTACTGGTCGGTGCCCTACGGCGAGACCACCGCCAAAAACGGTCACTGGGTCACAGGTCCCGGCATGGATCTGATCGACCGACTCAACGGCTGGTTCCCCCAGCTGGAGTTCATCGCGGAGGATCTGGGCTATCCCACGCCGGAGGTGGCGCAGCTGCTGCACGACTCCGGCTGGCCAGGCATGAAGGTGCTGGAATTCGCCTTTGACTCCCGCGACACCAGCAGCTACCTCCCCCACACCTATACGCCCCACTGCATCTGCTACACCGGCAC
>DNFA01000088.1:10064-10284 GCA_003487665.1 Oscillibacter sp.
ACACCGGCACCCACGACAACAGTCCCCTGCTGCTGTGGCGGCAGGAGGCCGCACCGGAGGACATCGCTTACGCCACCGAATATCTGGCGCTGACAGAGGACGAGGGCTTCCACTGGGGCGTGATACGGGGCGGCATGTCCAGCGTGGCGGAGCTGTTCGTGGCACAGGTGCAGGACTATCTGGGTCTGGGCGAGGGACACCGCATGAACATCCCCGGCAC
>DNFA01000088.1:10439-10589 GCA_003487665.1 Oscillibacter sp.
ACCGCATGAACATCCCCGGCACCCAGGGTGGCAACTGGACGTGGCGGCTCCTGCCCGGTGAGCTGACGGAAAAGCTGGCCGCCAGGATCGACCGCATGACCACCCTCTACGGGCGCAAAGAATAAGCACAGACTGTCAAAAAACCTGCCC
>DNFA01000088.1:10898-25780 GCA_003487665.1 Oscillibacter sp.
CAGCTTGTCAAAAAAGTCCAAACGGACTTTTTTGACAAGCTGAAAAAGTACGCGGAACATGCGTTCCGCGTACTTTTTTCTTGCTTTACCGCTGTGATGCGTCCATTCTCCACCGTAACGCCCCACGCCTCCTGCGCCGCCTTTTCCGGCAGCGCCTGCACCGCCTCGGCCAGCACCGTTATCTGCTGGTACACAGCCGCGCCGGTGGGCGAAACAGAGGTTCCCATCCGCATAGGTTCACAGAGCACCGTGGTGCTCTGTCTCGGCTCCACGGGCAGCGCATAGTAATACAGCCCGTCCCCGGCATCCAGCCAGTTCTGCCGCAGCGTGATCTGCGGGAGGACGGACGGCGTTCCGGTGGTATTTCCCTTCGCGTCCACCCAGCAGGCGCTGAGCCGCAGGCGCAGGAACACCGTGGTGCTCCCGGTGTTTTCCGCGGTAATATCGGACTTGACGGAGCCGGACGCGGCGGAGCCTGTCACCTCCGCACCGTTGACCTTTTCGTGAACGGCGCAGGTGACGACGGCGGGGGTAAAACCGCTCTGCGCTTCCGTCCGGCGAAGCATGAAGGCCACCGCCACAGAAGCCAGCGCCACCACCGCGGCCACGGCGATCACCGCCGCCGAGCGGCGCTTATTTTGCGGTCGTTGCAGTCTTTTCGCCACGTTACGCCTCCCTTCTGTTCACCACAGCATCGCTGCTGCCGGTGAGCCATTTATCCTTGGTGGAAGCGCCGTCAAACGTCACGGTTTTCGTCTGACTGTCCTCCACCGTCACCGTCTGCGCGCCGTCGGCGTACCGCCATGACCAGCTGTTCACCTGCTCCACCGTATAGTCGCCGCAGGGCAGGTCGTACACGGTGGTGCTGCCGCCGGCGGGCACCGTCACCTCCACCACATAGGCAGGGTTATCCTTGGATGTCAGGCGATACACATACGTCCCAACGCCGTTGCTTTCATCCTCCGTCGCCTCTCTTGTGATGGTCACATTGCCGTACACCGCCTTGAACCGTGCATAGAACACGTTGGTCTGGGGCGCGGGAAGCAGCTCGCTGCGCTTCGGCGTCAATTTGCCGGTCGCGTCATCTATCGTTCCCTTCTCCCCCACCGGGATGGTGCATTCGGCGTTCTGATACCATCCGACAAAGGTATAGCCGCTCTTGGCGGCAGGCGTGGCGCCCTTGAAGGAGTTCTTTCCCTCCACCACCTCCAGCGTGTTGTCCAATGTGCCGCCGTTATACGCCCACACGCGGTACTCCACCGTGTATTGCAGCGGCTCGTAGTAGAAGATGATGTAGTTCTGCTTATCGTTGGGACGGAGAACGATGCTCTGGCTGGCCGATGAGACGCAGTTATAGCCGTCGATGGACTTCGCAGTGGCCGTGACCACCGCGCCGTATTTGCCGCTGTCGGTCTTGGAGGCCGCCAGCTCGTCCTCCGGCCGCGTGCTGTGGGGATCGCTGCCGTAGCGCAGGTAATAGGTGGTGTAGGTCTGTGTGTTGCGGGTATAGAACACGTACAGCTCCGTGCCCTCCTTCTGCACAGTGAGGGAGAAGGCTCCGGCGCTGACCTGCACCGTATCGCTGCTGTCGCCCCAGCGGACGGAGGCCGTATCCCGCATGGTGAAGCCGCTGAATTCCTGCGGCGTGATGCTGATGGTGGCGCCGATCTGGCCGATGCCCTCGGTGTAAACGGTGGACTCGGTGTAGTTGGCGTAGGTGCCGTCCGGCTTGAGGCTTAGCTCGTCCGTGGCGGCATCCACATTTTGCAGCATGTAGTGGACGGCATAGTAGGCATTCTCGATGTTTTTGGTATAGTAGAAGGTGACGACATTATCCGCTGAACCCATGTAGCCACCGTTGCCGTCCTCGACCACCGCCAGAACAAGCCGCTTGTAGAAGGCGTCCGGCACATAGTCCTTCACCACCGCGAAGCGCTCTGTGACCACCGCCTTGGAGGTGGACTTGGCCACAGAGCCGGTACCGGTGGACTCGGACTCGATCAGCTCACCTGTGTCATGATACCGGTATTCCACCTTATAGGACACCGTGGCGGCATGCACATAGTAGAAGGTGAACACGTTGACGGTGGGGTTGGAGGGGGTGTCCTCCTCCATGGTGATGGAGTGGCTGGCCAGCGTGGGATAATAGCCGCTGTTGAAGCCGCTGTACAGCTGGTTGTAAGGATCGCCCGCCTTGGGATAGAAGGTGCGGGTGCTGCCCTGGTTGGCGTAGCCGCGGGAGTCCGCGGCGATCTGCCGGTGGTAGCCGCCGCCCTCACCGGCGTAATAGATGTAGGTACGGCTCTCTCCGCTGCCATTGGTAACGGTGTAGGCTTTTCCGTCCTCCGGGCTGAACAGTGACGCGTGGCCCAGCAGCTCCTTCCATTCTTTGTCAGCCGTTTCCTTCAGCACGTAGTGGATCAGATAGGGCTGCGCGGTGAGATGGCTCCACTCGGCGTATACCAGCAGATTCTCCTTGACAGCCGTATCAGTGGGGGTAAGGGCGACCTTTTTCCCGCTCTTTTCATAGAACCAGCCGCCAAAGGTATACCCATGCCCCGACGGGTCGGTGGGATCGGCTATCTCGCCCAGCGTGGAGCCGTGATCCACCACCTGCGTGTGGTACACCAGCGCTTCATTGCCGGTGGTCTGGTACGTCTCCATGTCCTTCCGGTTCTTGAACAGGCGGACGGTATATGTCACCGGCTCCCATTTCGCATACAGGCTGATATCGTGCTCCGGCATAGTGCTGCCGGGGACGTACTCACTGCCCGGGAAGCAGCCGGGGGAGGTGTACCAGCCGCCCAGCTCATACGCATACTTTTCCAGCGGCTTCGGATAGGGCATCAGCAGGAGATCATACATCCTGCGATCCAGATCGGCCTGATACAGCACGTCATTGTACTGGATGATCTCGTCGTAGTTCTGCGCCGTGAGTGTGTAGCTGTTCCGGTTGTAGTAGAAATTGGCGGTATAGGATTCGCGCCCGTCGGCCAGTGGTTCATTTATCTCCCGTTCGCTTCCGCCGGTCTTATCCCGCATACAGGTAAAGCCCGGCAGGGGAGGGTCTGTCTGATGCTCGATGTCCTTGTTGTCATCGTTGGCAAAGACGGTGTCGTAGAGCATATAATACCGCGTCACCCCGTCCACTGTGCGCGCTGCCACGCCCTCATCCTCCTCATGGCCCGGCAGCACCTCCACATAGAGCTTATAGATCCACTGGCGGGGAATGCTCCATTTCACATTGGCGCCGTTGTCAAAGAAGGCCAGAAAGCTGACCCGGTCGGAATCGCCGTAGGTGGAAATGCGGCTCTCGTCATACAGCAGTGTGTCATCCAGCAGGGGATAGTAGCACTTGATGGTGGAGTTGCTGTTGTCCTGGGTGTACTTGATGTTGAACTCACCGTTCCATCCGGCGAAGTAAGCGTAGTTGCCCCACTGCCCCTCACCCCGATGCTCACTCGCTTTGTTGGCGTCGTAGCCGCTTCGCGCCGTCTTGATCTGGCCGAACACCTCCTCGGTGGGCCACAGGTGCAGCAGATCGGTGCCGTAGGGAACAGTGAATTCCAGATAGTGGAACCGATCGCCCTTGGCGTTATAGCCGCCGCCGTCGGGATAGGTGCCGAGGGTGTAGGTATATGCTGTGCCCGTGGGCTGCTGGATGGTGGGAAGCTCAGCCACCTCGCCCCAGTCGCCGCTTCGGACGTTATACAGCAGGCTCTCCACGTCATTGACCGTCTTGCCGTCTTTTTGCGGGCGCACACAGGCCCCCGTCTCCTGATAAAAGCCGAAGGGTCGCGTGCTGCCGCCCACCACGGAATAGACAGGCGTGTCGCTGGGATTTGCTGGAGAATTGACCGTGTCGTTGGCCGAGACATACTCCTTGGCGTAGTAGAACCGCAGGGTGTAGCTCTTGCGGGTATAGTAGATGTTCACCGTGGTGGAGCCGTCGCCCTCAATGGTGACGTTCTCATCGGCCTTTTCATATTGGGAATGCCGGAAAAGCTCCGGCTTGCAGCCTTCGTTGTGGGTGTGTCCGGCGTCCTCGGTAAGCCCGCAGATGTAGGAATCCGCCGTGAGCCACGATGCATCGCCGGAGACGACCTCACCGGCGACGGCGCTGCGCTTCTGGCTGCCCATGTAGTCATACTCGGTGCCCTCTGCGTTTTTCAGCCAGTACACCACGGTGTACGTGGTGTCGGCGCTCTCCCACAGGGCGATGTAGCTGGCGTTCTCCGCCGGAACGGTGGTGGGCAGCTCGTCTTCCTCGCCGTCGCCCACGCCGTCCTCGCCCAGCTTGTCCCAGCCGGCGAAGCGGTAGCCGTGGCGGGTGGGGGTAGTGGCCACAAAGGGCGTGCCATAGCGGGCGTAGACGTGCTCAGAGCCGTAGCCGCCGTTGGCATCCAGCTTGACCTGATAGTAATTGCGGTCGTAGTAGCACTCGAACACAGTGGAGCCGTCCGCCGCCACCGCCTCGGGATAGTGATACAGCTTGGTGAAGCCGCTCGCCCGAACCTCGTCCAGCTTCAGATTGTCATTGGCGATGATGGTGCCCGTCAGGGCGCTGCCCCGCCTGTAATAGTCCACGTTCTCCGTGTACATGTCGTCGTGGATGTTCTGGAAGTAGTAGCGGACGGCATAGGGCACCGCAATGGCCTTGTAGTAGACATTGACGGTGTAGGTCTCCCCGGTGTAGTTCTCCCCCACCGACAGAGTCAGACTCTGTGCGCTCTCTGTGGCCGCGCCGGGGTCGGTGGTCGCCGGATCCGTGGGGTTCCAATAGGGCGCATAGCCCAGATAGGTGGGGGAAAGCACCGTCTGGCTGTACAGCTCGCCGCCCTTGATGGTAGCGGAGAAGCCGGTGTAGATGGGCAGGCTGGTCACAGCGTCCAGATAGTTGACGGTGACGTTGATATATTCCGGAGCGCCGCTGCGGGATGCCCGGCGCTGCGTGCGCCTGGGCGCAGCCGCCGCGGACATCCCCTGCGTCAGCTCGTCCCTCTGGCGGTTCAGAGCGGCGGCGTCCGCCTCCACGTCGTAGGAAACAGTGACCCTGACGGCGTCGGAGACGCTCTCGCCGCCCGCGGCGCAGCGCACCGCGGCGCTGCCGCCCTCCAGCGCGGGAGACACCATGGCATACGTCAGCGTCAGGGTCGCGGCGGTGGCGTCGTAGATGTTCACCCAGTCGCCGTCCAGCTGTATCTGCCACTGATAGTCCGTGTCGCCCGTCTCGCTGGTGGCCTCCAGCGTAACGCGGCCTGACTGGGGCAGCGTCACCTGCGTGGTCTTTGCGCCGTCCACCGTGACGGTGACGGCATCGGACGCGTCGCCCACCACGGTCAGGCCGCCGGGCAGCAGCTCCATAAACAGCACAAGCCCCAGCAGCAGCGAGAGCAGCCGCCGGAAGCTCATGGTTCGGTTATTGATACATTTCTTCATTCGGCGTCACCTCCCGTTCAGCCGTCCCCATGCGATCTGCGCTGTGTCCCCGCCCTCGCGCTGCACCGCAGCCGCCCGCACGCGGATGCTCAGCGCTTTGGACAGCTCTTCCAGCTCCGTGCGGGTCATATCCTCCGATACGTCCACTGTACCGCCGGCGATCAGCCCGGCATCCAGCACCGTGTTGGGCGCCAGCTCCCGATAGTAGACATTGTCCTGCAAATGCGTCCAGCCGTCGGCCACGCGCCACGTCATCAGGCCGGTCGCATCGTGATAGATGCCGTCCGCGCCCAGCGTCCAGCCGCCCTGTACCTCCGCAAAAACGTAGACAGCGGCCTCGCTGCCCTCGAAGCGGACGGTCAGGTCTTTTTTGGCGGCCACACCGGGCTGCACCTGCGTTACACCGCTGTCGGTAACGGTCAGGTCGCCGAAGGTGATGACCCGTCCCTCGTCCTGCGAATGGGCGGAGGCCACATAGCGGGAGAAGGTCACGCCGGTGAGGGCGAAGGTGACCACCGCCAGATACAGCAGCCATGCCCGCAGGGGCAGGCGGCGCTTATTCGGTTTTGCCAGCCTCTTGCCTGCCATAGTCTCCTCCTGCGTCGCGTTTCTTCTGTAATACGTCCGGTACCAGCACCAGAACGGGGATCATCAGCACCAGGCACAGCGCGCCCAGCGGCGTGCGCAGGAACCGCACCGCCGCGCCCGCGCCGTGAAGCGTCAGCACCACCCGTCCCAGCACATCGGCGGGCGGCACGGTGTCCGCATCGGCGGTGTTGTTGGCGTCGCCCTTTGTCCGATAGCCCTCCGCCGTCACCTCCGTGACGCGGTGGGTGGTGGTGTTGGCGCCGCTGCGGAACATGATGACGTCGCCCGCGCTGTACGTCTCCTGCCGGTGTACGATCACCAGATCGTCGGCGCGGATGGCCGGCTCCATGCTGCCGGTGAGCACCACCGCCGAACGATAGCCCAGAATGGCGGGGCTGTCGTTGTGAAAAAGTCTCTGCGCTGCCAGTGTGTACAGATTCGCCAGCAGCACCAGCGCCAGTGCCGCCACGATCACCCCTTGCACCGCCCTGATGACGGCACTTCCGATTTTTTTAGCCACGCTTGTGTCTCCTTTTTGTGTTTATGCCTGTGATGATAACGATCAGTGCCGCCGCGCCCGGCGCCAGCACATACCACACCGGCGAGAACTCGTCGCCGGTCTTGTAGTCGGGCTTTTCCGGGTCGATGACCGTGCCGCCGGAGCCGCCCTGATCGACGACGGTCAGATAGAAGCCCAGCTCCTCCACATCCGTGGCGGCGTTGCCCAGCGCCGTGTCCGCCGCGTCCTGCGCGGCGCTCACCTCAAACGGCCACGACCACAGGATGGAAAAATCCTGCCGCTGATTGCCGCCCACGGTGCCGCTGACGGCGCGCACCACCTGCCCCTTGTCCACCCCGTTGGGAAGGACGTAGGACGTTGTGTCGGTAAAAGCCTCGCCGGTAAGGGCGGAGGTCACCGGCAGGGCGGCGTTCGTCTTTTTCTCATAGAGCACGGCGGTATAGCTCACCGTGCGCCCGGTGTTGTTTTTCAGCCGCACCAGCGTCTCCCCCGCCGTGCCGGGGGCGATCACCCGCTGCCCGTCGGCGGCGTTCACATTGTCGTAGCTGCGGCGGAACAGCTCCAGCCGCGCCGCGCCCTGTCCGTCCGTCTCCGTGGCGCTGTCCCACGTGAGCCGGCCGGTGGTGTAGGTCAATATATGCTCCGGGCGGGTACCGCTGCTGGCGTAGGTCACGCCCAGCGCCGCCGGAAGCAGAATAAGCTGGATGAGGAGCAGCGTCAGCACCACCTCCAGCCGATTGGTTTTTTCGCGGAGGCTCATGCCGTCCCTCCCTTCCCCATCCGTTTTCCGGTACGCAGGCCGTCCGTCCGCCGCGCGGACAGACCGCCTATATACCGGAGCTCCCGCCTGCCCGCAAGGGGCAGGCGGGTTCTCGATGCCGCAGGGAACAGGGGTGTTTCTCCGCGACCCGTACAGCAAATTGGTTAAGATAGATTAGTCGACCTGGGTGACGGTAGCGGTTACCATGACATACACAGCGGGTATCGTATTGACACTTGCTGGGTCGGTTACAGTCGCCAGATCG
The DNA here is from genome assembly GCA_003487665.1 of Oscillibacter sp. Classification (GTDB taxonomy): domain Bacteria; phylum Bacillota; class Clostridia; order Oscillospirales; family Oscillospiraceae; genus Vescimonas. The sequence goes on from DNFA01000088.1 coordinate 18,471, forward strand.
CCCAGATAGGTGTCCTTGACATCGGTCTGCTTCGGATATGTAGCACCACCCTCAAACGGCCACTCCCAGGAAATCTTCAGTCCTTCATTTCCCTTTGTGGAGAGATCCGTGTTGGGCGCATAGGTCGCGCTGAAGCTGGCAACAGCCTCCTTTACAGCGTCCTGAACTTTTTCCACGGAAGTCATGCCATCGCCCATGCAGTTAATCGTTTTGGTTTCCTGTTTACCATTAATCATCCCGGTAATCTTGAAGATCAGAGGGCAGTAGTATTCATCCGTGGAGCCAGCCTGACCGTTATTATATGCCCACTTGCCGGTAAGCGCAAAGTGCTCTGCATTATAAGTGACCTTCACCGCCACCTCGGGCTTTCCGCTCAGAGTCACAACTGCGGCGTCTTCCTTCTTAGTGCCGGGGGCTATGACTTTATACTCACCACCGGCGATAACAGTGTTCGCTTGATTTTCAATCTGGTCGTACTTATCAGCGAAGATGTCGCCTGTCTCGTGAGCTGTCACCTTTACGCCCCACTTGGCTACCTTGGCATGATCTGCGCCGATACCGCTGGTCACATACTTAGCGAACGTGCCGCCCACGAAGCAGCTGGTCACCAGCACCAGAGCCAGCAGCAGGCCGGCCACGCGCATGGTCTTTCCTGTTTTCTTTGTTTTCATACGTTTCCTCCATTCTGCTCCGGCACTCCCCCGGAGCTGCGTTTTTTTATTTTCTGCGCCTCCCCAGACGCGGGTTTACAGGTCATTCGGCGGGTTATGCCCTCCCGCCCCGCAGTCCCTGTAGGGCGGGACCCATGTGTCCCGCCGCAGGTATGCGCTCACTCACGGCGGGGCACACAGGCCCCGCCCTACAACTCCTCGCAATGACACGTTTCCGTAGGGGACGGCGTCCTGCAGTGGAGCGCAGCGGAACAAATGCCCTTGGGGTACGACGTCCCGCCCCTGTCATTCCGAGCCAGTGACCGATGTCACTGGCGTGGGAATCCGTTTCCCGTCATTCGGCGGGCTTTTCCGCCTTCAGCCGCTCCAGCTCCCGGCGCAGCTGCTCCTTCTCCTCGTCACCGGCGCGGGTCTCCCGGCGGCGGCGCAGGATATCCCACACCACGAAGGCGCACACCGGCACGCCGATGAAGATCACCATGCCCAGCGGCTTTTGCAGGAACAGCGCAAAGTCGCCCACCTTGGGAATACGGCCGCTGTACTGGCCGATGATCTGGTCGGCGCTGATAGGCTCATCCTCGGTGTTGTTGGCGTCGCCCTTGGTGACGAATTCCGTCCGGTCGGCGCTGATGGAGACGATGCGGTGGGTGACGACGATGCTGCCGTCCATAAAGGCCACCACGTCGCCCACCTTCAGCTCGTCAATGTCGGCCTGCTTGGTAAAGATCAGGTCGCCCACCTCGATGTGATCCTCGGCGGTTCCGCTCATGGAGCCGGACAGCACCACCATGGGCGCTACGCCCAGCACGGTGGGCGGCGTCTCCGGGTGGAGGGTTCCCTTGACGATAATGATGATGTTGCACACCAGAAAGAACCCGAACACCACGCACAGCACCGCGCCGATAATATGCATCGCCGCGCCGCTTTTCTTTTCCTCTGTCATGTGTTTACCCCTTCCAAAATTATTTTTATATGGACGATCCATATATACACATGCCCAAATTGTCATTCTGAGCCAGTGATGGCCACCGGCGCGGGAATCCGTTTTCCCCGAAAAAAACAAAAAACCGGCTGCAAAAACAGCGTACCCGCAGGGTACGTTCTTTTGCAGCCGGTCAATCATGCAGTCAGTCCTGTTTAGACACCTTGGCTTTGCGTCTCAGCCTTTCGGCTGATTTGCCAAATATTCGATTCTTTGTAATTATATTCTTTTTATCGTGTTTCGTCAAACGTCATCTTGCATAAATTTTTGTGGTATCATTGCGTCGATTTTTGGCGAATACGCCTATTTCAGCTCCTCAAGCGCGGCCAGCACCCGCCGGTAGGCCGTCTCCGTCTCCGCCAGACGCGCCTGCGCGCCGGACAGATCGCCGCGGCGCAGGCACTCCGTCATGTCCGATGCCAGCGCCCGCAGCCGCTCCAGCCCCAGATTGGCGGCCACGCCCTTCAGGGTGTGCGCCGCGCGGAAAGCGGTCTGCACATCGCCGCGCCCCAGCGCTTCGGACAGCTGGGGAAACGAGTCGTCCAGCGGAAACAGCCGCAGGAATCGCAGCGCATGATCCGCGCCGCCCAGGCGCGGCGCGGCCTCGGCGGCGGTGCCGCCGACAGCACGGTAGAATTGGTCAAGCGTCATGGCGCTTCCTCCTTATGCATTCCACGATGGTGCGCAGCATCTGCGCCGCGTCCAGCGGCTTGGGAATATGCCCGTCCATGCCCGCCTCCAGGCAGGCCGCCACGTCCTCGTCAAAGAGGTTGGCGGTCATGGCGATGATGGGCAGCGCCGCATCGGGGCGCTCCATGGCGCGGATGGCGCGGGTGGCGTCCAGCCCGTCCATGACCGGCATCATCACGTCCATGAGTACCGCGTCCAGCTCTCCGGGCTTCGACGCGGCGAATGTCTCCACCGCCTCGCGGCCGTCCCGCGCCTGTACCACCTGCGCACCGGCGTCCTCCAGCAGATAGACGGCGATCTGGCGGTTCAGGTCGTCGTCCTCCGCCACCAGAATGCGGCAGCCCGTCAGGGACGGCAGCGCCGCAGGTATGGCCGTCGGCTCCGGGTCGGTACGGGGTATGACAGGCATGCTGATCTCAAACCGCGTGCCCGCGTCACGGGCGCTGTCCACCCGGATGGTGCCGCCGTGCCCGTCCACGATGCGCTTCACCACCGCCAGACCCAGTCCCACGCCTCCGGCGGTATCGTCGCGCACGGCGTTCTCCTGTGCGAAGGCCTCGAACATGCGCTTCTGGAACTCCTCGCTCATGCCCACGCCGTCGTCCTCGCAGATAAACGTCAGCCGGCAGATGCCGTCCGCGTCATAGGCGGTACGGAAGCGGCAGCGCACCTCGCCGCCGGGAAAGCTGTATTTGATGGCGTTGCCGATGATATTCTGGCATATCTGGCGCAGATGCAGCGGGTTGCCCTGGAGCTCATCACACGCCAGCGCCATCTCTGGCTCCGCCAGCGTCACGCCGCGCTCCTCCGCCTGCGCCCGCGCCAGCAGCATGACCTCATCCAGCTCCGTTGACAGGCGATAGGGCATGGTCACGGAGCCAGTTTCCTTCCGGCTCAGGCGATTCAGCGTCAGGATGTCGTTGACCAGCGCCAGAAGATAGCGCGCGGCGGTCTGCGCCTTCTCGCGGCAGTCCTGCACCCGCTCCCGGTCGTCCGGGCTGCGTCCGATAATCTCCAGCATGCCCATGATGATGTTGATGGGCGTGCGGATATCGTGGGACATGCTGCGCAGGAAGTCCGTCTTAGACTGATCCGCCGCGGTCGCCCGCTGCACCTCGGCCTCCAGCTGCCGCTGGTAGATCTTCTCCCGGCGCTTGCGCTCCTGATCGGCGCCCATCAGAAGCAGCAGCATCACCACCACCGCCGCCGCGTAGACGCCGAAGACGGCGATGACCGCGTTGCGGCTTCGGGCGAACACATAGCTCTCCGCTATGAATACATACAGGCGGTACTCCCGATACAGGCCGCGCACGCCGAGAAACGCCTCGTCGGTGTTGATCCGTGTCATGGTGCTGCCGCCGCCGGCCTCGTCCAGCGCACAGATCAGGGCGACCTGCGAAACCGGCTTTCCATGCTGCGTCTCGTCGCTGGAGCCGATGACCGTCTCGCCGTCGGTGATGTAGGCATAGACCCTGTTGCTCAGCACCGTCTCATACCCGGCCAGCAGACTCTCCACCGACGACTGATAGGCCGCTAGCTCGCCGGTGCTGCGCTGGCGGGCGCAAAAGATGACGCCCGGCGCGTCCTGCCGCGCCACCGCCGCGATGTCATAGAATTTACCGTTGCGGGTCAGGCGCTGGGAGAATATTTTCTCCGGATACTGCCGTATGGCGGCGATGGCGCTGCCGGTGTACAGGTCGTGCCACTCGCCCTCGCCGTAGGCAAACTCCGGCTTCAGCTCGCCATCCAGCACCAGCACGTCGGTCATGCGCTGGCGCCGTGCGTAATCCTCCAGATATTCGTCTGTCCAGATACCGGGCAGCAGCACGCCGGATGTGGCCAGCTCCGCCGCCTGCTCCGTCAGGCGCACAAGGCTCTTCACCTCGTCCGCCACGATGATCTCCCGGTAGGTGACGCACTGGCGCTCAAGATAGTACACCGTGCGATCCATGGTGCGCTGGGCGTCCCGGCGGCCGAGATATATCCCCACCAGCGCCGTGGCCGCAACAGTCACAAACCCCACCGCCAGCATGACCAGAAGGGCGGCCTTGTTGGAAATTCTCTTCATCATGGCGTCACCCCACCAAGGCCGCTTTCGCGTCCACACCGTATCCCGCCAGAATATCCGCGATGGTGCCGTCCTCCTTCATCTCCTCCAGCACCGCGTCCAGCTGCTCGGCCAGACCGCGGTCATCCTCCAGGCTGAAGGCCGCACCCAGCCCCACACGCAGCAGCTCCTGCTCCAATATCCGGTAGCTGCCCGTATGGTGGCTCATAAAGTGCCGGTAGGCCGTCTCGTGACCGGCTCCGGCATCCACGTAGCTCTTGTTCAGCGCGGCGAACACCTCGTCCATGCTGACGAAGCTGTACACGTTCTGTACCTGCTCCACGCCGTCCACCTGATGGTTCAGCAGCAGCTCCTCCGGTCTGGAGCCGTTCTGCACGGCGATCCGCTTTCCGTTCAGATCGCTGAGCCGGTAAATGCCGCTGTCGCTGCGTACCACCATCACCTGACGGCTGTACATATACGGCCCTGCCCACTGGTAGCGATCCTCGCGTCCTGTCATGGAAAAGCAGCCCCAGAGACAGTCCACCGTGCCCTGCTCCAGCAGGATGTCCTTGAACTGCCATGCGATGTTCTGAAATTCCGGCTCGTATCCCATGCGGCGGCAGGCTTCCGTGGCGATCTCCACATCAATGCCGGCAAAGGAGCCGCCCTCGTCCAGATAGAAGTACGGCTCGTAGTTGTCGCTGCCGATGACCAGCTTCGGCAGCGGCTCGTCCTGCTCCTGCCGTCCGCAGCCGCACAGCACCAGCGCGCACAGCACCAGCAGCGCCGCCAGCCGTTTCCCTATATGCGTCATTGGTTCTCCTCCCCGGTGTAAACCTCGCGGCGCAGCGTACCCTGCAGCTCCCGCAGGCACTCCGTCAGCAGCGGGTCAAAGGCGCCGCACTCCCCCGCCGCGATCATCTCCATAGCCTTCTCCATGGGGTACGGCTCCTTGTATACCCGACGGCTGACCAGCGCGTCGAACACGTCCGCCAGCCCCGCCGCCTGTGCCGCGATGGGTATTTCCTCGCCCCGCAGCCCGTCCGGATAACCCTTACCGTCAATACGCTCGTGGTGCCAGCGGCATATCTCCGCCGCCGTTTCCAGCAGCGGCTCGCCCTGATAGTCCTTCATGCTGCGCAGGATCGTCTCGCCCATGACCGGATGTCCCTTGATGATCTCAAATTCCTCCGCCGTCAGCTTGCCGGGCTTGTTGAGTATCTCGTCGGGAATGTCCAGCTTGCCGATATCGTGAAACATGGCCGCCGCCGCAATGCGCCGGCAATCCGGCCGGGTGAGCCGGTACCGGTCGGTCTTTTCCGTCAGGCGCTCCAGCAGCAGCTCCGTCAGGCGGCGGATATGGCGGGCGTGATCGCCGCCCTCGCCGTTGCGGTAAGCCACGATCCGCGCCAGCACGTCGGCCATCATGCCGCTGCTGCGCTCCTGCGCACGCGCCTGCTGTATCAGCACCGATGTGAGCCGCCGCTGGCGGGCGTACAGCTTCACCGTGTTCATCACCCGGCGGCGCACCACCTGCACATCGAAGGGGCGCTCGATGTAATCTGCCACGCCCAGCTCATAGGCGTGGCTCATGCTATCCGCCGAGGTATCCGCCGTGATCATGATGACCGGGATGTCGTCCAGCAGCTCCCTCCGCTGCATCTCCTCCAGCACCTGAATACCGTCCATGCCCGGCATGATCATATCCAGCAGCACCAGCGCGATGTCTGTTCCATATTTTTCCAGCTGTGCCATGCACTCCGCGCCGTCCGCCGCCTCTGCCAGCTGAAACTCCCCGCCCAGCATCTCCCGCAGAATGGCGCGGTTCAGGGGCGCATCGTCCACGATGAGGATGCGCTGCGCCGTCTCGCCGCCGACCGTCTCCTCGTCCCCCTCCCTGACCACCGCGTCCTTCCTCCGCTTGGCGCGGTACATAAGCCGGTCGGCGCGGTGGGCGGCCGCCGCTATCGTTTCACCCTGCGCCATCACGCAGCCGATGCTGACCGTCAGCCGCAGCTCATCGCCGCAGCCGGGTATGTCGGCGCTCTGCACCCGCTGCCGCACCGTCTCCAGCATGGCGGCGAACTCCTTTTCCTCCGCTTGGGGCACCAGTATCAGAAATTCGTCACCGCCGTACCGCACCAGCGAGCCGCGGCTGCCCAGCTCCCGGCGGATCACCTCCGCCAGCGCCCAGAGCGCCTTGTCCCCCACGCTGTGCCCGTACACGTCGTTGTACAGCTTCAGGTCGTCCATATCCACCAGCGCCACGCCGCCGCGGAACGCCTCCGCGCTCATGTCGCGCTCGTAGTGGTTGCGGCTGAGCGCGCCGGTCAGAACGTCCTGCTCCTGCTCCTGGGTGTCCCGGCCGGAGATCACCAGCACGTTGTCGTCCACCCGGTCGATGCGGATGTCGTACTGGCGGTACGCCTGCCCGCCCTGCCGGAAGCGCAGGCGAAAGCTGTCGTTATCCGCGTTCCCATCGAAAAAGCCGCGCAGGTTTTCGCCGCTGAGATAGCGCGTCCAGACATCCTTTTCCGCTGACACGGCGCAGCCGTCCCGGAAGATGTTCCGCAGTTCGTCCACGCTGTACCACTTGTCGCTGATCCCCTGCGCCAGTCCGGTCTTGCACACCCGCAGCTTGCCGCAGCTCCTGTCGTATTCGCACACCGTGTCGCAGAAGGGCAGCAGCGCCGCGATAAACCGATCCTTTTCCATCATAGCGATTACCCCATACCGTCACGCCGTCGCCGGCATTTTGTCTGTATATTATACCGAAATCCGCCGGGCATTGCAACAGCCGCCGCAGGAAAAAGCGCGGCCTTTCGGCCGCGCTCAGACTGTCAAAAAACCTGCCCGGTCACAGGTATCGGAGGGAAGGATAGTGTGAAAGGGAACCGTCAGGGTTCCCTTTCGCGTT
>DNFA01000088.1:26055-40655 GCA_003487665.1 Oscillibacter sp.
AACGGACTTTTCCGCCAAGCTGAAGCGCGGCCTTTCGGCCGCGCTCCCACTCACATATCCACTTTTTCATAGGCTCTCGCCGCTGCCCGGAACGTCAGCAGCGCGCAGCCCGTGTAGATCAGGATACCGCCGATGAGCACCGGCAGCAGCCGCAGCTGGGTGGCTGCGTCCATATCGTCCAGCCACGTCAGGCCGGGGATATGGGGCAGGGCTTCCATCACCAGCATCAGCAGCGCCATGGGGATGGTGGCCTTTACAAAGGCTACGCCCACCTTGTAGCCGTTCTTGTAGAAGGAGGGCAGGAACACGGCGTTGAACAGTGCATAAATCAGAAACCCTGCCGCCAGCAGCGCCAGATTAGGGTCAAGCCCCACCAGATTGTCCTTGCCCGGCTGCAAACGCGCCGCCAGCAGGCAGCAGGGCGCCAGCAGCACCAGCGACGTCAGCTCGACCAGCGCCGTGAACAGGCACCCGGCCTTCACCGCGTCCCGCTTGGGCACCGGCAGCAGCGCCGTGTAGTACAGATCCTTCTGCTCCCGCATGTTCAGGAAGCTGAAGAACAGCCCCAGCGTGACGTAGAAAAAGATCACGGTGTAGGGGTAATTGGGGATGATGACCATGATACCGAACAGGCAGAAAACCGGCGTCATGGGATGACACACCAGCCGCAGCTGTTTATATAATAGCGCCTTCATCCAGCGGCCTCCTTTCCACATGTACGATGATATCCTCCAGCGTAACGCCCACGTCCTTATAGTGGTCGCGGAAATCGTCCAGCGAGCCGGTATACTGCATCTCGCCGTCCTTGATAAAGGCGATGTGGGTGGCGCACTTTTCCAGATCGGAGGTGATATGGGTGGAGAACAGCACGCTGCGCGTACCGTCCGCCACCAGACGGCGCAGCAGCTCCGTCAGCTCGTCCCGGCTCACCGGGTCAAGACCGCTGGTAGGCTCGTCCAGGATCAGCAGCCGGGCGTTGTGGCTCAGCGCCAGGGCGATCATGTACTTGACCTTCATGCCGCTGGACAGCTGATCCACCCGCTTTTCCTCGTCAATGGCGAACAGATTCAGATAGTGGCGGTATTTACCCTCGTCCCAGTTGTCGTAGAACCGGCGGGTAACGTCGGTGATAACACGGATCTTCTTTTTCGGGTAGAAGTCGATGCCGCCCAGCACCACGCCCAGCTCCCGCCGGATGGTGCGCTCGTTGGCAGCGTAGTCCATGCCGAACACCTTCACCTCGCCCCCGTCCGGATGCACCATGCCCAGAATGGATTTCAGCGTGGTGGACTTGCCCGCGCCGTTACGCCCGATGAAGCCCATCACCGCCCCCTCCGGTACGGCAAAGGACACGCCATTCAGGGTAAACGCCGGGTAGCGCTTCGTCAGCCCCCGTACCTCCAACACGTTCATTCGTCGTCCACCTCCCCGTCCTCGCTGGGCAGGCTGTTGAACACGGTCTTCATCAGCGGGTTCAGCTTGTCTACGGTTTGCAGCGCAAGCCCCTTCTTCTTATCTGCCATCAGCACCAGCGTGTCCCCCGGCTCCAGCCCGAACATGTCCCGCGCCTCCTTGGGAATGACGATCTGCCCCTTGGGGCCGATCTTCACGCTGCTCATAAAGTACCGGTCGTTTCGTCCCATATACTCGCTCCTTTCGGTTGGATTGGTATAACTTTTCTTACTTTTCGCATTGTAGCACCATGCGCAGAGGCTGTCAAGAGGCAAACGACACCACCTGCGGACGCGGCGCCGCCCCGCAGCAAAACACCCCGACCTCCTCGCCTCCTCAAGGACAGCTTCCGCCGTTTTGTCGAAATTTTGTATGTCTCCCGCCGGAATTCCCGGCAATTCTCCTTTTTGCACAACGGCGTACAAGGATATTTGTTGTTATTTACAAGGAATTTGCCCCAAAAACGTCCGCCGCCCTCTTGCATTTCCCCCTCCTCTGTGGTACACTTAGGCAGTAAGAATCCGTGATAAGTTCGATTAGTAGGCGAAAAATTCCGCATATCATTATCTGGGGTGTGAAATATGAAACAGATGGGGGCTGCCTCGCGCAAGAAACTGAATATCGCGCTTCTCATCCTGCTGCTGGTCGCTCTGGTCGTGCTGGCTGCGGTGTTGTTTGTGCGCGCCAAGCCGGACGCTGTGTCGCCGGACAACCGTATCGAGACGGCGGAGCCGCTGTCCCTGACGTTGCCCCGCACGGCGCTTTCTGCTATTTTTGATGATGCTGCGTCACCGCAAACGGGTGGATATTCGGCAGTCCCGCTGACCGGCGACCTCTCTCTCCCCAACAGTCAGCTCACTATGGACGTCAACAAGCAGCTCTTGCCCGGCGACACCTGGGACGAAACTTTTGACGTAAACGCCCGCTTCCGCGGCACGGCTACCATCCGCTTCACCGCCGCGCTGGAAAATGATCTCGAACTTTCTCCCTCCCCGCTTGACGAAAGCAAAAAAGACAAAGGCAAGGAAAAGCTCTCCTCTCAGTTGAGCGTTTCCGTTACCATAAAGCAGGGCAATACCGTTATTGAAGAGAAAACCGTCAGTCTCACGGACGCGGCCACGAACGGTATCACCACCTCTGTCCCCGGTTCCTCCCCTGCTAAATTGTCCTATAATGTGGCTCTCAAGCTGAACGAAGAAGCGGACAACCGTTACCAAGGTCGGAGATTCAGTCTGCTGCTGACATGGCAATTGGATGACACCGGAGGCGGCGGTGGCGGCGGTACGATCATCGTCAAGCCGCCCAAGACCGGCGACGATTTCTCGCCGTTCCTGATGGGCGGCGCGGCGCTGGTGTCCCTGTCATTGCTGGCGGTGCTGGTGCTCCGCCGCAGAAAGGGGGAGCATCATGACTGATACCTCTGCCAAGCGCACCGACACCCGCCGCCGCTGGCTCAGCAGCGCTCTGCTGACCGTTCTGCTAGCGCTGGGTCTGATCGTCACCACCCTTGCTATCAGTACTCAGATCAGTGTTGAGCGTGTTTTTACTACCGGAACGGTCAAATTGGATCTCAATGGTGGTGTTGCTGTCGTTGACATGACCCAGCAAAAGAAGGAGGATGAATACCAAAATGAGTCCTCGTTTGCAGAGCCGGGATTCAGAATCAAGCGGGACTTTTATCTGAAGAATATTGGTTCCGCTGCGGCCTACTATAAGTTATACGCAGGCTACAAAGATACACCCGAAAACAATGCCCTCGCCAATGCTCTGGACGTGGAGATTACTTATAAGGATACCGGTGTGCTTCTGTTTTCCGGCAAGCTTTCCGCTTTAGATCTTAGCAGCGCTCCTGTGGCCGACAGCAGTCTGGACGCTGGTGACACCGTGTGGTTTACCGCTGTTTTCCGCTTCTCCCAAGATGCCGGCAACGACCTTCAGGACAAAATGTTATCCTTTGACCTTTATGCCCGCGGCACACAGGTAAGGAATAACACCAATAAAATCTTTAGTAACTGACATAGGAGCCATCCCATGAAAGAAACTCTCGGAAAGATCCTGCGTATCTTCACCACCGTGCTGATGGTGCTGTCCATCTGCATGATGATCTTCACCGTGATCTCCGTGCTGACCTTCAACCGTTCCGACCGGCAGCTGTTCGGCTACCGCGCGTTCATCGTCCTGTCCGACTCCATGTCGGCCACCGACTTCAAGGCCGGCGATCTGGTGCTCACCCGCGACGTTGATCCCGCCACGCTCCAGCCCGGCGACATCATCGCCTTCACCAGCACCAACGACGAGAACTACGGCCAGACCGTCACCCATAAGATCCGCTCCCTGACCACCACTGCCGACGGCGAGCCGGGCTTCATCACCTACGGTACCACCACCGGCACCGACGACACCGCCGTTGTCACCTACATGGACGTGCTGGGCAAGTACGCCGGGCATCTGGCCGGCGTGGGCAAGTTCTTCAACTTCCTCAAAACCACGCCCGGCTACATACTCTGCATCTTCGTCCCCTTCGCCCTGCTGATCCTGTCCCAGTCTGTGGAGACGGTTCGCCTGTTCCGCCGCTATAAGGGCGAGCAGATGGCCGAGCTGCAGGCGGAGAAGGACAAGATCGCCGAGGAGCGCCGCCAGAGCGCCGAAATGCTGGCCGAGCTGCAGGCGCTGCGCGCCCAGCTGGGGCAGAACGCCCCCGAAGACGGCTCCGCCCCTGCACCGGACAGCGCCCCCGCCGCCCAGCCGGAAACACCGCAGACCGACACCACGGAAAGCGCGCCGGAGCCTGCCGAAACCAGGTAACGCAGCCCGAAAGCGCTGCTCCGTGTCAGATCATAAGAAAGGAAGTACCATTATGAAAATGTATCGTCCGCACAGGCTCTGCCCTCGGAACAGCAAGCCAAAGGAACCCAGCCTGTACCGCTCTCTGTGCGTCAGCATTCTCTGCATGTTTCTGAGTACAGTCATGCTGGTCGGGACGACGATGGCCTGGTTCAGCGACTCCCTGCAAACCGGCGTGTATACGATCACCTCCGCCGACTTTTCTACCACGGTGTATTACTGCACTGAGCTTTCCAATGCAGAGAACACCCCCAACAACTGGCAGCGCCTGAATCCCAGCAACACCACTCTGTTCGGCGGCGGCTCCCTTTCTTCTGGTGATGGTCAGGTTGCCTATTTGAAGCTGGTGAGCAACAGCAACATCCCTCTCAAGTATAAGTTCACTCTTACGGCTTCCGGGGAAAACGGCAACATTGATAATCTGTCTTTGGCTGGATGTCAGTACAAGACCAACTCCAATGATGCTTTGACCGAAACCGATCTTAGTGCTGCCACCCCCTCCGCTGATGCAAATTCTCCGCAGGAAATAGTCTTTTATGTTCCCGCGGCGACAGAGGGCAATCCTCCCGCCATTGTATATGCAGTCCTCAAGCTGACTTACACCTCCTCTAACGAAGCGACGACATCGAATATTTACAACTTCTCTTTGAAGCTGGAAATCATGCAGGATAAGCCCTCTGCCCAAGCTGCCGAACCCGAATCCTCCGTCATCGTGGATGTAAACACGGATATCGTTGGCAGTACGCCTTCCACCCCGGATACCACGGCATCTGATCCCGCCAACAGCAGTGGCGAAGTCACTCAGCAGCCCGCTGACGGAAACAATTCCGGCACCACCGGCACCACCGGCACCACCGGCACCAGCAGCGACACTGACACCAGCGGCGACACTGACACCAGCGGCGGCACCGGCGCCCCCGTTTCCGAACCCCAGGCCGAAATCCCCACAACCTGACACAAACACCAGCGCCCCCGGCATTCGCCGGGGGCGCTTCCTATTCCCCTCTCACACCGTGGCGTCCACCGGGATGCGCTGCCGCGCCACCTGCACCCAGTGTACCCGCACGTCGCCGGAGGGCTGCTGGGTGGCGCAGAACGCCACGTCCCCCATGTGTCCCTCCACCGGTATGTCGCTGCGCTGCATGGCCGTAAACCGCCGGATATAGCCCGCCAGCTCGCCGATGGCCTTTACCGGCAGATCGGGCAGCAGATAATCGAAAAACTTATACATAAAGCACCTCCTGTATGTTCCTGGCTCCTGCTTTTCTTGACTGTACCCATCATACCAGGAGTACTGTCCCGAAAAACGGACAGTTCCCCGCACTTGTGCTTTTTCCTGCCATGTGGTAAAATAGTGCTATATACGTAATTCAGGAGGTAGCCGCCATGACCGAGTTGAATACCGCGCCCCAGCTGGCGCCCCATGAGCGCTGCACCGGCTGCGCCGCCTGCTGCAACGGCTGTCCCAAGGGTGCCATCCGCATGATCCCGGATCGGGAGGGCTTCCTCTACCCGCAGGTGACGGACGGCTGCGTCCAGTGCGGCCACTGCACCCACATCTGCCCCGTTCTGAAGCAGCGGGAGCCCCGCACAGAGCCGGCCGCCTTCGCTGTATGGAACGGTGACGAGGACGTGCGCCGCCGCTCCACCGCCGGCGGTGCCTTCTCCGCGCTGGCGGAATATGTGCTGGAGGGCGGCGGCGTGGTGTTCGGCGCGGCGCTGGACGATGGCCTGAAGGTCAGCCACATCGCCGTGAAAAACCTCCACGACCTGCCCCGTCTCCGGGGCGCCAAGCCCGTGCAGAGCGACGTGGGCGAAAGCTACCAGCAGACGCGCCTGTATCTGGATCAGGGGCGGCAGGTGCTGTTCTCCGGCACCCCCTGTCAGGTGGACGGCCTGTACCGCTATCTGGGCGAGCACCCGGAGCGGCTCATCACCTGCGACGTGGCCTGCAGCGGCGTGTGCAGCCCCGGCATCTGGGAAAAGCTGGTACGCTCCATGGCCTATGTGAAGCAGCAGCGCCCCCTGACCGTGGACTTCTGCGGCAAGCTCAGCGGCGACAGCGTGCGCCGCTTCCACGTCTCCTTTGAAAACGGCGGGCAGTACGACGCGCCGCTGCTGCGCTCGGAGCTGGGGCGCGGCATCACCCGCGGCCTGTTCCTGCGCCCGGCCTGCCACACCTGCGGCTACACCAGCACCGACCGCACCGGCGACCTGACCCTGTGCGACATCACCGGCGGCAACATCTCCCCCCAGGAAAAGCAGCTGGGCATGTCCCTGCTGCTGGTGAACACCGCCAAGGGCGCCCAGATCTTCGACTCCCTGCCCCTGCACCGCCGCCGGTTCGATCTGGCCGAGGCGGTGGCGGCGGATCAGGCGCTGCGCTCCCCCGCCCCGGTGTCCGTAGACCGCACAAAATTCTTCGATGCCCTGGAGCAGGAGCCCTTCCGTCAGGTCTGCGCCCGCTTCCTGTCCCTGATGCAGCCCCGCGCCCGCGCCGCCAGACCGCTGCGAGAGCTGCTGCACATACCCTTCAAAAAGAGGAAAGACAAATGACCAAAACGCTGCTGCACACCTGCTGTGCGCCCTGCTCCGTGGCCTGCATCCAGCTGCTCCGGGCGGAGGGCATCGAGCCGGTGTCCTACTGGTACAACCCCAACATCCATCCCTATCAGGAATACAAGGCACGCCGCGACACGCTGATGGCCTACGCCCCCTCCGTGGGCGTGGAGCTGATCGTGCAGGAGGACTACGGCCTGCGGGAGTTCTGCCGCGCCGTGGCCGATGACATCGACCACCGCTGCGGCAAATGCTACGGCCTGCGGCTGGAGCAGACCGCCCGCTACGCCGCTCTGCACGGCTTCGACAGCTTTTCCAGCACCCTCTTCGTCAGCCCCTACCAGAACCACGAGCTGCTGCGTCAGACGGCGGAGGAGATGGCGCGGCGCTACGGCGTGGCGTTTCTCTACCGCGACTTCCGCCCCGGCTTCCGTCAGGGGCAGCAGGAGGCGCGGGAGCTGGGGCTGTACATGCAGAAATACTGCGGCTGCGTGTTCAGCGAGGAGGAGCGCTACGCCAGGCAGATCGCCCGCGACATGCAGACCCCCGAAAAGCACCTGTAACGCGCAGGAACCGGCGCCCCCGCCGTCCTGCCTCGTAGGGGACGGCGTCCCCGACGTCCCGTATCGTAGGGGCGGACGACTCTGTCCGCCCTAACCGCGCGAAGCGCTGTCATTCCGAGGAGTACCCCAAGGGCACTTGCTTCGCGGCGCGAAGCGACGTAGGAATCCGTATCTTTTCGGGCAGAAACCTGCGAAAAGCGCAGGATTTGTTCGTTTTAGAAACGGATTGCCAGTGTGAGCACTGACTCGCAATGACAGGCTTTTTCGACAGTCTCAAAGGCGGCGCCCCACAGGGCGCCGCCTTTTGCATTTGCGTATGTTCATCAGCCATTCCTCGCCAGCAAATACAGCCGCTGATAGTCCAGAATGTCCACCTGCCCGTCCTCGTTGACATCGGCCAGCCGCAGGAAATACCGTACCAGCAGCTCATTCCGCGCCGCATCAGTGCTGTCGCAGAACGAACCGGACACAGCCGCAGCACGATAGCGAACCGACTGCCGCGAGAGGACGGTGCCGTCCTCATCCCGGAACGTCACCTCGAAGAAGAGATCCTTCACCTCGCAGGACGCAGCGCACATGTCCAGCGCGATGGGCCGACGGTCAGCGCCGACAGCCGATGTAGTAACGGTGGGCGTCAGGGTGACAGCTCCCTCCTTCTTCGGTTGGAACGTCATGGTCAGAAGCACCGCTTCATCCGCAAAACCCTTCTCACAGATAAAGGTGAATTTCACCTGGCCGCCGTCAGTATGTGGATTCGTTTCGATATACACGCCGTCCACACTCTCCATACCCGCGCTCACCTCCACGCCGGTGCATGTCAGCAGCGCCGTGTCGTAGGAAATGCAGAAATCGGCGGCGGCCAGACCGCTGCCGCTGTCCAGAGTCACCACAGCGGTGATGGTTTCGTCGGTACGGGCAGCGGCGGGCATGGTCACCCGCAGGGCGGGCGTCTCCGGCGTTACCTCTGTCTTGCGCAGGGTCAGCGGCTGAGTGAAGCCAACGCCGTTCATGGCGGCCAGCGCCGTGTCGTACAGCTCGGAGGCCGCGAAGGTCACGGAGGTATCTGCGTCCACATCGGCCGCCGCCTCCAGCGTCAGCCGCAGCAGCTCGCCGCCGGGTATTTCCTCCTCAGACGCAAAGGCGGCGGACACATACCCCGCCCGGCTGGCGTCCAGCGACTTCACCGCCCCGGACAGTGCTGCCAGCGGCTCCGCCGCCACGCAGGTGAACAGCGCGGCGTCATAGCGGAATTCCAGCTTACCGGCAGCCAGCCCCTGGCTGCCATAGGTGCAGGCGGTGATGCTCACCTGCTCGCCCTTGTGCAGCGTGGGCACGCTGCTGCCGCTGTAAAAATACAGCGTCTTGGTGGTGGACTGCGGCTCCGTCACCGTGAACACGCCGGACGCGCCGCTCAACGACACGGTGACCAGCCCGGTGTTGTAGGCGTTTTCGATCAGGATATCCAGCAGGTATTCCCCGGCTGCGGCGTCCGGCCGCACGCGGAAGTCCAGACGCAGGATATTCTGGGAGCCGGATATGCCGTCCAGACAGGCGCCGTTGAAGGACACCCGTCCGGCCGTCTCTGTGTTCACCGTCCCCAGCCCGGAAAAAGCTCCCACCATCGCCGCGCCGGTCAGTTCCAGCGCCGTGTCGTCATAGGACACGATGCCCTGCACGCCGGCCAGCGCCTCCAGATTGGAGCCGCTGACATACACGGAGCGCGTCTCGCCGGGCGCGGCGGAGGCGCTGCCCACCCGCAGGAAGGCGCTGGCCGCCCACGCGGTGGAGATCAGATTCACCAGCAGCGCAGCGGCACACAACAGTGCCGCTGCGCGCTGGGATGCGCGTTTTGCTTTCATGGAACAGCCCCCTTACAGCGTCAAGGAGCCGATGATGCCGTTGGCATACTGCAGGATGGTCAGCACCTCCACGGCCTCCAGCGTCTTATTGCCGTTCAGGTCGGCGCGGGCGAACTGTTCCGCGTCCAGATTCAGCCGGTCGTTGCTGGCCTGCAGTACCATCAGTGCATCCAGCACGTTGATCTGGCCGTCACCGTTGACGTCGCCCAGCGCGCTGCGATCCACGGCCTCGCTGACCGCGATGACATAGGGCTGCTCCGCCGTTCCCTTATAGGCGTAGTTCACGCCGTCGAAGGCGCGGATATAGTATTCCAGTCCGGCGGTGGTCACGTCAGAGGACGGGATCACGGCGGAATACCGGTCGTTGACGGCGGTCATGGTCACCGCTCTCCAGCTCTCCGTGCCGGTGACGCGGTAGAACAGCTCCACCTTGTCGATCTGCAGGTTGTCGTTGGCGGTGGCGCTGATGATCAGCTTGCTGCCGGTAAAGGCGCTGTACACGCCGTCGTGATAGATGTTGGGTGCCATGGTGTCCTTGGCGCGGACGGAGATCTTGCCGGAGGTATCGGACTCGCTCAGATCCGTCTTGACCACGGTGAAGTTGTAGTAGTACATCTGGCCGGGGGTCACATTGGTGTCGGTGAACGTCTTGACATCCGCCGGAATCACAGAGGTATTCAGCTTGACAGGCTGGCCGCCTTCCCTGTCGCAGCGGTAGACGTTGTAGCCCGCCAGCGTGTCGAAGTCGTCCTGCGCCCAAGTGAGGATCACGCCGTCATCGGCGGCCTCGGCCTGCATGGTCATAGCCAGCGCGGAGGAGGTGTCGATGTTGAAGCTGAAGCGTCCCCAGCCCTTGTAGAGCTTCAGGTGCCCCTCGGCGGAGCGACCGTTGGCGATGGACCAGTACTGGATGCCGTTGGCGATCAGGGATGTCATGGTGGTGGAGCCCTCCCATGTCCGGCTGTCCAGCCACTGCCCGGCCACCTCGAAGTCGGCGTAGGGATAGCTGCTGCCGAAGCGCACCTGCAGCGGCATTTCGGTGTCCATATCCCGGTTGAAGGTCACGGTGAACGTAGTCTTGCCTGCACCAACGGTGGTGATCGCCTCGCCGTTGGCGTCCCGCAGGGACACGGAGCGCACCACCGGCCACACCGTCTCGGGGATCGTCTCCAGAATGGTGCCCTCGTTCAGGTCGGCCATGGATTGGTAGTCATCGAAGTCCAGTATCTGCTTGTTGATGGCCTCCTTTTTGGTCTTTTCGCTGAGCCCCTCGGTGCCCCAGTAGTTGCCGCCTATGCCGTAGCGGACGTAGCTGCTGGCGCTGGGCGCGGTGATGCGCAGCCACTTCTCCACGTTGTTTTCCGTGAAGCGGTTGAGGATGGCGTTGCCGTAGAACAAAGTGTCGTAACCCTTGTCGCAGAAGGCTTTCCAGCCTGCGGTCAGGCGCTCGGACGTCCACGCGCGGGCGGCTGCGGCCTCGTTGTCGGACACGGCGCCGCTTGCCAGAACGGTCTTGCCGTCACCGGCGTCAGCGGTCAGGGTATCCAGATAAATAAAGGTAAAAGTGATCTCCTCGTTGGGCGCGCCGAAGTAGGTGGAAATGGAATTTTCCGGAATGGTGACGGTATAGGAAGTGCCGGAAATGAGGGGGTCGGAGGGGGTGATGAGCAGCTGATTGCCGGAGGTGGCAGCGCTCGCCGAACCGCCGGAAATGGCTATATTACTGAGGTTTTCGCCCTGGCAGAGGGTCTTGTCGGCGGTCAGGATCAGGGTCTGGGAGCCGACTAAAACCGTGTCGGAGGTACGGGAGAGCAAATTGGTGTATTTGACAGAAATTGGCAAATCCTCTGTTAGCTCGCCGTCGCAGTAGAGGGCATCGGCGGTCTTGACCCAGAGGGCGCCGCCGTCCCAGTGGAAGTCCACAGCGTCGGCGAAAAGCTGCTGGGTCGCGCCGTCAGTATGCAGGGTGAAAAGTGCGCCATTGCTGAACAAAACAGTGCTTTCAGCGCCATTTTGCACGGATTTTGTTGCGGTCACAGAATCGTCCCCGCTGATGTAGAGCAGGGCAGTGGCCGCAAGATCGGTGCCGTCGAGGGCGGCGGTGACGGTGGTGCAGCCGGTGGAAAGGGCGATTAAATTGCCATTTTCTACCATTGCGACCGCGTTATCCGCCACTGTCCAGGTGATACTTGCATCGGGGTTAGAAACGCACTTGAATTCAAGTTTAAAAGCCTCTTTAATTTCACCTAAATCCACTTTTGTACCACTTTCCGGGGAAAGGACGCCGGTGAGGACGGTCTTACCGAGGGTAAGACTGTCCACCTCCGCCGGGGCGGGGGTCTGGTAGGTGAAGGTAAGCTCCACTGCCTCGCTGGCGGCACCGAACTTGGTCTGGAGGGCACCGGCGGGGAGGGTCAGGGTATAGGACATGCCGTCGGTGAAGCCGGAAACGGGGGTGAGGGTCAGCTTATCCAGATGGAGGGTGCGGCGGAGGGAGACAAGCTCGCCGCTGCTGTTCTTGAGGGTAATGGTGCCGAAGTTATTGGCCTTGAGGAGCGACTCGCTGAAATCCAGCACGAGGGCGCTATCGGTGAGAATACCATCGGTGATGTTTGTCTGCTCAAGGCGGAAGGGCTCCTCGTTGGCTTGCAGGCCGAAGAAGATGCGCACGGGCACGGCGCTGTCCTCGGTGGTCAGGTTAGCCAGATCACGGTCATAGTTGCGGCCTGTGCCGTAGAAGCCGTCGGCTGTCTGGACAAAGGTGGTGTTGTCGAAGTTCCACACCTGCCGGGCACCGGTGATCTTTAACATCTGGACGTAATCATCGTGGTGCACCGTATCGCCCACACCCAATTGGCCGTAGTTATTGCCGCTGCCGCTGGTCGTTTTGCCAAACACGCTGCCGTCCTGAATGTAGAAATCGCTGTAGTAACCGACCACCTGGCTACTGCCCTGAACAGGGACGGTGCGGTTCACACTGTTTTTGCAATAGTAGTACAGGGTCTGTCCCTTTTGGACGATGAAGCGCGCGCTATCAGAATAGCCCTCTTTGATGGCACTGACGCCGTCGGTAATCAGCACCGGCGTGGTACCGAAGGTTTCTCCCACACCGTACAGGTTTCCGCTTTCGGTCAGAAACACAGCGTAACGATCTCGGCCGATCACATCCACGACCTTCTCGGAGATATCCACCTGCAACGCCTGATTACGATCAGTGGTGGTGCCGTCACCCAGCTGGCCATAATTATTTTTGCCCCACGCCCAAACGCCGCCATCCTGCTTCAGGGCATAGTAACTGCACTGGTTGTTCCAGTCGTCATTATACGCCGAGATCTTCCGGACGCCGGTCATGGGCTTGCCGTAGTTAAAGTCATTGGAGATCACGGTACCGTCTATATCATTATATAGTAGTGATCCTTGGTGAGGGTCATGTCCTCGGTGATGATGCTGGGCAGAATGGTGCCCCGGCGGACGTTGATGGTGGTCTTGGCTTCGCTGGAATAGACCTTCGCATCGTCCGCGTCCAGATCGTTTTTCGCGGTAACGGTGATGTTCAGGGCGATGATGTAATCGTTGGGACAGTCGTCGGCGATCTTCACCAGCAGGGACTTATCGGCATCCACGCCGGTGACAAACGTGCCCTCCTTCGTCTTGCCGTAGTCAATGCTGGCGTAGGTGCCCACGTTGCCGTAGTTGACGTTATTGGTCAGGAACTCAATGTACGGGCAGTCGATGTCCGCCTGACTTCTGGCGTCCAGCGTGGCTGTGCCGCCGGAGGAGGGCTGCGCCGTGTCCGGTTCGATGTCGCCGGAGACGGACAGCTCCGAGCCGGACAGGCGGATGGCCGCCGTGTCTTCGTCGGTGATGCGCTGACCGCCGGAGGCGGTGTCGGTGTCGGAGGTGAGCGCCGTATCGGTGACGGCGGGCGCTTCCGTGCCGGCGAGGATGTTCGTCCCCGTCAGCAGGCTGGTGAGTTCCACTGTCGAGGCCAGCATGACCACTGACAGCAGCATAGCGAGTATCCGTTTTTTCATGACGTTTCCTCCCGTGAGATAGTTGTCGGTAAAAGACACAGTACCTCTTATTTTGCAAATGTACAGTATAAACCTCTGGCCGGGAAAAACAATTAGCTGCTTGCATAGTATCGGTAATTTTGTGATTTGTCACAAGGAGTGGGGCGGAAAGTTGTGGAAAACGACAGATGGCGGGATATTTGTCCGGTATAGAGCGTTGCGCCGGAGCGGATGACGTGATATAATAAAAGATAAGTCGAATTTTGCGCGGAGAAGGTGAGACGGCGTGATCGTATTGGATCTGGAATGGAACCAGCCCTTTGGCGGGCGGCGGATGGAGGAGATCATCCAGATCGGCGCGGTGCGGCTGGCGGAGCCGGGCGGCGCGGTGCAGGACTGGTTCAATATGCACATCCGGCCGTCCATCTACCCCAAGCTGTCGCCGGTGGCGAGAAAGCTGCCGGAGTCGGTGCAGGCGCTGACGGCGGAGCTGGACTTCCCGGCGGCGTATCAGGCGTTTCTGGACTGGTGCGGGGATGACACCCTGTGGGCGGAATGGGGCGCACAGGATCACGGCGTGCTGGCGGCCAACGCCGCCTATTGGCGGATGCCGGAGCCGCCGGTGACGGCCTGCGTGGATCTGCAGGCCGCCTTTGGCCGGACGCTGGGCATCGGCATCGGACGGCGGGTGGCGCTGGAGCAGGCGGCGGAATACTGCGGCATCCCGCTGATCTACGAGTTCCACAACGCGCTGTATGACGCGCTGTACGCGGCGCTGGTCAGCGCATGGCTGACGAAGGACGCACTGGCGGCGTCCGTACCGCCGCCCTCCACCGGCAAGCCCCGCCGCAGGCGGAGCATCCGATTCTCCCCGGTGGAATATCCCCGGCAGCCCCGGCAGAAGGTGGGCGTGTTCCCGGAGCGGGAGCAGGTGCTCAACAGCCGGCAGGCGCGGCTGGTGCCCTGTCCTCTGTGCCGCACACCGGGCGCGGTGGAATCGTGGTACCCGCAGGGAGACGTGTTTTACGGGACGTTCCGGTGCCAGGAGCACGGGCGGTTCCCGGTACGGATGTCGGTAACGCGGCAGAAAGGCGGCTGGCAGGGGCGGCGGGTGGTACCCACCCTGACGGAGCCGGAGCGGGCGGCCTTTGCCGCGGCGCACCAGCATGAGCCGTTCCAGTGCCGCCGGGAAAAGGCAAAGCGCCGGAAGCGGCATCGGAAAAAAGGAAAAGGGACAGAGTAAGCCGGGCGAAAGGCCGCCTGACACAAGAAAACACACGGTTTTGCCTGTGTCTATCCGGCTGAAATCG